>CAINMH010000012.1 GCA_903850745.1 uncultured bacterium
CGGCAAAATAAAGTGCAGCAAGGTGTCGCGACGCTCCTTGGTTGCGCCCGGTACCACCACGACAAGTCGAGCCGTCCAAGATCCGATCTTGTCGCCCTCCAACGTGTTGGCAAGCGTGCCATGAGTGATGGTCAGGTCGCCCAGGCTGCTGCCTGTCGCGCCCACGTCGATCACCGTACGCGTGTCAACATGCAAGAAGATGCGATCGGCCCTCGGGGCTGCTTGCGCGCTGGTGGCGAACCCAGCCAGTGGAATCGCGATTGCAGAGGCAAGGACAAGTGTGATGATTCGGCGCATGTTGTGAACCTAGTGTGGCTAGAGGGTGGTGGCAAGCATCACGATCTCGCCCTTAACGGTCCCGCGTAGGTGATACTCACCAGATGAAGTCGCGTGGGCTCTTCGGATTATTGCTAGTAGGCGTAGTCCTCGCAGGCTGCAGTTCGACTGCTGCGACCTACCAGGTCTCTGGCACCGCGCTAGCCACCCCGGGTTGTCCCGTCGAGCGTCCAGGGGAGAAGTGCCCGCCCATCCCCGTCGTGGCCCCCATCGTTTTCCTCAACGGTGACAACGAAGTAGCTCGTACGACCAGCGACGCCGATGGCAGTTTCACGATCTCCCTCGCCGCGGGCTCGTACTCCGTCGAGGTGCAGGCTCCCAGCGGCATGCCCAATTGCCCGACCACTCCGCTCACAGTCTCGACTGGCCCCGTCACCATCGCCATCGAGTGCGACTCGGGCATTCGCTAACGCTCGTCCACAGCCTTGCCCGCACCTCTATATATGTAGTGAAATCCAGCGCACTCTGCTCACGTGCCGTTCCTATTTCCCGGTGTCCTGCCTTGACAGGCCAATACTGTTTCACAATAATTGGTCGTGTCTGGGTGGAGTTCACCCAGTCGTCTCGTAAGCACCGGATCGGCCGCGAACGTATGCGCCATGTTCTCGCCAACCCAGTGACCAGAATTCCGTTTCCGACGGAGGACGGTCGAGCACCCCGAGAGATGTTTCTCGGAGTGGATGACACCGGTCGTCGCCTTGAAGTGATGGTGGTTCTCGAGACTGAGCGTCTTGTGGTGATTCACGCCATGGACATGCGAGCAAAATTCGAACTGGAATTTGAAAGGGGACAACGATCGTGAGTAAGAAGACCACTAAGAAGAAGCCGAAGTTGACCGAATTGGATAAAAAGTACGACGAGAAGACCGTAGCTGCAATGCTCGCGGAGTTCGATGCGGCTTACGACGCAGGGCTTGTGACGTTTATCTACCCCCAACGCGGTCGCCCGTCACTCAATGGCGAATCCGCAGAGTCACCCACGATCGGCTTTCGGCTCACTCCGGATTTGCGCGAGCGCGCAACAGCGATTGCGCAGCAAGAGGGATTGAGTATTTCGGCGTTAGCACGCCGGGCACTTGAGGACTACGTCAATCGCGTAGCGGTGGATCCGAGTCCCAGAACCGACCCGCAGGATTCGTAAATCGCAGAGTTCGGTTGGGATCTCCGGACAGACTCCACCCACCTTCATGAGCTAAGTGGTGGTGATGACTACATAAGCCGACGAGGTTGTCGGATGTCGTCTTGCCGCCCTTTGCCCAATGAATGACGTGGTGTACTTCGCGAATCTGCGTGTGGCAGCCAGGGAATCTGCACTTGCCGTGGTCGCGGGTGAGGATCGCGCGGCGCATCTGTGGGGGAGTGATGCGCCACTTCGCGCTGATCGCATCGAGATCGCCGGCTGGATTGAGCACGAGCAGTTGCGCGACCGCGTCGCAGGAGAGTCGCTGCGCTGCTGTCGCGGTGATGGGCGTGATCTGCGTGCCCGTGAGCGACTGAATCCACCCCGGCGCCGCGCTGCCGTGATCGATGAGCGACTGCGAGTCAATGGTGATGTGTACGACCGGCCGTTCGCCGCCCGTGTCAGGCAGACGCGCGTCGCCCGTCGCAGTTGCTGCGGCGTCGAGGATGAGCGCGAGTGCTTCGACATTGCGACTGGCCAGGCTCGGCTTGGTGTCACTGGGCAGGCTCGCGTCAGGAAGTGGCTGCTCGGCCATGATCCCTTCGGCGTGCTTGCACCACCCCGCGTCTTCGCACCCGCATGCGGCGAGTTTGGCCGCCAACTCAGCCGCCTCGCGATTGCGTATCGCGTCGCGCGCAGACCCAAGCGCTGCGATGAGTTGCGCTCCGACTTCTGCGGGCAGCAGACCGTCGACAAGCACGGAGCCGTCGGGGAGCGTGGATGCGCGGAAGCCGTACGAGTCGCGACGACGCTTCGCCTCGGCCTCGTCGATTGCGTCGGGATCGATGCGCTGCAACGTGCGCAGGAGTGTGTTGCCGAATGCGGCGGGGTCGAGGTCCTTCGCGCCCTCGGCCAGCTCGGCTTCGATCTGCGTCAACGCGGCGGAGAGGCGCGGGAAGGTCTTGTGCATGTGGTCGAGGGCGCGCATGTGGCGGCGTGAGATCGCGGCCTCGCGCCACGCCTGCGCCATCGCCGGGTAGCGCCGCATCCAGATCGCGGAGTCGAACGGCTGGCCCGCATCGCCGGAGCTCGCGTTGGTATGCCGCCGCAACCAATCGCGCGCAGAACGGCAACCCTCCGCGGGCCACACGTTGCCGCCGGAGAATCGCCCGGCCACATCGCTGATCGCGGCGTCCATCTGACGTTGCGCTTTCGCCAGATCGAGCAGCGCCTCGCCGACCTCGTCGTCGGTCGCCATCGCGAGGGGGAGCCCAGCGGCTGCCTCATTCATACGGGCCATCACGTCGAGCAACTCCGCCCGCAGATCGCGCAGGTCGTCGCCGGTGGCCGGCGCCCCATGGAAGTCGGCGAACTCGTAGACCCACTCGACCGGCACCCGCCACTGCCCCTGGAGGTCGGCAAGCAGCAATTCGGTGGTGCTCATCCGGACCTCCCCTCGTGGATTAACTGGTGAAAAGATATTAATCGAACGGACGTACTAGTGTCAAGTGTTTTCGGGATATTTTCTAAATCTGTGGAAATCCAATGCGCCGGCCATTCAACCCACCATGGATGAATAGGTATCGCCTATTGAAAGGAGAAACTCATGACGCTTGGAGACATGACCCCGCCAGACTCCACCCCTGAACGCGAACTCCTCGTCTGGGAGCACCAGCAGCTCAAAGAGAGTCTCGCCCGCGGCCTCGCGCAAAGCGCAGCCGGTGAGACGGTCGATCTAGGCGACTTCACGCAATGCGTTGGCGTGGTAAATGGCCCTGCTTGATCCGACCTACCCCGGCCTGCACTCACATAAGTACCGCAGCATCCACGGCTCAGCGGGCGAAGATGTCTGGGACTCCTACGTCGAGAATCACACGCCTAGCGCGTGGCGCATCTTCTGGCATTACGGACCAGGCTCTGACGTGATCACGATCATCACAATCGGCCCGCATGCGTAGCCGTTAACGCCAACGCAGGAATCAACCGTCCTTGCGCCCACCGATCCATGATGCGAGCGCGATTAGCGGCAGCATGATCAACATGAATCCCCAGTAGACGACCGTCAGCACGATCGGGTCGATGATGAACAGCCATAGCAACCCGCGTCCGAGACTGAACCCGGTGAACTCCCACGGCGATAGCGGAGCCTGACCGCCGAAGAACGCGGTCCACGTCAGCAACAAGCTCCACACCCCCGCAGCCGCCGCAAGAATCGCGGCCATCACCTGCACGACCTTCATTGCGCCCGAACCTTCATTGCTCGACATCGTGCCTCCCCCTCAAGAGCATGACCTTCAGGTTAGCGGTGCCGACCGACAAGCCAAGCCACCATCGGCGCGTTGCCATGTGCAAAACAAAAGCGCCGAGGAGTCGATTCCTCGCTTCGCTGCAGACCTCCGCGCGACAGGAGGTCAACCCTGCATGTTGGCCCTGTATGTATGGGATCGCGAATTGTCGGCCACCTTCTTCTCGGACATTGCCGTGCTTGAGGTGCCATTACGTAATGCGATAGATCGCGAGTTTGTCCACTATTTGGGCAGTGCATCGCACCTGCAACACGACCTTTGGGACGCACGAACCCGGAGGAGAATCACTCAGGTTCTCGCACGAATAGCTTTTTTTAATGGCAGACTCTGAGAAATTTAGAAATCTTTTGGTGATGGCAGGGGAGACCACATGTATGACTTGGAAAGTCTGAGCGAGGAACAGAGGGAGTTAGTGCAAGCGGGCAATTTGTGGCTCCGCGATCATCCCGCTGAGGCTGCAGGACCCGTGGATTTGGCGAGTGAACCTGACACACAGCCTGAAGTACTTTGGGCTCTGGGGTTATGTCACGAGATCGATGTAGTCCGTATGGAAGTCGCACTAAATGAAGCGGCCCATCCGGATCTTCTAGGGTTAATGACGCGGGATCAGTCCGAGGACGTCCGAGCCGACGTGAAGACTAATCCGAATTGCCCTCCTGCTGCGTTACAGTTTCTCTCCGACTTGGAAGCGGCCCGTGATCCTGAAACACCCAAAGAGCATCTACTGCGCTGGAGCAAAGCCCCGGAGAATCTGCTGAGGTACCACGTTGCAATTAACCCAGGGATTGATGGCGATTTTTTCGAGTTGCTGAACGAACAGTTGAAAGTTGAGGGAGTTTCGGGACCGATTGCTTGGGGACTCGCACACAACCCCGCTACTCCCGCAAACTTGCTCATTCAGTTGGCGGAGTCCGATGCTTTCGACTTCATGAATGGCGATTCCATTGCAGAGGCTGTTGCTTTACACCCCAACTCCTCAGCAGAGGTGCTAGCGAAGCTTTCCGACTGCGATCTCCCTGGGGTGCAGGAGGCCTTAGCCAGCCGATCTGGTTGGTGACGATGCTTGCCTCTTGCCCACTACCCGTAGGAGCTTTCGGAGACAAAGGCGGCAAGTAGTAGAAGCGCAGTAGAACCTTGGACAGCAGTATTTGGACTGAAAGCCGGAACGGACCTATAGGGGGAACGATGAGCAATCCATCAGCGTGGAAGCGGTATATCTCGGCGGTCGGGGGTAAGCCTGCGCCGGAGTTTGCGCGATTCGCAGCAAGATACAACGTCGCAACTTCCATTGAGGGTCTGCAGATCGTCGGGTTTAGTGACGCCACGCAAGAGGCCTACAACGCGGCAATGCAAGCTGCTCTCGCCTATTCGGCACTTGAGGCACTCAACAAGGCGCTGAGCGACAAGCGCGGCACGCGCCACCTACCCGATCCGGCGCTGGCCAAGAACTATCGAGCGTCTAGCAGCACAAAACTTCGTGAGTTCCTAATGGCTTCAGTCGACAACAAGGCCCTGATCGGTCGGCTGGCGAGCCTTGCCAGCGATGAGGCAAACGACGACGTACTGCCGGTGGCCGAAGGCATTCGCCACCTGATGTTTCATGGTGATTTCACCGCGCATGGCGCGGGTGCGGCACAGTCCAAGGCAACCCGAGGGTTCATCTCGAGTCTCGCTGACGCAATCCTGGTGAGGGCCAACTCCAACTTCGAGCTGTACCTCGATCGTGAAGCACTCGGCGCTTGGCAGGTGACCCGGCTCGCGAAGTGTCCGTCGTGCAAAGTCACGCAGGGCGAGCTTCATACCGGCGCCTGCGAAATCGGACTGTGCCACACGCACGGTGAGCGTCGTTCCGACTGCATGGGTGATGGCAAGCACGCAGCAACGCGATATTGGGGTGTCTATCCCGGCACCATCGAAGCGTTGAAGCGTGGCTGGACTGTGAAGCAGGGCAAGCAGGTGTTGCCAGACATCAATCGCGTCATGGTCGAACTTGAGTGGGATCCGGCAACGGAGTCTCACCAATCGAAATAGATTTCAGTAGCGTCCAAGCTAATATCTCTGTTGCCGATTAAGGGAAGCCATGAGGCCGTTTAACAATGTCCGGCTTGATGCCCGGTTCTTTGAAGCACCTCAGTCACAGGATTTTTGTGATGCGCTGGCGCCTTCTAGTGGGTTTATACAAGGCTCCGTCAACCAGGGTGCGGTCATTCGAGTTTTACTCCGAGAGGCGCTTTCTGCGGGCGTTGCCAGTTTGGAGACCGAACAGGTATCGAGCGGGTCAGAAGGTTGGATGTCGATATCCATAGACTTCAAGAAACGAGAGATTCGGTCCTTGTCTTGGGTGCTCGTGCGTGGTGACAATGATTGGACGTCTGAACGGCGTTGGCCATGGAACTCGCTGAAAAGTGTCTTTGAGCCTTGGAGTGAGTTTGTCGCCAAGCAGGAAGACGCGCGCGACCTTGTACATGACTCTATTGAAAGCAATTGGCAATACAGCGCCATGAACACAGGCATTCCCCAGCCTCGCTCTCTGCTCGAATGCAATTTTGCGGACGATGAAGATCCGGTTGTGAGGCGGTATCTCGAGTGCCTGTGCGAAGCATTCACTGACTACAACACAGACGTCTTGTGGGGGGTGTTTCAGGACGAGGACTATGTCGCATCAGTTGAAGAAGCGGATCGACTTGAGGTCGTGCGGACCGCACTGTGCGACCTCGTAGCTCAACTTGGTGACGCATCTTTGGACACATTGATCAAGTTGTCGAATGACTGGGGTATGGACTGTGAAATCGACGGAGCTGCTCGCTGGACGTATTCGTGTCGCAAGCCATTTCCAGACGCCATGGTTTGGGATCAACTTCCGTGGGAACAACAGAAGTTTGTTCTTGAGTCCTGTGATCCATGGGTGGTCGGCTTGGCTTGCTTGCTCCCCGATACACACTCAGAGATAATTGAGTGGGCGGCTACGTTTGAGGATGAGTTCGTAGCGCACATCGTTGCGAATCGTCTCAGTCGTCCGTGACTGTGAGACCAAGAAACGCACCCAAATAACTCAAGCCCTCGACGCTTCCGGGCGCGATCGCACGCAAGGCGGGGGAGTGGACGAGAAGACAGGCCCATTTTCCTCGGCTGACCGCGACGTTTAAGCGGTTGGGCGAGAGTAGGAAGTCGATGCCCCGCGGTAAGTCTTCGCCGCTTGAGGTTGCCATGCTGACGATGACCACGGGTGCCTCACGGCCTTGGAACTTGTCCACCGTGCCCACGGGAACGCTGGTGAGACCCGATTCGGCTAGCAGCCGGCGTATCAGTCGTACTTGAGCGTTGTAGGCGGCCACCACGATGAGGTCATCTTCCGCTAGTGGCCTTGGCGCCAGTGCCACGTCATGTTTGGCGTCAATCCATGTTTGCCCGAGCAGCGACTTGGCAAGACGTACGACCTCGCGTGCTTCTTCGATGCTTGAGGTCGTGTTTCCCTCATGTGGCACTTGGATCGTGGTGATACCGGCTTCAATCGATTCGAGATGACGCATTGAAGTGACCGGCGCCGCGTGAAGTCGCCCGTCGTACTGCAACCGCGACACCGGCGCGGCAAGAGCCGGATGCATGCGGTAGGTGGACGCGAGGAAGTAGCCGCGGTCCGCCGGCATGACTCGGTTACCGGCACTCACGTGCTCTAGCACAGAGAGTTGCACTGGTTCGGGGTGTATTGCTTGACTGACCTGAGGGAGTTGTTGGGGATCGCCCAGTAGGAGCATGGTGCGCACGGTTCGTCCCGTTGCTATCGCGTTGGCCAACGAGAACTGCCCCGCCTCATCGATGACGAGCAAATCAAGACCCAAAGTGCGGACTGAGTCGCGGCAGAAAGTCCATGCGGTTCCACCGATGACAAATCCCTTGAATTGGCGATCGGTGAATGTGTCAAGTTTTTTGACGTGCCATGGCATTGTCTGGTCTGCACCGTCTTGCGGTTCTTTGCCGATCGGTACGAGGGGATCGGTGTCATGCACGGCTTCGAGGAAGTTCTCGACCACCGCATGTGACTGAGCCACGACACCAATGCGCCAGCCCTCTGCTGCGAGCCGCGCTACGACACGTGAGCCCACATAAGTCTTGCCGGTGCCAGGGGGACCTTGCACAGCAACATACGAATCTGCAGTCTTCAGAGCCATCGCGATGTCATCTACATCGATACCGGTGCGATGCAGGGGAGTGCGTCGACGGGGCGCATCGCCAAGCAGTAGATCGCCCCATGTCGATGGCGGAAATGCCTCATCTGATTGGCTCAGTCGATTGCAAACTTCTTGTGCGAGCTCGGTCAGTGCCTTCTTGAGCGCTCGGGTGTCGACGGGTCCACGAGGCAGCACGGCGATCGGGAGCGCGTCCCAGATCTCTTCCTCGGCCCCCGCAAGTTCTTCAACGACTATGTCGTTGCCGATCTGGACGATGGACGCTTTACGAAAGTTACGGGGCCCCTCGACGCGAAACGCGCCTAAAAGTGGCGTGTCGTAGAGCAGGAAGACAGGTCCGGGACGGTCGAAGACGTCACGAGGCTCCTGCGTGTGAGAAGTTATGGTGACGGATCGACGTTCATTCCGCTGCCGACCGCTCTTCCCCCAGTCTGTCGCACTCACATGATCGGCGACGAAAATTGCCGGCGTGTCGCGCAGTGTGTCGTCGTCGGCCTCGCTCCACTCGAACATCTGCCACCACTGCGGACGATCCTCGCGCCGATGGAAGTTAACGGCCGCCGCGAGCAGTGCACGAGCACGCTGCTCCGGTGTGCGCTGCGCCAAGTCGTCGGGTACGCCGCTATAGAGTGCCTTGATGAGAGTCGCGATCTCTGGTGCGATGCCTGAATCTTCAGAGTCACCCTCGGGTGCGAACGGCGCCGCGCTGCGCGCCGCACTGCTCGTGCCCGGCAGCGCGCGCAGCCAGTCGTCGAGTTCCATCGTCGATAGGCAATCGACCTCGTTGTAGCGCTCGATTCTGTCTAGGCGTTCTTGAGCCTCGGGAAGATGCCCGTTGGCACGCTCCTGCATGAAGAGGTCGTACTCAATGACTGAGCCCAGTGCGCTGACAACCGCATCGTCGTCTTTCGCGCGCGTGACGTTGTAGACCGGCTCGATGTACTTCAACGAGAGCGATTCTGTCGAGAAGCGCATGCCGTTCCTCACGGTTTTGAACAAGTCAACTAGGCGTTTTTCACTCACGATCTGATCAACCTCACTTTCGCGCACTCCATGCCGCTGCGCGAGAGAAAGTAGAGCCGCACGCTCATAGTTGGCGTAGTGATAGATATGCATCCCAGGATTCGCGGCACGACGGGCCATCACCTCGTCGACGAAGCTCACAAACGCGATGCGTTCTTCAGCCCGATTATGCGCAATGTAGGCATGGAACTTGAATTCACCGTTTTCAAGCCAGCCATAGCCAAACATGTATTCGAGACTGCGGCCGTCGAGCCATTGTGGGAAGCCTTCCATGTCGAACCAAATGTCACCCGCGTCGCGGGTGGGCATCGCGTCTAGGACATTTTGGTCAACAACCTCGAATAGGATTTCCACGGCCTGCTCGGCGCGGACCTGCAGGGCAGCTTGGGCGCGCAATTTCTCGAAGGTGTTCGTCGAGACTTTGTTTGGCCGGTTCGTTGGATCGACTGTTGCCAGTTGGTCGATTGTGGCTATCCCCGCGTCGATTAGTTTGTCCCGTGTGGTGGATCGGATGCCTTGTACGAGCGAGAGGTCGCGATCCTCACGACGGCCGTCCTTACACAGCGTCGCCCAATCGCAGCGAGTGCACGCTTCCCGTTGTGCTGCCCAGATCGGGTCTGGCAAGCCACCCGCAGTTTCGAGACGATTTTGTAGGCGTTCGCGCACTTCCCGAGCCGCTGCCGCGAAGCGATCAGCATCGCCATGCCAGTTCTCGTCACGTGCGAGCCACAGGTGCACCCGCTTAGGCATCGGCCAACCGAGTCGCACCAGAGCCTCGGCGTAGGCGCCGACCTGGAGCGCTGCAGTGCGCTTCGCTGATGTGGCGGACTTTGCGTCAATGGGTTCGTAGACCGCGCGCCCATCGGCCCCACGCTCGATGTTGCCACTCTCGTCATAAGCGAGTGCGAGAAAGTCGACATAACCAAGGAAATCGCCCGTATAGAGAGTGGCCTGGTAGATGACCGGCACTTCATCGCACATGGCTTGCTCGGTGGCCTGCCAGGCGGCACGGTAGCTGGCATCGTCGTAGTTCACCGGTGTTGCGATGATGCGTACATCCCCTAGAGGCAACTCTTCGAGCCGGCGTCGCTCGTGCTGGCGGCCTTGCTCTGCGAGCAAATCGAGCATGGGGTCATCTACGCTCTCGTGCGCCAGATTGCCGAGGACGCGTGCCACATTCAACGCCACACGATGGTCGCACTCCAACTCCGCGACAAGGTCCTGCGGTGAGACTACCCAGCGCCCATCAATTCGTTGCATGATTCCCCCTGTTGAATTCCAAGGCCGAGCCTACGCGGCGCCCCGGATAGCTTTTCGCGCGCTCGACGAACCCCGCTGGTAGCCACCCCGCCTGAGTCGGCTGGCTGCGTGCGAACAGCCAGCCCGCCCGCTCGTCGCTGTGAACGAACACCATCGAATCGGTCACAACTCATCCTCGGAAGAATCAGGCGTGTTCGGCCGAGGCTTGCGACGCGACGTCTTCCCGCGGCTCTCTGCCATCGACTCCGTGAACATCTTGGAGTTGAACGCCATCGGCATCGTTTCCAGGCTCACTTCGAAGTCACGCAACTCTGCCAAGGTCTTGTCAAGGCGCGCGGCGACTTCCTCGGAGATGTCGGCGGCTTCGTTGCGCTTCGACGAAACTTTCTGCACTGCATCGGCGATGGCCGAGGCAGCGGTTTCGGGGTCGTAGTTGCGTAGAGCTTCGGCCGCGGCCTTCTTGGTCTCGTCGACCTCGAGGATGAGACGCTCGACTTCGACCACCGGGTTTGGCAGCACACCACGCGCTTCGTCTCCGGGCACCACGTTGACGACAATCGGCATCGTGATGCGGTGCTCGGCAAGGTCGACTGCCGAAGTGAACTGCAGCTGTAGCTCAGCGATCGGCCGAGTTCCGAGCTCCCGTACGGCTTCGACTCCGAGTTGCACCAAAAGGCGGCGCTGCTCGCCGGAGTAGAGGTCGCCTAGTGTGACAACCACCGAGCGGTCGTCGGCCCAGTGCGGAACATCGTGCCGCACGGTGATGCGGTTGACCGCTGCGTCACTTGGCGTGATTCGCAATGTGGCAGCGAGCACCGATACGTCGAGCAGATCGGACACCGTTTGTGCGATCTCGGCAGAGGCCACATCGACTGTTTCAGCGAACCTGTGGGTGCCGTTGCCACCCCGTGTCATGGCGTCAAGCAGCACCTCGTCGTAATCGAGGCCGAGGCCGACGGTGCTGGTGACAATAGAGTCGCTGACCGCACTGCGTGCCACATCGTGCATACGCTGCGGATCGACCTCGCCGGCGTTGGCGTGACCATCGGAAAGCAGCAACAACGTGGCACCGGTGTGTCCGGTGGCAGCGAGCGACGACTTCACTTCACGCAAGGCCAGCAGGTAGCCACCCGAAAGATTGGTAGAACCACCAGAATGGATGCCGCGCACCGTGTGAATGAGTGCTTCGAGGTTGTGGTCGGCCATCGGACGAACCGGAATGGTGACCTGCGCATCGTCATCGAAAACGACCAAGCCGAAGCAGTCGCGCTGCCCGAGCCGTCGCGCCAGGGACTCGATGGACGTGCGGGCCGCCTCTAGTGGCTCGCCACTCATGGAACCGGAGCGGTCGAGTACCACGACCAACGTACGTGCGGGACGTTCGGCAACTCGCTCATCGGCGGGTGCAGTGAGCTCGAGCAGGCACGTGACCTGGTTCTCCTCGTCGAGGGCGATCAGGTCAAGATCAAGATGGGCTGTGATGTGCATGGTTGCCTCCTCAGGCTTCTGTCGAACGATCGAACGTGCTGGGTGTTGCGTGCTCAGCAATGAGCCCTTCCGCAGATGGGCCCAGCAGCCACGCCTCGAAGTTCCCGTTGGAGAGAACTGCGTTGCCGCGACGGCTTCGCTGGAGTGTCAAGGCACTTGCGGCGCTGAACCCGTGGTGCATCAGCACCAAGGCCATCACGAGGCCGGACCTGTTAACCCCCGCTTGGCAGCGGATCAGAACCCGCTCACCTGCGAGCCAGTGTTGGTACGCGTTGCGTGCCAAGCTGACTGCTTTAAGTTCTACCAGTGGGGTCAGACAACTATCGGGAAAGCCAAACCGCAGCTCCTCGACTCCCCATGGCGCGGGCATCGCATCGGCGTCCTCGGTTCCGCCTTGCCAAAGGCCCGGAAGGATCTCTGTTGGCGCATATTCGGGCCAATGCTGAACCTAAGTGTCAGCCCCGACGGCTACGGTGAAAACGAAAGACAAAGCGGTTGGGGGAGTTATGCGCGAAGAAGAACGTTTGGCGCACCTGCGGTCTTGGCAGTTGACCGCCGAAATAGTCGGTCGCGGGCTTCCAGAACTCTTCCTTATGTGCCTGCGCTCGGCTGATGGCCAAAGTGACTGCCTCTATCTGTATGACGTCCAGATGTCTCCTCGAATCATCATCGATCGACGGGGCCCGATTACCACACACGAGGGGCGCGTCTGGGCGTATGACGAGTGGAATCAGCGGGCAGCCGATGATGCAGCCGGCTTCGCTGAGGAGATCGGAATGGATGAACTTGGCATGTGGTTGTGTGCTGATGAGACGCCTGATTCCCGCGTCGCTGTTGCCTGCTATTCGATCGCTGCCGTTTTGGAGAATCCGGAGGCCCGAGCTCTTCCAATTTGGCACGAATCCATTGAAGGCGAGGATGGCTTCGTTCAGGAACGTCTGCTTGCACTGTACGAATTCGCCGATGGAATTCTGGGCGATGCGCAGGAGATGCCTAGAGGGGAGGAGTCTCCAAGGTTTCCGGCTGCTGCTTGGCTGTGGGCGATCGAATTAGATGGAGAATCTAGCCGCATCTTCAACATCCGACACGCGGTCAGCTATCGCATGGACGACATGATCTTCAATCTCAATTACCCGTAGTTGTCTGCGTTTCGTTCGAACCGAACGGCCGCACATCTCATCACTGATTTAGTTAACTAAACGGGAGGGTCAAAATGTCTGAGAAAAAGAAGCAAGAGTTGAAGGTTGTATCGACGCCCAAGGCACCGGCTCGTATGACGGACGAAGAAATCATGGCTTGGGCCCAGGAGGCTTGGAAGCACTTGGTGAAAGACATGCAGCCTGAGCCGCCTGACCCCGAAAAGGAATCCAAATGAGCGAAAAGAAGCGCGTTAGTTCTCCGACCGAGGTCTACAACCAATGGGTCAAGGCGAATGCTGGGATGGACCCTATGCAGCCAACCGACGAGCAAGACGCGGATTACATGAAACGGCTGGTCGAAGCCGACCCCAGCATCACCGGCAAAGGATGGGCTGAAGCGGTGGCGGAGATGAGTGAAGAAGAGCACGCCGAGCTGTTACAACGTCCCGAATACTGCGGAGTGAACCCCGCCACACCAGATGCGGAAGCGGCAATCTCAGATCGGATCACTTGGGGTGTTCAGACCGCGGAATCAATGCTCCGCAGGCAGGCTGGGGCGACCTTCGAATTGGTATCTCCACTCGGCCCTGTCACCGTACGAGACCGGGCGGGCGAGCTAGTGGCCACCTTCACCGAAGACGGCTGGACCGAGTCAGATGGGTCAGTGCATTTGTGGAGCAACATTCGCGAGGGCGGACCCCACGCGATTGGACAATCCATCATGCGCAAGTACCTCAGAGATTGACGCCGCTAAGGCTAAGAGCGGTAAACGCGCAAGTCGTGAGTCAGGGCCTTGACTAGGCCTGGCGGAATTGCAACGCGCTCCGCGATTTGGTCTGTGCCAGATTCGGAGAGATCCTCTTGCTCACCCATCACAATATTGAACCAACGAGCCCGATCAGTGACGACCTTGTATGTCTTCTCATCCTGAAGTCCAGTCGTGTATGGCTGGTATATCTCGATGGGTGATCCAATGATCTCGGATCGGCTTCCAATGCGGTCCACCCGACCGTTTCTCTGCTCAAGGGAGCTCGGGTTCCAATCGAGATCATGATGAATTACCGTTCGGCACTCCCAATGCAGATCAACGCCCTCACTTAACACCGGACTCGCAATGAGAACCTCGGGGAAGAATGGCATATTGAATGCAGTGACAAGCACTTCGCGCGTCTCCTGCTTTACGCCACCATTGGCAAGCCGCACATTGGGGAGAACCATGGTCTTATGTGTGTCGCCTTCGGCGGAGAGCAAAGTGGTCATCGTGCGACCGGTTTTGTATTCGTCAAGCGATTTGAGAACCTGAGCGCGACGCTGGTCGGGGAGCTTCGCGAGACGTTCTAGGAATCGCTCAAGGCGGTCTCGCAAGGGCTCGCTCCCGCCATCGTCACCTCGGAGTGCGGCGAGAAGTGCATCGCCATCTTGCCCGTGCGGCAATACGTAGCGCACGATAAAGGACTCTGTCCGAAGGAAACCGCGGACTACGTCCCCAAACAACTCCGACTCCTCAGGAGTGAAATTCATGGGGCGGCACATATCCAGCAAGAGAGCATCAATCTCTCTTCGCGTACGAGAGTCAGAGTCAAGAGAGTTAATCGCGATGCGCTTGAGTCTTTCCGAAATCGCTACTGAATCACTCGGGTCGATATTGAGCAATCGGGCGGCGTCGTCGAAGATCCGGCGCTCAATGGCCGCTGACACCTCTCGCCGGAGAGCTTTCCCAGTTTCGCGATAGAAGCAGAAGATGAGGACCTTCTCTCCAGCAGCCCAGGCCCTGACGGTTCGATCGACAGTTGCTGCGACTTTGGGGTGCACTGGGGTGCCGGGTTCGCGATCGCGAGGAAGCGCCTTTTCAATCCGGTCCAGGTACCACGCGAGATCGGGGTCATGTTCTAGCTGCCCGGGAGAGTCGTCACCGTCCACGTCGAGGCGACCCTCTCGCGTGAATCGGTACGCCTCAAACGAGGAGGCAAGGCCCTCAGCAAAATGGGCGCGCGCCGATGAGCCTCTCCTATTGTTCTCGGCCACGATAGTTCGGGCTCGAGCTGCAATGAGGAATGGAAAGAGTGCATCAGACGGGATATTCAGCCCGACTTCGGGATTTCCTTGATCGCGGATTGCTTCCCCCGGGAGTACAACTCTTCGAGTCGATCGATCGTCACGAACGTGGCGTATGATCCACGGCGCAAGGAGTTTCTGTGTCTTCGCGCAATCGCGCACCAGTCTTGAGACATCAGCTCGCGCTTCACTCACCCGGCCATTTGTCGTCGTGAGAACTCCCATTTTCTCATCCCACCACGAATCAGGTACCTCCCCCAGATCTGAAGGAGTGAGCCGTCCCCAAGCACGTTCGAAGAGCTTGGCAGATTCCTGATATCGGTCCAATGCTGAGGCTAGAGACGTGAGAGTCCCGTTGAACTCTGTAGCAGCTGCAGCGTTGGGCCAGTTGATTCCGTTAAAGCGTTCTAGCACGCTGATGAGTTCTTGATGACCTAGCTGAAATGGAGTGGCCGTCAGGAACAGCATTCGATCAAATTTGCCCGCGAGGGCCCCACCTGAGTGCAGAGCCTCGGCGTCACCCACACCCTCTGGGGTGGTGAAGAGCCGAGCAACTCGGGTGTGGTGGCGAACGTGATGCGCTTCATCCAGGATCAAAAGTGGAGAGTGAATTGAGGCATGGCCGATGGCGCCATTCCATACATCTTGAATCGCAGCAATCAATTCAGGTTTGATTCTCTTGAGTCGCCTATCAATGTTTGGGCTTTGGTTCAGCGGTAGAGATCTCAGTACCTCCCGGAGAGGCGCGAGAGACACACCGCTGTCTTTGATCATGCTCGGGAGGCGAAGGAAAACCGGATCATCGTCCAGTTGTGGACCCTTTTTCCGAGAGTTCCAAAGGTCCTTCCATTCCGAGATTGGTGTTTCCAGTAAGAGCAGGGTCGTGTCCTCGTCGAAGTTGTTTCGTAGGAGAGAAGAAGCCCAGCGGGCAAAAGCACTCTTTTGCCGCGAAAGTTGAGTCCGGTGAAATGCCGCCTTAATGATGGCGAGTCGAGTGAACGGATCATCGACCTGACGCGTTAGTGCCCCGTGGGCGACAAACGCGATGTCAGTCCGTGAATCATCAAAGAGACGAAGAAAGTCAGCGGGCTTCTCCACAGTGTGATCAGTCGCGACCAGTCCGTGTCCCTTTGGTAAGCAATTTTGCTCGAAGGTGACCCACTCCAGCGGCCACTTAGTCTTCAAAGCAGGAGGGACCATTACGACTACCGGACTTTTGCGACCGGTCGAAAGCGCGACCGACGCTGCTACAGCAAGTGCGACGAAAGTCTTCCCGAGCCCGACCTCATCAGCAAGTACTAATCCCGGCTGTTCCTGAAGACGCGTAATGATGGCCTGTGCCGTCTGTGTTTGGCGCGCAGCGTCCGCGGCACTGATCGCATCACTACCACCAAGGGTGATCTCGGGCCGCCATGCGAAGCGGGCGGCTTGGTTACGAGGCATGGAGCGCCACGCTTTCCCGGACATACTCGTGTAGCTCTGAGCCTGAAGGCAGCGGTGGGAGTCGGTCGTAGGCAGCCTGCCACCGGGATTGCATCACGCTCTTTGCGTTGGATACAGCCGTCGCATCGAGGCCTTGCACTGCGGTTGCCCACTCAACTCTGTGTAGCGTGATCTGAATTTCTGCCAGGAGGAAGTGCGCAAGCTCGAGAGGCAAATCCTCGGCCTCGAACTGGTTTACCCAGCCCTCAGCTAGGCGGGCAGGGGAGATAACTCCTGTTAGGCGCCATGACAGTGCGGCTCCAGTCGGGCAGGGGCGCGATAGCTGTCGACGAAGTGTGTCCAAGGCCCGCCCGTAGGTCGTCATTCGGCGTAGGAGCGCTCGCGAGTCGTCGTAGGCTCTCAGAGGATCTAGAAGCAAATTTGATGTGGAGGCGTGTTCGTTCGAGTCCCAGCTTTCGAGGAGGCGCTCGAAAGTGATCGAAGGATCGACTCCTCGCAACGACAGAGCTTGAATGATTAGGTCGATGGGAATTGCCCTCAGTCGATCATCAAGTGGCAGGTCAGCAGGCTCAGCCACGTTAATGATCCAATCGGCATGCTGCTCATGCCCTTTCGGGTCTGTCCACTTCACGATCAGGCCGAGCGGAAGGGCTTCACCATTTGCGACTTGGTAGCGCACCACGTCTCCGGAAATTGAAGAGTCCGAACTCGCGACCATCAATTTGTTATCCGTGGTCTTAGCTTCCCACCATTGAGGTAATTCTTGGGGATCGACCTTCATGAGAAGCTCCCAGCGCTCACCACATCGTGAAAGAACAGCACTTAGGAAAGCTGCCGGCAGGATTGCGCCAGACGGCTCATCCTCTTGCTCATCGTCGAGGGGCCCAAACCGAACAGCATCCATATCGATGTGCTCTGAGTCGGGTAGGACCTTTTGGAGCGCTTTGCCCAGTGCGCTCGATTGAGGAGCGCCGAAGATTACGTTGAGTTCGATATTCCCAGCGACAGGGTTTAGGCCAAGGCCAGCTGAGGTCATGTTCGAGGATCCGATCATGAGCGAGATCCATTCATCGCTCTCGACAAGCAACGCCTTTGCATGCAGTCGTCGAAACTCGTTGCCTGGATAGTCAGAGATGCCGTCCAACTCGATCGTTATGCCCTGACGACAGGCTCGTTTAGGAAGACCATCAGGCGCATTGGTGAGCTGCCCAGCGTCGGAAACTCTAATTGGCACTGCGAGGTATGCACTCGCTTCACCTGTGGCAGCCAGCAAGCCAGTGAGAGCACGAACCGCATCGTTCTTGCCCGCATCTTCGCGGTCCCAGTACGGAGACATCGCCGTGAGTCGTCGGGCTTTCGGACCCACCCAAGAATCTCGAAGGACGTCTAAGGCTGACTGTCCCGGTCGGGACGGCGCAAGAGTCACTCGCGCATCTGTTCGTGCAGGAGGCGCCACTTCAAGAATCCGCTGTTCTAGAAGATCCACCGCGGCGAGGGCCCTAGATTTCGGGCCTGTAGCTGTGACATCGTCTGGGACCAGCAAGACTATGCGCCTCAGCTCCTCTGCGTAGTCATCCCAGAATTTCCTCGGGACTTGTCCGTTGGATTCGAGTTCGAAGGCGACCGCGATCTCCTGCTGCCGCCGGTATCCCGCCGGTGTGAGATTTGCGGATCCGATGATGATGCGTATGGAGTTCTCCCACATGAGCATCGCAGTCTTGGCATGGAGTAGACCGCCCTTGTGGACGACTGGAAGTACGTCCCAACGAAGATTGCGAGCCTCAACGCCTGCGCTACGGTCAATGATCGCGGTCGCTGTCACTTGAGCAAGGCACTCCTCTAGCTCATTGAGTTGCACCAGTGAAGAAGTGGAACCTTCTCCTAAGGCGACGCGCATGCCGAGAAAGCGTGCGAGGCAATCGTCACGAAAAAAGTCTGTATCGAAGGTGAAAGAGGTGGCCACTACGGCCATGGGTTGACCGGCTCCCTCGGGTGCCAACCAGTGGTCAAGAAGTCTCTGTTCATCCATGGGTATCTGCCAAGAAAGATGTCATAGCGATGAACCGGTAGGGGTGCACAAAGGATTCGCGCCTTTCGGGTTCATCGTCGACCCTAAACATGTGTCGCACAGCCCACGTGCCGCCCACCTCGTCAAACCAGGAGCGCTTGCCGCTCGGAGCTTTGTTTCTCTGCACCAACCCGTGGCGAAATATCACCGTGCTAATCAGATTTTCGGGGCTAAGCGTTTCGTCGCCGAAGGCGCTGAATTCCCTCTCAAACGCCTGACCCAAACTCGGATCCGATCCCACTTCGGCAAGCCTCTCTAGTGCCAGGCGGGCTGACGCGTACTTTCCACGAATTTCCACAGCCGTCTGTCTTAGGGCTTCACTTTCGTTGATAGCTGAGAGACTCGGCGTGCTGCTTGGCGATGTGGTGCTCATCCACCGGTAAGTGTCAAAAGCCCAGAGCAGGTCGCCCGCAAAGTCTTCAAATTTCTGCACCGCCGCCATACGGGCCGCGAGATTGACCGATGCATGTCGCATGACCGTCTCAACCGCATCGAATTCGTAGTTGTCGGATTCGAAAGGATGATCTCGAAGGATCCCGAGTGTCTCCACGAAGGCGTTCGCATCTGACTCGTTTCGACTGAGTGCTGGGGGAGTGCTGAGTGCCTTCCGAAGTGAAACCCGCTCCTGCCGACTCATTCCAGCTGGTCTTGTGAGTGCGACAAGGTGCGGCAGAAAATTGGTTTTGCGCTGTGCAAAGGTGTTTTGTCCTGCAACAAAGGCTTTGCGAGTCTCCTCGGCGAGCCAATTGAGAAATTCGCCACCCGGAGTGCCAGCACGTCCGCTGAGAAGACCGTCAAGTTTGTGGTCGCGTTCAAGGGCCTCTATCAAGTCGCGGCCAGCTGGCAAAAGTCCGCCTTCACGATCCACCAATCCAAGCGCAACAGCGAAGGGCCGATAGACGCCATGAAATCCGAAGACCCGTGGGCCCTTCAGGTACCCGCCTGCGTTCAGCCGTTGCCCTACAGCGAGAGCGGCATGCGCTTTTGCGATTCCAGGGATTCCAATCTCAGCAGACGCCGACTTATCGAGAGCTAGCGCTTCAACTGCCATTCGCTCGAAGGCAAGATCTGGGCTGTCCCCCCGTGCCCCCGCTTGAACTCCCTCGAGCCGAGGAGCCACCAATGCGCCGAGGCACATCGCACTGACAAATCGAATTCGTCGCATGCGAGCCGTCATCGGGTCGGCATAAGTGTTGGCGAGCCGGTCAGCGATTGGGGCCATGCCGAGTGGATCTAGGACACCCTCATCTGAGAGTGGCGGATCGAAGGCAGACATTGCCGGTAAAACTGCGAGGCCTTTTCGCACTTTGTCCCCCCACCCCGCTCTCAAGTGCATTATTGCCACGGTCAACGCCCATGGCGTCTACCGAATAGGCATTCTATTGCTCGAGTAGCAAGGCTTGGAGTCTCTTGTTGTTGAGTGTCGAAAAGCCCCTGCTGTATGGGGGTTTTTGTCGAGCGGTATAGGCGGTTCGAGAGTCGCAGACGGTCTGCTGACGGTTTGCCCCCCATAAACCTCTTGTCGCGAAGAGTGGTGCCAGGCCACTTACGCAGGCGGGACACAATTATCAAGGCAGTAGCCCAGTGCCTGGGCCCTAGCGGCACGACAAAGCGGTCAACGCGGCTTGAGACATTTGGATGTCTGCAAAGTAGCGAGTCAAGATGCGATCTGCCCTTGATTCACCCACAACGACCGGGGGGATGTAGGTCAAATCGAGACTCTTGGCACATGGACGCGGAGACGAAGGCGGTCGCGGAATACAGCCCTCGCCTTTCATAAACCGCGCGTTCTTGAATATGTTGTCGAAGAGTGGCTGCAATTGTTCGAGGTATACCCCGTAACCGTCAGATCTAAGCAACTTGCTTGTTTGTGAATAGATCCAGGCAATCCCGGCGATCTCCGCGCTGCACATGACCGGGTCCACCCCGCCGCACAAAGGCACAAAGTCCGCCGACCCGGCGAGGACCGACTCCCAATCAGCACCTACCTGCGTCACGCGAGCGTCTAGTGGGTTGAATGGTTCCCACTCCCTGAGGTAGTCAGTGATGAACTCCTGGCTGCTGTCAAGGACATGCACGTGTGGACACAGCTGCTGCAATTTTGGTGACTCCAGCTTCGCAAACTGCGTGGCGAATGCGAGTTCAGTGACGTGGTCTGTGACCATAGCTGCCAGGTAGTTGTCGACAGCCCCGGCGAACTCGCCTGTGTTTCGGGCGGTGATCATGCTCAGATTGCCGACAAGACGCGGACCCGCCTCGTTGATCGCAATATCGAGACGTCCGAAGGAAAGAGCGGTCGCCGTGGGCGAAGAAGTCGCCTGTGACGATGATGAACTTTTGGGTGGCTTGCCCTTCGGAGAAGAGCTAACGGTGCCTTGACCAGATGAGCAGGCTGCGAGCGCGGCCACAGCCACAAGGATTGGTGCCCAAGCAAATCGTCGAAATCCTGGCAACATTTCAACCCCCTGCACTGTTAGATGCTGAAGCACGGTTTCGCAACGCCTAAAAGTATATCGCTGCTTGCGCCTATTTCATCGTGTTGAGCGATCTTCTAGAGATGATCGGGCACGGCAAGATGCCAGAATCCTGAGTCCCTTTCATCCTGCGGGTAGATCCGACGCAGCTCATCAATCATCCCGAACATGTCCCAGCATTTTGAGTCGAAGCAGAGTTCCGGCACGGCCGCAAAGATGGTTCTCCATGCCATGCTTCTGCCTTGACGTGTGCCTGCGTCAATGTACGACTGGGCCCCGGGTTCCCCCCAGAAATCGAAGTCAATGCGCCATGTGGGAAATCCCTGGGGAAATGTTTGGGGGTTGAGTCCTTTGCACCATTCATTCTTGTATGCGACGCCGTGGTAGTACAACGTCTCTGTAGGGCTAGAGGTAAAGATCGCCTCGCAGATCTCGCCCCACCCTGCAGAAAATGCGATCTGAGCCTGAGCGCGGGCATCGTCGATCCTTCTGTCGTGAATTTGCGGGAGTACGACGAATATGGCTGCCAAAAGAGCAGTGACTCCAGCGAAAGATCCAATCTTTTTCCACTTGCGCTCTTTTGTCTCGCGACGGGCGTACTCCCGGGACTGGATCAGCCGAGGAGCCGCAGCGATCTGTTGCCATGTCGCCTCGGGCTGATCCCGAATGAAATCTTTGCGGATGCTCTCCTCTTGTTCCTCCATGGTCCGCGAGTGCGCTTGATCCGCGTATGCCCAGATCGACCACAACATGATCCAAACGAGCACAGACAGGGCTATCGCTAGCAGCGGAATCCACGCCCCCGTCATGTTCCCCATTCTAGACGTCAGTAGGTGGTCGTAACTCGCAATTTCGGACGTCCCCGATCGCGCGCGGTATCAGCCGACTCGAGTCCTGTCTGGCCAAACCCTGTGTGGACAAGCCCACTCGAGATTTTCGAAGTTGCCGGACTTGACCGGAACAGATCGTGTTCGCACGGGCAGCCTTGGTCTCAGGTGGCGGCGAACGCCCGCCGCAGAATGGCACCATCGTGAATCAGCATCTCTACACAGTCCCAGAGGTCATGGACTCTCTGCGCCTAGGCCGTGCGAGGGTCTATGACCTCATCCGTTCAGGTCAGCTCTCCTCCGTGCGCATCGGTTCTTCACGTCGCATACCGGCGACGGCTCTGGACGAGTTTTGGCGACACTTTTGGAGGCATCCCGTGTCTAGCCCATAGATATACACAAGCACGACCATAAACGGAGCACGGCGTGCAAGCCTCTCCCTCCATATCGTGAACCGCACGACCTCGGGAAACCTCAGCCGGGCATCAAGTAGGGGCACCGGCTCGCGTACCGGGTGTAGAGAGAGGCCAAAAGGCCAGAGACGCTTCGGGCAGGGGGTCCGCTGTGGCAGGGGACCCAGACTTCTGGCTCCTTCACATAACTTCATCTTCCAAAGTTCCGCACACCATGCAACGGGGTGCGGAGCACCACGTGGGGCATGGTGTAGGTGAGGAGTGCCGAAGGCACGGATCCCTACCAATTACTCTCAATCTGCGAGAGCAGCGCCAACCGGCGAGAATCTCAGCTCAGGAAGTTTGACGTCCACATGCAGAATCTTGTTGAAGTTCAGAGTCCTGTCGTGAGGGTAGCCGGCGAAAAACCGCTCTCGGAGCTGCGTCCATAGAATTTCTGAGAATCTCGCCAAATCTGTCAATGATCTAATTAGAATCTCCTTAAGCGAGTTTGAGCCCAAGCACGTCTCAAATGTGACTCAACTGAAGCTGTGAAGGCCAAGGGTCTTGGTTTCTCTTGGGTGTTGTGAAGCATGGGGGGTTAGATAGATGAACCTAAATGAACTTGTCCTTCTAGCAGGCCCGCGTCGATGAATCTTCCAGTCGCAGTTCGGCAACTACCAGTCTTCGCTCCCGTTTTTTGCCACACGTACTGTGACCGGAGGGGTGTGGTGCATGGCTGAATACGAGCAGGGACAGCACGAGAATGGCTGGGTTCTAATTGGCAACGAATGGGTGCAACTTCGGGGAGTTAAGCCTGATTCAGAGCGGTTCGAAAAGGGTGACCTCTCCAACGGTCACATTTGGACAGGTTCCGAATGGATTCTTTGTGTAAACCCTCCGCTCGCAATCGCAGACGGAACGAGACCAACATCGGGTTCGGATTTGGCACCTAGCCAGCAGAGGGCCCTCGCGAAGGCGGAGGTGAAGCGCCAAGAAGCGGACCGGTTTGGGACTGTGGTGGCCCAGAAGAACTTGGGGTTTTTGAAAGTCGTGACCATCTACTCCAAGGGATGGGTTGGCTGTCCTGACGGAAAGACGGAGAAATTACTGGCTATTTCGGTCAGCGATAACACGACGCGAAAAAATGCTGCGGCTGTCGGAGCCGGAATCCTCCTTACCGCTGGCTTGACTCTTGGCAATTCGGCAAACAAAGGAACGGTGTTTCTCGTGATCGTCACCGAGACCCGTACGCACCAGATCAAAGTGGCAGCACCTTCCGACGCCACAATCGCAAATGCCCACACGCTTGTAGCCGCGGGAAACGCGGTTCTTGAGGCCAATGCCCGAGAACAGGGCATCTCGGCCAGTACCGGTCTAGGTCAGCCTTCATTCCCGACAGTTGACCTCTCGAGTCAACTCACTCGGTTGAGCGAACTTCATGCCTCTGGTGCCCTCAGTGCCTCAGAGTTCGCTGCCGCGAAGGCCCGCTTACTCTCCGACAGCTGACCTAGTACGGGCACTCAATTGCAGAGGCCGTCAAGAGCCAGTGCGTTTAATTGATAGGGATTGTGAGGCGAATTCATGGATTAGGTATCGGCATGATCCTGACGACCCCGCGTGCCTACACGTCCGGGGGTCCGGGGGTAGCGTTTCTCTCGCAGGTGACTCCCGGAGCCATGTGAAGGATCGGACGACTTCGCAGATGGCCAATTTCAACGATAGAACAAGGTGACGAGGAAGATAGTCGCGCCGACGATGAACCCGATGCAACCGAGGACCTGGATCGGCCCCCATCCGCTTCCGGATGGATCGGGTGAACCGGGACCGGGTGGAGTTGGCTTCGTTATTAGTGGGTCGCCGTAGGATCGCTCGCTTTTCTTGGCGGTGGCTTGAGTCCACATGCCGCCGTCCCAGTATCGCAACCTCTCTGGAGATTGTGGGTCGCGGTACCAGCCAGGTGGCGGCTCAATGATTGGTGGTTCCATTATGTCTCCATCCCCGTATTTGAACACGAGCCTAGTAGGTAGCGACAGAGGGTAAGCGCTGTGAGGTTCTCCTCAGGCGTATTTTTCAGTGGCATGTTCGAGGTCCTCATACAGCTTCAGAACAGGCGGGGGAGCCCGGGAAATTTGAGCTCCTGCCCATATTCGCAATGTTTCTTAAGTTAGGCGACGCCGACTGCTGTCGTGAGGGAATCGGACTGCCCGACTTTGTTTGAAGCCCACACGGAAACCGAATACGTTTTGGCGCTGGTGAGATTGGCGAATATGCAGGAGCGCTTCGAGATGTCTGCGGGCTTCGTGAGTGTCACGGTCTTGACTACTTTCCCGCCCGAGGACAGTTCGATCCGGTAGCCGTTAACTGGGAAAGCTTTTCCACCGTTAAATATTGGGGCGTTCCATGCCACCGCGATCTTTCCTACCGATGGCGAGATTGCGTTGAGGCTTGTCACGGGAAGTGGCGCACTGCCTGTCACTAGCAATGTGAGTGCGGTTGTGGCGACTGCGCCCTTACCTGCGATGGAGTAGGTACCGGATTTTGTTGCACACACTTTGAGGGTCACTTTGCCATTGACCGCTGCGCCGCTCAGTTTGCTTCCCTTGCACTTTTGTGTGGCACCCGCAGGAGGCGTGATCGTCACAGATACCCCTGTCGCGCGCGGAAGACCAAGAGCAAGGGCAGCCATCGCAGGAACTCGATCTTTCACGTTAACCGGTACCGACACCAACTGGTCCATGGTGGCCGTGAGCGTGTCTGGTACCTGGAGCCAAGGCATGTCCGCTAGCGCTACCTCAGTCACCGCTGCGGATAGAACAATGTTGCGTTGACGCTGCCACAAAATTCCGTCGCTGTAGATCACCGTGGCAACAGGGTCGCCATTCGCGGAAAAGCCTCGAGCTTCAAAAGAACCATCAGCATCGGTGAGTCCTGAGGACTTCACTCCAGGGATGAAGAATGTGAAGCCATTTCTTGTTATTGACTTCGTGAGCCCGCTAACCGTCACGGATGCACCAAGTATGGGAAGGGTTCCACCGGACGTGACTCGAACAACCCGCTCAACTCTTGAGTTCTCGGTCGGGACGCGCAGGGTCAAGGCCGTATTCCCACTCGAGACGATGTCCCAACTCCCCGAGACCATCGCACCAGATGACAAGGTTGCTGCTTCCACTGTTACGCGGACGGTGCCCGCAGGCAAACGGAAAAGATCCACATTGCCGAGCGCGGTGAATCCGTACTCAGCAGCAGACCGGAAGTCGCCATCGAGTGTGGCCCAGCTGACTACCCCACCGGTTATCGCTGCCCCGTCAGAATCAAGGACCGTGAGACGTTGCGTCCGGGTGCCGGATGTTGCGGCGACCTCCGAAGGTGCTGACCACTCCGACGGGCCAACCCCGTTAACCGCAGCAGTGCGGAATTCATACACAGACGCTGAAGTTAAACTCCTGACTGTGATTGACGTCGCAGGCGACGGGTCATGGCTGAACGTAGTCCACGACATCTCACCACTCTTGCGATACTGCACTCGGTAGTCGGTAATCGGAGAGCCACCATCGCTCACGGGTGCAGTCCACGACACCTGCAGCGACGAACCTGTAGCGCTGGAAGCAATCACACGTGTGGGAGCGATCGTGGTGGCCAGCGTAGAGGTAGCGCTGGATGGGCTCGAGTAAACACCGGTATCAACGGAGTTGACGGCCGCGACTTGAAACACGTATAAGGCACCTGAAGTTAAACCGGTAACCGTGATGGACGTCGAGGGTGACGGGTCATGGGTGAATATTGACCACTGGTCTTCCGACGCGAGGCGGTATCGGACCCGGTAGTCCGTGATCGCCGCGCCACCGTCGTCTGCAGGTGCGGCCCAAGAGAGTTGCACTGACGAACCAGTATCACCCGAACCAAGCACGTCTGTGGGGGCGCTTGGGGGATAGGCGGTAGCCGCCCATACTTCTTCGCAGGGACCATGGCGAACTGAGTTGACTGCTGAAACGCAGAAAATGTAGTTAGTGGCCTGTTCCAGGCCAGTGACAGTGATTGAGGTCGAGGGTGACGGGTCATGGGTGAATATTGAGTATCCGCCTTCCGGAAGGCGGTATCGGACCCGGTAGTCCGTGATCGCCGCGCCACCGTCGTCTGCAGGTGCGGCCCAAGAGAGCTGCACTGAGGAACCAGTAGCACCCAAACGACGCACATTTCTTGGGAAATCCGGCGGAGAGAGGGTCTGCACCGCAACAGATGGATCAGAGAAGGCGCTGAGACTACCAGCTGAGTTGACTGCAGCAACGCGGAACACGAGTCGCATGCCGTCTTCTAAACCAGTGACCGTAATCGATGTCGCCGCCGAGTCGAGATGGCTGAATGTTGTCCAAGACAGGGGCCAATTAGAGAATTCACTAAATTGTACAAGGTAGTTATGGATCGGAGATCCACCGTCACTGGAAGGTGCAGACCACGACACCAGGACTGACGAACCGGTAGCGCCCGAGGCAATCACATTGGTGGGAGCGCCCGGCGTGGGTAGCGTATAGGCCGCGCTCGATGGGCTCGAAAACATGCCGGTATCAACCAAGTTGACCGCAGCAACCTGAAACACGTATGACGCCCCTGGAGTTAGACCGGTGACTGTGATGGATGTCGAATCCGAAGCTACATGGTTGAAGGTCGTCCAGGAATTCGCCGAGGCAAGGCGGTACTGCACTACGTAGTCGCTGATCGCGGCACCACCATCACTGGTGGGTGCGGTCCACGACAGCTGCAGCGAAGAGCTCGTCGCGCCAGAGGCACCCACATCTGTCGGCATACCCGGAGCGATCGCCAACGTGCGACTCCACGCACTTTGCGCGACCCGAGTCGCGGCTGTTAAGCCGGTGATACCCGACACCGGCACCGGGACCGGGACGGGACTAGGGGTGGTCAGGCTGTTACCTAACTGTCCTGAGCCGTTGTTACCCCAGCATTTCGCGGTGCCGTCCGCCATCACCGCACACGAATGAGATCCCCCGGTGCTCACGCTGAGTGCGGTTGCGGCAGGAGTCAACCCGGTGGTACCCGACACCGGCACAGGGACGGGACTGTCGTCGGTCGAGTTGTTACCCAACGGGCCGTAGGTGTTGTCGCCCCAGCATCTAGCGGTGCCGTCCGCCATCACCGCACACGAATACAGTTGCCCGGTGCTCACGCTGACTGCGGTCGACGGGGGTGCCGACCCGGTGATACCCGACACCGGTACTGGGGCGAGACTTTCCGTGGTCGAGTTGTTGCCCACCTGGCCATTGTTGTTGTTACCCCAGCATTTCGCGGTGCCGTCCGCCATCACCGCACACGAATGAGAGCCTCCGGCACTCACGCTAAGCGCGGTCGTGCCGGGAGATAATCCGGTGATACCCGACACGAGCACCGGGCCTGGGACGGGACTGTACGTCTTCGAGCCGTTTCCCAATTGGCCAAAGCTGTTATAGCCCCAGCATTTGGAGGTGCCATCCGCCATCACTGCACACGAATGAAGGGAACCGGTGGTCAGGCTGAGCGCGGTGGTGGCGGGTGTCAGCCCGGTAATACCCGACACCGGCACTGGGACAAGTCTGTTTGTGGTCAAGCCGTTGCCCAACTGGCCGTAGTCTCCTCTGCCCCAGCATTGGGCCGTGCCGTCCGCCATCACCGCACACGAATGATCAACACCGGTGCTCACGCTGAGCGCGGTCGTGGCAGGAGTCAACCCGGTGATGCCCGACACGGGTACTGGGACAGGGCTGTTTGTGGTCGAGTTGTTGCCCAATCGGCCGTAATAGTTGCGACCCCAACATTTCGCGGTGCCGTCCGCCATCACCGCACACGAATGAGAGCCTCCGGCATTCACGCTAAGCGCGGTCGTGCCGGGAGACAACCCGGTGATACCCAACACTTGGACAGGGACAGGGCTGTCTGTGGTCGAGTTATTGCCCAACTGTCCGTAGTTGTTGGACCCCCAGCATTTTGCGGTTCCATTCGCTATCACCGCACACGAATGATAGGTACCGGCATCGATTGTGGGTTCTTGTCCGCTCCACACACTTGAGCCAACCGTGTTCACTGCAGCCACCCGGAATACGTATGTCGCCCCAGGCATCAAACCTGTAACCGTCACTGTCGTCGCAATCGATGGCGACACTTCCGCGAATGTCGACCAGGACAATTCACCGACCTTGCGGTACTGGATCGCGTAATCGCGGATCGCTGAATCACCATCATTGGCAGGAGCGGTCCACGACACCTGCAGCGACGAACCCGTCGCACCTGAAACGCTCACTCCAGTCGGCATACCGGGTGCGTTCGCCAGTGTGGAGGCGGCGCTCGATGGGCTCGAAAACATGCCGGTATCAACCAAGTTGACCGCAGCAACCTGAAACACGTATGACGCCCCTGGAGTTAGACCGGTGACCGTGATGGATGTCGAATCCGAAGCTACATGGTTGAAGGTCGTCCAGGAATTCGCCGAAGTATGGCGGTACTCGATCGTGTAATCCGTGATCACGGCTCCACCATCACTGCTCGGTACGGTCCACGACACCTGCAGCGACGAGCCTGTAGCACCTGAGGCGCTCACACCGATAGGAGCACCTGGGGCGATCGCAAGCGTTCGACCCCAAGCTCCTGGCGCGACCCGAGCCGCGGCTGACAGCCCGGTGATACCCGACACCGGCACTGGTACGGGACTGTCATCGCTCGTGCCGTCACCTAACTGGCCGTTACCGTTGTTGCCCCAGCATTTTGCGGTGCCGTCCGCCATCACCGCACACGTATGTTGGAAACCGGCAGTCACGCTGACGGCGGTCGTGGAGGCCGTCAACGCGGTGATTCCCGATACTGTCACTGGGACGGCACTTTGATAAGTGAAGTCGTTACCTAGTCGGCCGTAGATGTTCAAGCCCCAGCACTTTGCGGTGCCATCCGCCATCAGCGCACAAGAATGAGAATGACCAACGCTCACGCTTACTGCGGTCGCAGCGAGGGTCAACCCGGTGATACCTGAAACCGACACAGGGACAGGCGAACTCGTGGTCGTCCCATTGCCTAATTTTCCAGTAACGCCATCACCCCAACATTTTGCAGTGCCATCCGCCATCACCGCGCACGAATGGTAGTAACCGGTACTCAGGGTGACTACGGTCGACGCAGGCGTCAACCCGTCAATGTCTGACACTGGCAACGGGACGGGGGTATAGGTCGAGTTGAAACCCAACTCGCCCTGGATGTTGCTTCCCCAGCATTTCGCGGTGCCGTCCGCCATCACCGCACATGAATGAAAGTTACCCGTACTCACGCTGATTGCTCTCGTGGCGGGCGTCAACCCGTCGATACCCCACACTGGCACGGGGATAAGGCTGTTTGTCCCCGAGCCGTCGCCCAACTGGCCGGAGGCTCCTCTGCCCCAGCATTTTGCGGTGCCATCCGCCATGACTGCGCAAGAGTGAAAGTCCTTGGTGCTCACACTGAGCGCGGTCGTGGCGGGAGTCAACCCGGTGATACCCGCCACCGGTATAGGGACGGAACTGTTTGTGGTCGAGTTGTCACCCAGCTGACCCCAATTGTTCAAGCCCCAGCATTTTGCGGTGCCGTCCGCCATCACCGCACATGAATGCAGAAGCTCGTCACCTGTGCCTACGCTGATGGCGGTCGTGGCGGGTATTAGCCCGGTGATACCTGTCACTGGCACTGGAACAAGACTGTCCGTGGTCGAGTTGTTATCCAACTGGCCGTAGTAGTTGCGACCCCAGCAATGGGCGCTGCCATCAGCCATAACCGCGCATGAACCAACGGCCCCGGAGTTGAGCATGGGTTCCTGCCCACTCCACATGCTCGTGCCTTCCGTGTTCACTGCAGCCACCCGGAACACATACGTCGAGCCGGGCGTCAAACCTGTAACCGTCACTGTCGTCGCAACCGATGGCGACACTTGGGTGAACGTTGACCAGGACAGTTCACCGACCTTGCGGTACTGGATCGTGTAATCGGTGATCGGAGAACCACCATCGTTGGCAGGTGCGTTCCATGACAACTGCAGCGACGAGCCTGTGGCTCCGGAAGTAACCACGAGGGTCGGTGCTCCCGGGACTGAGACGGTCTGCACGGTGGTGGCGCTGGAAACAGAAGGGGCACTGAGAGACAGGAAGACAACCGTCAGAGATAGGCAAGTAGGCGCAATGACCCTGCGCAAAAAGTTCATTCCAGCCCCCGATCACCCTGAGGCAACACTGCCCTCGAGACCACTATAGGCGCTCATCGGCGCAGAGACTCAGCCCAGGGAAGTGCGGATTTACGGCCGTTTGGGCAGCCCTGAGAGTCAATTAGAGGAGGTAGAGCTACTGGCTGTGCTTACTGGAGTTGCTCACAGGGTCGCACCCTTGGCGAAAGCCGATTCTGCTCTCAAGCTTGGGCCTTCAGGGCAATACCCGCCACGACTGAACATGGCTCGGAACCATACGCGCGCCAAGTCGCTCCGCGACTACTAGTAGGAGTTCCCCCACTTCTTCGCGTTCCTTTTCGCGGCTGCCTGACGTTTCGTGGCCTTTTTGGGTTTGGTGCTAAGCCCCCCTAAGACTCCTCCAATAACGGCACCCAGAATGGACGGTTGTTTAGAACGTTTCGCAGGTTTCCGGGGGCTTGCTTTCCGGGGGCTTGTTTTTCGCAGAGCCGCAGCCTTCGCTGGGGTCGGTTTCGATGGGCCAGGATTCTTTGTTGCCGTGTTCCGGGGCGCTCGACGCATCCCCTCAACGAGTCCCGGGGGCAGCCCGTAGGGTCCGTCGGCGATCACGAAACAGTGGCAACCGATGTGAAATGGTGGCAGCTTCTCTACGTCAGCCTCTGCAATGTTGTCGAGTGCAATGGCGCACACTTTGCACCGATCGGCCCTGATGACATGCCATCCGCCCGGCGCTCCACCTTTGGACATCGCGACCTGCACCGTGCTCGAAACTTCAGCACGCCGAAGTAGCCAATCAGCGAGCAATGAACTGAACGAGAGAAGCCAATCAGCGTCTTTGCCTCGATTAGTCCCCACCGTGACGAGATAAGGCGAGGCAGCATCCGGGAAGCGCTCCAGCCTGGCCAAGATCTCCTCATCATCCAAGATCGCAGAGACTCCATCCACGAGAGCACTCTTGCTCTTCGCGGAGTCACCACATTCAGGGAACAACTCAACGAGTTGAGCGGCGGTCAGGAGCCGCAGCCTGTCTGCAGGCTCCGAACCACGCGCGAGACCGTGGTCTTCCAGTTCTTGAAGCGCTGGGAAGAACGTGGTGTCGATGTCCAACGTCGGCTCGATCCAGAAGGTATGGAGATGACCCGTCTTCACCTTCGCCACGGTCCCGGTATGTGCCAGCAGTCCGCGCGCATCTGCCGAGAGGTCGACCAGCTCGTCCGCGCCGAGAGCGAGTCCCGTCGGGGCAGTGAGCAGTACTGCGTCCCATGCGGCAGGAGCCTTCCTCTTCCATGTTCCTCGCTCCTCCCAGAACGCCGGCCATATATGTGCGTCAAGACCGGGACCGAGCAGCGCAGCGGTGACGTAGGGGGCGGGCTTGGAGTTGTGGATGAACGAGTGGAGTAAAAGGCCGGACCGGATCTCGTTGACCCTGTCTGCGGGGAAACCGCTGCCGTCAAGGTCGACCCCTGAGAGGAGCCGGTCCCGCACCCCATTCCAGTCGCAGCTTTGTGGTCCGTAGGCTGCCTGGATCAGTGAGGATTTCGTCTTCAGAAGGTCACGAATGACGCTTTCGTTCAAAGTTTGACATGCCTGCTTTAAGTCCATTCGTGCTGCAGTGACAGCAGGGTCTGGCAGTTTTACAGCCACTGTGTTCCCCCTCTATGGCTCCAAGTGGTCCACTCGCATTCCACTTAGGCAACGCCGCCGGTCGACCGCACTACGTCAGAAGCTCCTGCCTTGTTCGACGCTGTCACTGTGGCCGTATACGTCTTCGCACTCGCTAACCCGGTGAATGTGTAGGAACGCTTGGCTACATCTGCCGCCTTAGTAAGTGTCACCGTCACAGGATTTTTCCCACCCGTGAGGACGATCGTGTAAGCAGTGATCGGGAAGCCACTACCTCCGGCGAACACCGGTTGGTTCCAGGACACCAGCAACTTGCCCGTCGCTGGTGAGACCGCGCTTAGTGCGGTGACCGGCATAGGTGCGGCCCCCTTCACCCGCAGCGTGAGAGCGGTCGTTGCTACCGCGCCTTTGCCCGAGATCGTGTAGACGCCGGACTTCGTGGCACAGATGGCTAGTTTCGCTTTGCCTTTGCTGTCCGTTTTCGCTGTCAGAGTCGCGCCCTTGCACTTCTGGGATGCTCCGGCCGGAGCCATGATCGTCACCGTCACACCCTTGAGTGAGCGAGTGCGTTGCCAGCCTCCAGAAGCCATGTCGTTTACTTCGACGGTCACGGGCACTAGCGCGTTGAGATTTGCTTGGACGTCATCGATAGCTAGATCGAGGTAAGGCATTTCCGACAATTCAATTGTGGTTACCGCGTCCTCAAGTGGCACGTTCTGGCGTCGCTGAATGAGGACACCGTCGTTGTAGACCACTGTTGCTGTAGGAGTGCCCGATGAGGGGAAACCCGTGGCAACAAATACACCGTCTGGGTTTGTGGTGCCTGACTGCTGCGAGGTAACCGAAAAACTGAATCCTCCGACTGATGCACCCCCACTCATACCTTCAACAGTCACCGCGGCACCGGATACGGGCAGGCCCCCAGGAAGTGTTACCAGCACCGTTCGCGCGCCCGAGAAGGGCGCATCCGGCACTGTCAGGGGCTCTGTGGATGAACTACCGAGGAACACCCGCCATGAGCCGGACACAGTTGTACCGTCCGGCAATGAGCCGTTTGTCATCGAGATGGTTACCGGTCCTGCCGGTGTTCTTGCTAGATCTGAAACTCCGGCCGCGGTTAAGCCGACCGCCGTCGCGGACTCGTAGCTGCGGTCCCCGCTCACCCATCGGATCGACGCACCCGTGACCAACTGGCCTGATGCGGTGCGGATTTGCACGCGTGTGGTGCGCGTCCCTGTGGTGAAGGTCGCCACACTCGCCGACACACCATCGCCAGCGCTCGAGAGAGGCGTGACTCTCACCAAGAAGCGCGATGTTCCGGCAAGATCCGACACGGTCATTGATCTGGCATCTGCGGAAGCAACCGAGACCAACGTCCATGGACCCACACCCGACATCACGTTCGCGTACTCCACCCGGTAGCCCGTAACCGGAGCACCTTGATCCGGAGTCGCCGCACCCCACGTCACCGTGACACTGCTAGCTGTCCGCGCAGACTGCTGAAACGAAGGCGGTGCACCAGGCACCCCAGACGTCGCCGTACTCAGGTCTGATGAGGCGCCATCCCCTGCTTCCGACAAAGGAGTGATCCGCACGACGTAGGTACTCGCACTTTGAAGCCCCGTTACCGTCGCCTGCCGGGTTGCTGCGTCCGTCGTCGAAGACGTTGACCACGGACCCTGCACACTAGTCGCGTACTCCACCCGGTAGCCCGTAACCGGAGCACCTTGATCGGCGGTCGCCGCACCCCACGTCACCGTGGCAGTGGTTGCTGTTCGGGCAGATTGCGAGAGCGATTGTGGTGAGGTGGGCGGACTCGACGGAGTTGTCGCGAGATCCTCGAGCGACATGCCGATGACTGACACCAGCCCATCTTGCGGCTCTAGGGAGCCGTCACCCAATTGCCCCTGTTCGTTGCCTCTATTTCCGTGACCGAGACACTTCACGCCCTCGCCAGCGATCACTGCACAGGTGTGGAAGTTTCCGAGAGCTAGGCCCAGAATTGTTCCGCCTGCCGTGCTTTTGTCAACGAAGCTATTGCTGCCGGAACAGGGAACGGCACCAGTCGACCTCAGGGCACAAAACCCAACCTCTCCGGCCGCGATCAACTCTGCATCCAAAATTCCCTCGAGACCCCCGTACCCAAAGCATGTGACTTCGCCGCTGGTGCGCAGGAAACAGTTGAAGGACGTCCCACCAGCGATCGCGATCGCATCGGTGACGCCACTCACAGGGACTGGAACTTTGCGCCACGTCGAAGTCCCGTCTCCGAGGAGTCCTCTGTCGTTGTACCCCCAGCACTTCGCTGAGCCATCACCAAGAATTGCGCAGGTGTGAAAGTTTCCTGCACTTATCGCAGAGACTCCTGATAGCCCGGACACTGTGACAAGGCCTGAAGAGGTCGGAGTCGTGCCGTTGCCTAGTTGACCCATCTCCCCATATCCCCAGCATTGGACAGTTGCCGACTGGGTGAGAACGCAGGCATGGCTTTGGCCGGCTGCGATAGCTGTCGCGCCACTCCCGCGCTGACCTAAACACTCATAATGATTATCTGCCTCCAACCAGCAAGTGTTGAACGTCCGCACCGAGAGCCCAATCGCATTCTTTGCCTGGGCCAATTCTTCAGCTTGCGGGGTACCGCCGCCCCAGCACCGGATGGTTCCGTCTATGAGTAGTGCGCAGGTGTGGAAGACTCCTGCCGATATGGACACGACACTTGAGGCAATAGTCCATGGGCCTTGAGCCCCGGCAACTTCAGATGCGACGCGGACGTAGTATCCGGTGCGGGCATTCAATCCGTGAACTGTCGCCGAGAGATCGTTCGACACACCATCATTTACTCGAGTCCAAGGGCCACCGGGACTTGTCGCGTACTCAATGAGGTAGTCGTCTGGCACCAAATCGTTCCCAGGTGCGGGCCACGCAACGGTAAGGGATCCCGGCCCACGCGCCACGATTTTCGCCGCGACGGGAGGCACCTCCACTGCGCCTACGGCCATGACTCCGCCCGAGCTGACCGCCGTCAGAGCCGCGCACGCCACCATGACCGCAGAAAGAATTGCAGCGATGCGAATTTTCATTTTTCCCCCAGATTCTCCGAACGATCTTCAGTCTAGGGGCCAGATGGTGCGGAATGCGCGGGTCGCACGAGGAGAGCTCATTTCGCTGGTTGAGTGCCTTCGCTGACCCCGTGGCACCGGTAGAGTCCACGAGCAGTGGGTCCGCGCTTGAAAAGGCCGCTTGAGTCGGTTGTGTGAGGGGACGGGGAGGGACATGGGGGTTGTGACAGAAAAGAGTCGATTCCCGCGCCTCGACGCCTGCCCTGGAGACCTTTCTCGTCCTGGTAGGAGTGCCCGGTGAGTCCCGCGGAGTTGCCGGAGCAGCAGGCGCGCGTAGTCATTGATCGACAGTTGGCTCAGGCCGGCTGGTTCGTGTGTGACCGCAAGGATGTGGATCTTGTCAACAATTCCGGGGTCGCTGTTCGGGAAGTACATCTTGGTGACGCCGGGCGGGCTGACTACCTCCTCTATGTTGATAAGCAATTGTGTGGCGTGATTGAGGCGAAGCCTGCAGGCACCCCGCTCTCGGGTGTGCAATGGCAGACGCTGCGCTATGCCGAGGGCGTGCCGAAAGAGATGCTGGCCAACACGGTGCTGCGCGAGGGCTTGTTGCCGTTTCGTTTCGAGGCCAGTGGCACAGAGACTCGTTTCACTAACGGTTTCGACCCGGATGCGAAGGATCGTCGCCTGTTCTGCTTCCCGAGGCCCGAAACTCTGGCCCGATTCCTTCGTGACGCCGTAGCGCACCCTGATGCTCCGACGTGGCGCGGCAAGGTCCGCTCGATGCCTAACCTCGACGGCTACGACATGCGCCCTGCCTCGGCACGTTCGGTGCTCGCCATCGAGGAGTCCATGGCCCTGGGCAAGGGCGGGGATCGTTCACTCGTTCAAATGGCAACGGGTGCAGGCAAGACCCGCATGGCAGTGGCGGAGTGCTACCGGCTGCTGAAGTTCGCCGGCGTCAACCGAGTCCTGTTTCTTGTCGATCGGAACAATCTCGCTGACCAGACGCTGCGGGAGTTTCGCGACTGGACCACGCCAGATGATGGGCGCAAGTTCACGGAGTTGTACAACGTCGACAAGTTGACTTCCTCAGGCATGGTCGGGTCTAGCAAGGTCGTCATCTCCACGATCCAGCGTGTGTGGAGCGTGCTGCGCGGGCAAGAGGTGCCGGATGGCGATGACCCCAACATCGACGACTACATGCCCGATGCCCCAGTCGAGGTCCAGTACAACGACATCCTGCCCCCTGAGACGTTCGACTTCGTTATCGTCGACGAGGCCCACCGGTCGATCTATGGGCTATGGCGTGGAGTGGTGGAGTATTTCGACGCACACATCGTAGGCCTGACCGCGACACCGATGAAGCAGACCTTTGGTTTCTTCAACCAGAACCTCGTGGCTGAATACACCTACCCCCAATCCGTAGCGGACGGTGTGAACGTTGACTTTGACGTGTACCGGATCAAGACACAGATTACCGATTCTGGATCGACTATCGAAGCCGGATCCGTCATCCCGGTGATGAACAAACGCACCCGTGCGCAGCGCCTGGAAGCCATTGACGAGGACGTGCTTTATGTGGCCAGCGAGTTGGATCGCAAGGTCATGAGTAAGGACCAGATCCGCACAATACTGTCCACATTCCGCGACCGGCTATTCACTGAGATCTTCCCCGGCCGCTCCACCGTGCCCAAAACGTTGATCTTCGCCAAAGACGACAACCATGCTGAAGAGATCGTGAACCAGATCAAGGAAGTCTTCGGCAAAGGCAACGACTTCGTCGCCAAAATCACCTACAACGCCAAAGACCCCAAGACCCTGCTCCAACAGTTCCGCAACTCCCCGACACTACGCATCGCAGTCACCGTCGACATGATCGCCACCGGCACAGACGTCAAACCCATCGAATGCGTCATGTTCATGCGCGACGTTCGCTCAGCGGCCTACTTCGAGCAGATGAAAGGCCGCGGAGCCCGCACCATCGACAACGCCACCTTCCAAGCCCTCACCCCAGACGCGCAATCCAAAGACCTGTTCGTGATCGTTGATGCAGTTGGGGTCACCGAACACGATTTTGTCGACGCGGCACCCCTACAGCGCGACCGCAGCATCACCTTGAAACAACTCCTCGACAGGGCCGCCAACTTCACCATCACCCCAGACGAAACCACGACCCTCGCCTCACGACTCGCACGACTAGAACGCCAAATGACCCCCGCAGAGCGTGTAGAAGTCAACGCTGTCGCCAAGCAGCCCTTCAGTGCCATCCTCGCCGGACTCATCTCTGTGGCAGACCCAGACGTCATCGCCGAACGCGTAGCCGAAACCACTACCAGCAGCCAACCGGCCAACGAAGAGACCGTGAGACGAGAAATCGTCGCCCGAGTCATCGAACCCATCGCCGGCAACGCACCACTTCGCCAACGACTCCTTGAACTTCGGGCTACACACGACCTACTCATTGACGAAACGTCCAAAGACACCCTCATCGACGCCTCCGGCCACGTCGACAAAGACAAAGCAATCGCCATTGTCACCTCATGGCGCGACTACCTCGAAACCAACAAAGACGAAATCACCGCAATCCAAGCCATCTACGCCCAACCCAAACATCCCAAGGTCGCCTACAACGAGCTCAAAGAACTCGCCGACCGCATCAACCGGCCACCCCGCAACTGGACCGTCGACGTCCTCTGGTCCGCATACGAGGCACTCGATACTGGACGCGTCAAACACTCCGCACGCCACACCACCACAGACCTCGTAGCACTCATCCGCTACGCCATCGGCTTCGATAACGAACTCGTGCCCTACGCCAGCACTATCGAACAACGCTGGACCAACTGGCTCGCACAACAAGCCCAAGCTGGAACCAAATTCACCGACACCGAAATCTGGTGGCTAGAGAACATCAAAAACGTTGTCATTCAATCCGGCACCTTCCACATTCAAGACCTCGAATACTCACCCTTCACCGAACGCGGAGGAGCCGACGGAGCAGCACGAGACCTCGGCCCCCACGTCGCAAACACAATCGAAGGCCTCCGAGAGCAGCTCACCGCATGAGTGAATTGCCTCCAAGCTGGAGGAGTGTTCAGTTGCGCGAAGTGTGCGCCCCCGTAAAGAAGGTGGATCCACTTGAACTTGGACTGGAGTCCTTTCGATACATCGACATCAGTGCCATCGATCCCGATCGAATGGCCATTGTCGAACCTCAGCGCTTGCTAGCAGAGGCGGCCCCGGGTCGAGCACGTCAACCTGTGCGGTCTGGCGATTCTCTCTTCTCAACCGTGCGTCCCTATCTCAAGAAGATCGCCTACGTTGGAGACGATCTACATGGCGCGATAGCGTCTACAGGCTTCTGCGTCCTACGCCCGCTCGTCGATCGCGTAGATCCGCGCTTTTTGTTCCATTACCTTGGCAGCTCGTCCCTGATGAGTCAGGTCCTACCGAAACAGCGAGGGGTGAGTTACCCAGCTGTGCGAGATACAGATGTGCTTTCTGCCGGGATCCCCCTACCCCCATTAGAGGAGCAGCGGCGCATCGTCGCAATCCTCGAAGACCACCTCAGCCACCTCGACGCAGCTTCGAGAGGCATAGATTGGGCAGGGGAACGCGCCGAAGCCTTGAGAAGCTCGGTGATTCGAGAGGTACTTTTAAGCAAAGGGAACGATGGGAAGCCGTTTGTGCGGAGATTCCTTGGCGATCTTGCGGAAGTGATTAATGGTGACCGTGGAAGTAACTACCCATCGCGGGATGCATACGTTTCGCAGGGCATTCCATTCGTAAATGCTGGACATCTAAAGGGCGGGCGTATCATAGAAGCAGACCTTAATTACATCACTCAGGAGCGATTCGATCTTCTCTCCAATGGGAAGATTCAGCGAGGAGACGTCCTTTTTTGCCTTCGCGGATCTCTCGGAAAGGCTGCCCTCAACACGGAAATGTGCCCGGGAGCGATTGCATCCTCTCTAGCAATTGTTCGTGCAAAGGGTGAGCTAGTTCCCGAGTTCCTCTTGCTTTACTTCCAAAGTGAACTGTCTGACCAAGAAATTAGAAAATACGACAATGGCACAGCGCAACCAAATCTTTCCGCAGCCGATCTGCGCAAGTTTTTGGTACCAGTGCCGCCGCTCGCAGTGCAGCTTGAATTGGTAGCTCGAGCCCAATTTCTGCTATCGAAAGCAGAGGTTGCCATTGAGTCTTCCGCCAAGTTACTGAGGCTTGCCACTGCTTTGCGGCGATGTGTTCTGCGATCGGCCTTCTCGGGCCAACTCACTGGAGGTGCTCGTGTCTAATTCACGTCAACTTGTCGATAAGTTGTGGTCCTATTGCAATGTTCTGCGTGATGATGGCGTGGGAACGATTGACTACACGGAGCAGTTGACATATTTGCTGTTTCTGAAGATGGCGCATGAGCGTGAGACTCGTACGCTGAATCCGGAGCGAATTGTTCCGAAGGATTGTTCGTGGCAGCGACTCCTTGATGCAGACGGTGACGAACTTGAGCGCACTTATCGGCACATCCTTGAGAAGTTGGGCCGCGAGCAGGGAACGCTGGGTGTCATTTTTCGCAAGGCCCAGAACAAGATTCAGGACCCGGCCAAACTCAAGCGCCTCATCGTGGATCTGATTGACAAAGAGAACTGGTCTGCTTCTGGTGTCGATATCAAGGGCGACGCGTATGAGGAGTTGTTGCAGAAGGGCGCTGAAGACCTCAAGTCTGGTGCGGGTCAGTACTTCACTCCGAGAGCGCTCATCCATGCCATGGTCGACGTCATTCAGCCCACGGTGAAGGACTCTGTGTGTGACCCGGCCTGTGGCACGGGTGGCTTCTTACTAGTGGCGCACGAGTACGCGAGTCAGACAGCGACCAAGATGACTCCGGATCAGCGCACCCATCTGCGTGACACGTTTGTCCACGGTGTGGAACTGGTTGATGGCACTGCTCGTTTGGCGGCGATGAACATGCTGCTCCACGGCATCGGCACCCCAGATGGGCAGAGCCTCGTAGAGGTCAAGGATGCTCTCACTGCGGATTCGGGCAGGCGCTACTCCGTGGTGCTCGCCAATCCTCCCTTCGGCACCAAGTCGAGTGTGAAGATGATCGGGGCTGACGGCAAAGAAACTGCCGGCAACCTAGAGATCGTGCGCGATGACTTCTGGGTCACGACATCCAACAAGCAACTTAACTTCGTGCAGCACATCAAGACCATTCTCGACATGAATGGTCGTGCTGCCGTGGTCTTGCCCGACAATGTCCTGTTCGAGGGTGGGGCAGGGGAGACTCTGCGTCGGAGACTGCTCAAGGAATTCGATTTGCACACTCTTCTGCGCCTACCCACGGGCATCTTCTACGCCGGTGGTGTAAAGGCCAACGTGCTGTTCTTCGACAAGAAGCCCGCATCTGAGACACCCTGGACCAGAGCCCTATGGATCTACGACTTCCGGACAAACGAGCACTTCACCATGAAGCAGAACCCTCTGCGCCGCGAACACCTGCAGGACTTCGTGGACTCCTACAAGCCCGGCAAGCGCGACCAGCGCGTGGAGTCCGAGCGATTCAAGCCGTTTGCCTATGAAGAGCTAATGGCCAGAGATAAGGCCAACCTCGATATCATCTGGCTCAAAGACGACTCCCTCGAAGACGCCGAAAACCTTCCGGCCCCCGAGATCATCGCTCAAGAAATCATCGAAGAGTTGCAGGCTGCCCTCAATGAGTTCCAAGCGATCGCCGACGCACTGACAGGAAGCACTGAAACGAAGTGAAGCATGAACCGATCAGGGGACCTCATGACAAGTAGCAGCGAGAACGTTAATGATGCGGGCTGGGAAGCCTTCAACGTCTGGATCAGTGGTCAGACACTCAAGTCCGTACCCGTGCCCGGCTACCTGCCAGAGGCACACAGGACCGGACTAGACACGATCTACCGTCAACTGGCTGATGACGCATGGATCGCAAGCGGGAAAATGGGGGCGACAGTTCGTGCCATCGCCGCCGAGCCCGAAATCTCACGGCAAGAATTGACGGAAACTGTTTTCCACGGCAACTCTGGGTACTCCCTCCAGTTGACGTGGCCACTCGTCTCGATTTTCGCGGCGCAAATGCCCCGGAGAATTGCGACATCCACAGCGCAGGCCTATGCAGGTTGGATTGACCGAATCCGTCGTATCGCCATAGGCGGAATTAGTGGCGAAGAGGCGCTGGCGGTTGAGGCAATTCTTGACTTGGTCAGTGACGCGTATCTGCAGGCTGTCGGCCAGCACTCCTCAGAGGGAACGGAGATCGTGCGCGTTGCTGAAGGCGCGACGGAGCGCCTTGATACAAACCAGCCGGGCATCTACGTCTTCACGACCCCTACTTATCTGGCATACCCGCCGTTTGGCTGGAATACGGATGACATCTCCCGTCACGACTTCCGCTATCTCAAGACCGGAAGCACGTCAGTGGACGTGACGGGAAGAATTCAGGCGGAGATTCGTCGTCAAACGGGCTTGCCTGAGCCCTATGTCGTCGTCGCAACGTTCCGAGGTGTAACCCCAAATGCCGATTACTTGGCGATTGAACGATCCATCCATCTAATCCTCGGGGAAGCCCGCCATGGTCCGGAAGAGGATGGCACCAGACGCGGATCTGCTCGAGGTGCCGGCACGGAGTGGTTCATCACTCGCCTTCCCCTGCTTGTTGTGATTGCCCAGAGTCTTGGGCTTGAGTTGTCGATGGATGCGGAGTTCAAGACCAAGATCAACAACATGTTTGAAGAGTGCGACCTTCCAAACTGGCTTTTCTCCTGAGACGACTGGTTCCGGCACAAACAGACGCCGTGTCGCACCGAAGTCTTTGCACTCGAGTGCTCCGAGGGTGACTGTGTTCGCTAGCGAACAGAGCCCCGCGCTACTGCAGAGCTAGTCGGTGATGGCGAGCGTTGCTTTTGTTTCGATCGATCCTTCTGACTCGGTCCACGTCACGGTCTTGATACGGCCCACTGCGTTTAGGTCACCCGCTGCTGTTTGAAGTCGCTTGATTGTTGCCGCAGGCGCGCTCACTGTTAGGGATTCGATCTCGGCCTTCATGCTGACCTTCGCTTCGCTCTTTGCGCGGCGCACGCTCGACAACACCACGGCGAGGTCAGCGATCAGCGCTGGGTCGCCATCTGCGGCCAGTACGCGAATCTCTGCTGCATTCGGCCACGCCGCGCGATGGATTGAGCCTTCTTGCCACCACGACCACACCTCTTCGGTCACGAATGGCGTGAACGGCGCGAAGAGGCGGAGCATTACGGATAGTGCGGTTGCGAGAGTTGCTTGAGCTGATGCTGCAGCTGCTTCGCCTTGGCCGCCGTACGCACGGTCTTTGACGAGCTCGACGTGGTCGTCGGTGAAGGACCAGAAGAATTCTTCGGCGAGTTCGAGCGCGCGGGCGTAGTTGTAGTCCTCGAAGGCGGCTGTGCAAGCCTCGACGCGATCAGCGAGGAGGGCGAGCAGCGCACGGTCAAGAGGCTCAGTAATTGCGGTTGCGCTTTCCTGTGAGCCCAAGCCGAGAACGAACTTCGAGGCGTTGAGGATTTTGATCGACAGGCGTCGACCGATCTTCATTTGGCCCACATCAAACGCGGTGTCGGTGCCGGGGCGACCGCTCGCGGCCCAGTAGCGCACGGCGTCGGAGCCGTGCTCTTCGAGCAGATCAAGTGGGGTGACGACATTGCCCTTGGACTTGCTCATCTTCTTGCGGTCGGGGTCGAGGATCCAGCCCGAGATCGCTGCGTTCGACCACGGCACCTCGTCAAACTCCAAGTGCGAGCGCACGACGGTCGAGAACAGCCAGGTGCGAATGATCTCGTGTGCCTGTGGGCGCACGTCCATCGGAAACACGCGTGCCCACAGATCGGGGTCACGCTCCCAGCCGCCGGCGATCTCCGGCGTGAGCGAACTGGTCGCCCACGTGTCCATGATGTCGGGGTCGGCCATGAAGCCATTGGCCTGTCCGCGCTGTGACTCGGTATAGCCATCGGGCGTATCCGAAGACGGATCGACCGGCAGGCGCGACTCGTCGGGCACGAGCGGGTTGTCATAAACGGGCAGCCCATCGGCGTCGAGTGGGTACCACAGCGGGATCGGCACACCGAAGAACCGCTGGCGCGAAATCAGCCAGTCACCATTAAGTCCTTCGACCCAGTTGTCGTAGCGCACCGCCATGTGCGGGGGATGCCACTTCAACTCACTACCGCGTGCGAGCAGCTTGGCGCGCAACTCCTTGCCGCGCCCGCCGTTGGTGATGTACCACTGCCGCGTGGTCACGATCTCGAGTGGCTTGTCGCCCTTCTCGAAGAACTTCACCTGGTGTGTGATCGGGCGTGGGTCGCCGACCATGTCGCCTGATGCGGTGAGCAACTCGACCATGCGGGCCTTGGCCGTGAATGTCGTGGCGCGAGCGATTGAGGCGTAGGCCTCTTGGCCCGCCGGCGTCGTGATCCACTCCGGCGTCTCTTGGAGGATGCGCCCGTCCCAGCCGATGATGGGCCGCGTTGCGAGCTGCAACTCGCGCCACCACGTCACGTCGGTTGTGTCGCCGAAGGTGCAGATCATCGCGATGCCCGAGCCCTTTTCGGGGTCCGCGAGTGTGTGCGCAACCACCGGCACCTCGACACCAAAGATCGGCGTCGTCACCGTGGTGCCAAACAGCGGCTGGTAGCGCTCGTCATCAGGATGCGCCACGAGCGCCACGCACGCCGCGATCAACTCCGGCCGCGTGGTCTCGATGAAGACGGTCTCGCCGTTTGGCTGCGTGAACCCGATGCGGTGGTAGGCACCCGGCATCTCGCGGTCCTCGAGCTCGGCCTGTGCGACCGCGGTGCGGAAGGTGACGTCCCACAGCGTGGGCGCCTCAGACATATAGGCCTCACCGCGCGCGAGGTTGCGCAGGAATGCTCGCTGCGACGCAGTCTGCGCATTGGCCCCGATGGTCTGATAGGTCTGCGTCCAGTCAACGCTCAACCCGAGTCGGCGCCACAACTCCTCGAACACGACCTCGTCCTGCGTGGTCAACTCTTCGCACAGCGCGACGAAGTTGCGGCGCGAGATGGGGATCTGGTTCTTCGCATCCGGTGTCTCGGGCGCTGTGAAGTTGGGGTCAAAGGGCAGCGACGGATCGCAGCGCACGCCGTAGTAGTTCTGCACCCGGCGCTCGGTCGGCAGGCCGTTGTCGTCCCAGCCCATCGGATAGAAGACCTCGAGCCCGCGCATGCGCTTATAGCGGGCCATGCAGTCGGTGTGCGTATAAGAGAAGACGTGACCCACATGCAGTGACCCCGACACGGTCGGCGGGGGAGTGTCGATGGAGTAGACCTGCTCGCGGGTCTTGGACCGGTCGAAGCGGTAGACCCCCGACTCCTCCCACGCATCAGCCCAACGCTGCTCGAGGCCAGCGATCGTGGGCGTCTCTGGGATCCGGGGAGTGGTCACGGTGGTCAATCCTAGGAGGGCGGAGGCTTTAGGGTTCAGGCATGGTCTCCGACATTGAAGCGGCACTCAAGGCACGCTGGCCCGAGAACCGCATGGAGCCCGACATCGCCCGCATGGTCGCCCTCATGGACGTCCTCGGTGACCCCCAACTGTCCTACCCCGTCATTCACGTCACCGGCACTAACGGCAAGACCTCCACGACCCGCATGATCGAGGCACTGCTGCGCTCCAATGGTCTGCGCACTGGCCTCTACACCAGCCCACACTTGCAGGATGTGCGTGAGCGCATCTGCTTCGACGGTGAGCCGATCGACGAGGAGCGCTTCGCGGAGATCTACGTCGAGACCGCGCCCTACTTCGACCTCATCGACTCCCGCTCCGAAGCTGAGGGCGGCCCCGCACTGTCCTACTTCGAAGTGCTCACCGCAATGGCGTTCGCTGCATTCGCTGACGCACCCATCGACGCGGCCGCAGTCGAAGTGGGCCTGGGTGGCACATGGGACGCCACCAATGTCGTGAAGTCTCAGGTCTCGGTCATCATGCCGGTCGATCTCGATCACACCGAGATCCTCGGCGACACTTACGTCGACATCGCCCTAGAGAAGTCCGGCATTATCAAGGCCGGTGCCGCCACCGTGATCGCTGAACAGCGCGAGGACGTGCTCGACGTGCTGCTCGCGCGCTGCGAAGAAGTCGGCGCCACACCACTACAACAGGGCATCGACTTCGAGGTGCTAGAGCGCATGGTCGCCTTCGGCGGACAGCAACTCACCCTGCGCGGCCTGACCAGCGTCTACGACGAGATCTATCTGCCGCTCTTCGGCGAACACCAGGCCAATAACGCCGCGTGTGCCCTCGCCGCAGTCGAGTCCTTCCTTGGCGGCGATCGTCTCGACATTGAGTTCGTGCGCGAAGCGTTTGCTGCAGTGCGCGTGCCGGGTCGACTCGAGGTGGTGCGCACCAGCCCCACCGTGATCGTCGACGCAGCACACAACCCACACGGTGCTCGCTCGCTCGCCGAAGCGATCGGCGACTCCTTTTCCTTTGAGCGTCTCGTCGCTGTGGTGTCGATGTTTGAAGGCAAGGACGCCCTGCGCTTCCTCGACGCGTTGTCTTCTGTGGTCGACACCGTCGTCGTGACCCGCAACTCCTCACCGCGCGCCTTCGACCCTGATGAGTTGGGCGAGATCGCGATCGAGGTGTTTGGTGATGACCGCGTCGAAGTGGTGCCGAACTTTTCCAACGCGATCGCCCGCGCGGTCGACATCGCCGAAGAAGGTGGCGACTCCTCTATCTCTGGTCTCGGCGTGCTGATCACCGGCTCAGTGGCCACCGCAGGAGACGCGCTCAAGTTGCTCAAGCGACCGCGAAGGGGTCGGGAGTGAAGGTCCTCGGCGCATTTGTCCTCGGCTTCGAGGTCATCATCGTGCTCTTGTCCATACCCGTCGCCGTGATGGCCGGGTGGCGCTGGATCGAGATCCCCAATCTCGCCCTCATCATCGGCGGCATCGTGCTCGCGCTCGTCATGGTCGCGGTCGCTGGCACGCTCCCGCGCCGGGGCGCCGTCATCGCCGGGTGGGTGTTGCAGGTCATCATCGTGCTGACCGGGTTCCTCGTGCCGTTGATGTTCTTCATCGGCGGCATCTTCGCGCTGTTGTGGTTCTACGCGGTCCGAGTTGGCGGACGTATCGACCGAGCAGATAAGGTCGCGGAATGACTGAGCGCACCCTTGTCCTGGTAAAGCCTGATGGCGTCGCACGCGGCCTCGTGGGAGAGGTTCTTGGGCGCATTGAGCGCAAGGGCTTCCGCGTCGTTGCCCTACAGATGCGCACGCTCGAGCGCGCGATCGCCGAGGAGCACTACGGCGAGCACGCCGACAAGCCGTTCTTTAAGGACCTCGTCGACTTCATCACCTCCGCGCCGCTCGTCGCTGCGGTCATCGAAGGCCCCGCGGCGATCCTGTCGTGGCGGGCGATGATGGGCGCGACCAACCCGGCCAACGCCGCCCCCGGCACCATCCGTGGCGACTTGGCCACCGAGACACAGAACAACGTCACGCATGGTTCTGACTCACCCGAGTCAGCCGCACGCGAGATCGGCCTGTTCTTCCCCGGCCTGGCCTAACCCATGCGCAAGTTCCCGCTGCTCGCCGGTGTAGTCACTGGCGCCGCTGCGGGCTACTTGGCATCAAAGCCCTCGCTCATGCCGTGGCCCACTCAAGTGCGCGCGGCCGTCATCGGCGCGTGTGCGGTCAAGGTTGGCGTCACGACTGCGTGGGCTGTGGGCGGGTTCTGGCTCCCACGTCCGCGTGTTCTTGCGGGTCTTGCCGGCGTCGGTGTTGTTGCGGGTGTGGGTGGCACACTCGCTGCTCGCAAGGTGCTCGCCGGCTTAGCCACCAAGGGCCGCACGATGGACACCGCATTCGCCCAAGAGCCGATGAGTGCGCATCTGTCTACTGCGACGAGTTCGTGGCTGGACTACCGCACGGTCGGGCGCGAAGGTGCGCGCTTCTTGCACTCGGTCGTAAGTGCCGAAGACATTGAGCAGGTCACTGGTCAGCCTGCAGTTGCCGAACCTGTGCGTGTCTTCGTCGGTGTCGCTTCTGCACCCACAGTGCAAGCACGCGTAGACATCGCGATGGCCGAACTCGAACGCACGGGTGCATTCGAACGCAGCACTCTGATCGTCGAAGCTCCCGCGGGCACCGGCTACGCAAACCCGACACCCATCTCTGTTGTCGAAGTGTTGCTGCGCGGTGACGTAGCGACAGTTGCAGTGTCGTACGGACTGCTTCCGTCGTTCTTGTCACTCGGCAAGGTGCCGCTCGCCGCGCAGACTCAAGCCGCGTTGCTCGCTGCACTGCGTGCGAAGCTCGCGACCTTGCCACGTCGTCCGCGATTGCTGGTCTATGGCGAGAGCCTCGGTGCTCGCGTGCTGCAGACCGCGATCCCGGCTGGGTTCCCTGACCTCGATATCAATGGCATCGACGGCGCACTGTGGGTCGGCACTCCCGGCGGCAAACTCAGCGATGTCTTCCACGCCGAGGTGTCCTCAAGTTCGGTGACAGTCGACCGGCCCGAGCAGCTGCCTGATCTCACGGGCAAACCTCGCCCGCGCGTGTGGTTCTTGGAGCACGACGGCGACCCGATCGTGCATAACCGTCCGCGCATCGCCGTGCAGCGGCCCGCATGGCTGACCCCAGGTGAGCCCCGCGGCCGCAATGTCCCACCCAAGATGTCGTGGGTTCCGGGCATCACGTGGCTACAGGTGCTCATCGACACGTTCTTCGCGTCCAATGTGAAGCCAGGCCTCTTTGAGAGCCGTGGCCATGACTACCGGGCCGATCTGGGGGCCGTGGTCACCGCTGCCTATGACCTCCCTGCAGGTGGGGACATCCCCGCTCGGTTGGAGGAGTTCTTGCGCAAGGCGGAGGTCGCTCGAGCCGCTCAGCTAGGGGCTTAATTCTTCACAGGCGCGAGCATCCCGCCTCTACGCCTACACTATGAGGGTCCGGCGTTACCGCTCGAAGGGTTCTCATGGCGAACAACATGTCTTTCATCGGTCGCGATATGGCCGTTGACCTCGGCACAGCCAACACCCTTGTCTACGTCCGCGGCCGTGGCATTGTCCTCAATGAGCCCTCCGTGGTGGCCATCAATCAGAACACCGGCGGCATTCTTGCGGTGGGCTCAGACGCCAAGCGCATGATCGGTCGCACCCCGGGCAACATCGTCGCGATCCGACCGCTGAAGGACGGTGTCATCGCCGACTTCGAGACGACCGAGCGCATGCTTCGCTACTTCATTCAGAAGGTGCACCGTCGTCGTCACCTCGCCAAGCCGCGTCTGGTCATCTGTGTGCCCTCGGGCATCACGGGTGTGGAGCAGCGTGCAGTGAAGGACGCCGGCTACGCAGCGGGTGCACGCAAGGTCTACATCATCGAAGAGCCGATGGCTGCCGCAATCGGTTCGGGACTTCCCGTGCACGAGCCGACCGGCAACATGGTGGTCGACATCGGTGGTGGCACAACTGAGGTGGCTGTCATCTCACTCGGCGGCATCGTCACGAGCATCTCGATTCGTGTCGGTGGCGACGAACTCGACAACGCGATCATTCAGTATGTGAAGAAGGAATACTCACTGATGCTCGGTGAGCGCACTGCCGAGCAAATCAAAATTGCTATTGGTTCTGCGTTCCCCGCACCCGAAGAACCGCATGCAGAGATTCGCGGACGCGATCTTGTCAGTGGTCTCCCGCGCACCGTTGTGGTCACGTCGGAAGAGATCCGCCGCGCCATCGACGAGCCGGTTAACGCCATCGTGGACGCGGTGAAGACCACCCTGGATCGCACGCCTCCGGAGCTTTCCGGCGACATCATGGACCGCGGAATCGTCCTCACGGGAGGCGGAGCCCTCCTCACGGGCCTCGATGAGCGCCTTCGGCACGAGACCGGAATGCCCATCCTCATTGCGGATGAGCCACTGAGTTGTGTGGCGCTCGGCTCGGGCAAGTGTGTGGAGGAGTTCGAGGCGCTTCAGCAGGTCCTCATCTCCGAGCCCCGGCACTAACCTCCGGGTCACGCGCGGATGAAGGACTTCAGACGGCTCCGCGTCATCATCGGGGTGCTCATACTCACCTGCGCGACGCTCATCGTCCTCACCGTCCGCGAAGACTCCGGTGGTCCGCTGCGCAGTGTCGGCAGCGCGATCTTTGGCCCGTTGGAGCGAGGCGCATCTGCGGTGTTCACTCCCATCGGTGGCTTCTTCAGTGATCTGGGTTCCTGGCGAGACTCGGTCGATCGCGTGAAAGAGCTCGAAGCCGAAAACGAAAAACTCAAAGCGCTCGTCGTGACGTCGGCCGAAGATCGCGCCCGAGTCGCTGAGCTTGATGCGCTGCTCAAACTCTCTGCTGCTGGTCAGTACCGCATGGTCCCGGCGCAGGTCATCGCGATCGGTCCGCGGCAGGACTTCGCATGGACCGTGACGATTGATGCAGGCTCGCGCGATGGGCTCGGAGTCGACATGACAGTCGTCAACGGATCCGGACTTGTGGGTCGGGTCGTGTCAGTTGGTGAAACCACTGCGACAGTCGCGTTATTGATCGACGCCACGACGTCGCTTGGTGGTCGCATCGCGCAGTCGCAGGAGATCGGCATCGTGTCTGGCACCGGTGCTCAATACGAGTTGCAAATGCAGATCCTTGACCCACTCGCTCCGGTGGATGCAGGCACGGCTGTGGTGACGTTCGGGTCAGAAGGCGGACGCCCGTACGTCCCTGGCGTGCCCATCGGTGTCGTGACTGAGGTCAAGGGCTCACCGGGACAACTCGCGCGCATCGCGGTCCTGCGTCCGTACGTCGACATGTCGACTCTCGATCTCGTGGGCGTAATCACCGAGCCGCCGAGAGTGGATCCGCGAGATGCAGTGCTGCCGAGTGCGACGCCAGTGCCTTCGAGCCCCTCATGATCCGCAAAAGTGCGCTCGTTGCGTTGTTCATCCTCGCGGGAGTGACCTTAGAAGTGGTCGTCTTTGGTCGTATCCCGTTGCCGGGTGCGACTCCTGACCTCGTGGCTGTCATCGTCGTCTCGCTTGCCCTCGCGTTTGGCCCGCGCACCGGGGCGCTCGCGGGCTTCTTTGGCGGTCTGGCCATCGACATTGCCCCGCCTGCTGACTCACCGATTGGGGTGTCCGCGCTGGTGCTGAGTGTCGCTGGGCTGCTCGTGGGGCTGGCCTCGGACCCGGGGGAGCGCTCGGCGCTGGCTAGCATCGGATTGGCTGCGGGCGCCTGCGCGGCGACCTTGTTGGTGTCGGCCATGGTGCTGGGGCTGGTGGGCAGCCCGCGGGTGGCGTGGGCGGATTTGGGCATTCTCCTCGTGACCACTGCTGCATATGGCGCAATTCTGGCCGCCTTTGTGATCCCGTTCACACTTCGGGTCTCACGCATTGGCCAGCCTCCGGTGCGGATCTAACGCGGGTGCATGTCGCTTCTGGTCTGCCATGGCTGGCCGGTTCGGCGTACCGTGTACCGGTGAGGCATAACGGAGCGGGCTCGTGAGCGACCGTTCCAATCTGCGCCTGGTCGTCTTGGGCGTCCTCGTCTTCTCCCTGCTGTGCACGCTGGGTGCCCGCTTGGTCTACCTCCAGCTCGTGGCGGGGGAGTCGTTCAAGGCCCAGGCGGTCGACAACTCGACCCGCGATCTGGTGACCCCGGCTGTGCGCGGATTGATTCTCGATCAAGATGGTCGGCCGCTCGTGGCCAATCGTGTGTCGTTGGTTGTCTCCGTCGACCGGGCGGCCCTGCGCAAGCAAGACGACGATGGAGCTGCGGTCTTGCAGCGACTCGCGGATGCGCTCGGCACCACACTCGCTGATATTCAAGGTCGGTTGCTCAACTGCGGCACCGAAGGCGCGCCGCCGCTGCCGTTGTGTTGGAACGGTTCGCCCTATGAAGCGGTGCCGGTTGCCAAAGACGTACCCGATCGACTTGCGTTGCAGATTCTCGAACGGAGTACAGATTTCCCCGGAGTCACGGCCCAGTTGCGCGCGGTGCGCGAATATCCCACTCCGTACGGCTCTAACGCCGCACACCTACTGGGCTACATCGGGCCCGTCACCGCCGAGCAATTAGAAGCGCAGGGCGACTCCACCGAAATCTCGCGTTTGCGTGCGACTGACCTAGTGGGACGAAGCGGACTTGAGGCGCAGTACGACACCGAATTGCGCGGGATCCCCGGAGTGACAACCGTCAATGTCGATCAAGGTGGACGCGTGGTGGGGTCGGCCGAAAAGAGCCCACCGCAGGCAGGCAACTACGTCGTCACGAACATCGATGCGCCACTGCAGGCCGTGGTCGAACGCGAATTGCGCTCCGCCATCGATCGCGTGCGCGCGCAGGGCGGCGCCGGTGAGTCTGGCGCGGCTGTAGTTGTCGACACCACCAACGGCCACGTGCTGGCGATGGCGAGTTATCCGACCTACGACCCCACCATCTGGGTCGGTGGCATCTCCACGACTGATTTCCAGGAGTTGATGGATTCGAAGGGCTTGAGCTCCAACGCCTGGCAGGGTGCGTTGCCGCCGGGATCTACCTACAAAGTGTTCACCACCGCTGCGGCTATCGATCAGGGCTTCTCCGAGACGAAGGACTACAAGTGCCCGGCCGAATATCGCATCGGTCCGCAGGTCTTCCGCAACTCTGACTCGATTGGCTACGGCAGGATCTCGCTGGCGCGTGCGCTTGAGGTCTCGTGCAACACCGTGTTCTACGGACTAGGTGATGAGATCTGGAAGTCGTTTGGTGGCTATGACACACCCGTCGATTCGATCGACCCCATCGCGCAGGCAGCAGAGGCATTCGGGTTGGGCGCTGAGTCCGGTATCGATTTGCCGGCTGAGCGCGCTGGACGCGTCCATAGCCCGTTGTCGAAGCGCCTGAACTGGGAGCAGAACAAAGACACCTGGTGTGCAGATGCATCGTCGGGCTACCCGGAAGTGCGCCTGACTGATCCGAAGAAGGCTGACTACTTCACTGCTTTGGCGGTTGAGAACTGCCAGGACGGTTTCCGCTGGCGCCAAGGTGACGCGGTTAACGCCTCCATTGGTCAGGGCGATACCGCAACGACTCCATTGCAACTGGCCATGGCGTACGCAGCGATCGCCAATGGCGGCACGTTGTGGCAGCCACAGATTGCTCGCGGCATTCTCTCGGCGACCGGCGAAGTGGTGAAGGAGTTTGCGCCAGTCTCGCGCGGTCAGGTCGATGTGTCGCAGGGAGCGATTACGTTCCTGCAGAACTCGCTTCCGGGTGTGCCCGTCAATGGCACCGCGGCGCCCGCCTTCAAGGGATTCCCGTTGGCGCAGATTCCGGTTGCGGCGAAGACTGGTTCGGCGCAGATCTCGGGCAAAGACCAGACCGCATCATGGATGGCTGCCTATGCGCCCGCCAATGCGCCGCGCTATGCCGTGGTCATGATGGTCACCCAAAGTGCGACTGCGTCGGGCACCAGTGCGCCGGGCGTACGCAACATCATCGAGTCGTTGTTCGGTGTGAGTGGCAGGACGGTTGATCAGGCGAAGAGCGTCTTCCCTGATGGTCAGCCTGCGGTGGGAATGCCGCGTCTTTCTGCTGATGGCACACCTGCAACGCCCGAGGACGGCGAAGTGCCCACCAGTCTCGGTGGCGTGATTCCGACGATGGTGCGACGTGACTGAGGGATATCGCACGACGTTCAAGCGTCGGCAGATGAGTCTGAGTTCGAGTCAGCGCAATCCGTACTGGCGCCGACTCGACTGGGTGCTGATTGGTGCCTCGTTGAGTGCGTCGTTATTGGGTTGCGTGCTGGTGTGGTCTGCTGGCCGGTCTGATCTCGCCGAGGACCCGTTGTATTTCCTCAAGCGTCACGTAATTTATCTCGTGGTCGGGCTGGCTCTGGCCCTGTTGGTCTCGCGCATTGATCACCGGCTGATGCGGGCGTACACCCCGGTCGTCTACGGCGCGAGTCTGCTCGGGTTGCTCCTGGTCTTTTCGCCGTTGGGCTACACCATCGGTGGCGCGCGTGGGTGGTTCAAACTGCCGATGGGCATCACGTTGCAGCCTGCAGAGTTTGCGAAAGTCGCCATCATCTTGATGCTGGCGATGATGCTGTCGGAGAAGCGCGACGCTGAAAGTGCACCGCGTGATCGAGATGTGCTGTTTGCCTTGCTTGTTGCGGCTGTGCCCTTGGGGCTCGTGCTTCTACAAAACGACACGGGCACAGTGCTGATCATGGGCACGATCATCGTGGCGATGGTTGCCGTCTCGGGTGCGCGCACTCGTTGGGTTGCGGGGATGCTCGCGGCTGCTGTGACGCTGGGTGTGCTTGCTGTTCCGTTGGGGTTGTTGAAGGACTATCAAATTCAGCGGTTGACTGCGTTTGTCGATCCAACCGCCGAGGCCTCTGCTGGCTCATACGCGGTCAATCAAGCAGCCATCGCGATTGGCGGCGGTGGGGTCTCAGGACAGGGGTTGTTCTCGGGCACCCAGACTCAAGGCGGCTTTGTGCCGGTCAACGAGAGTGACTTCATCTTCTCCGTCGCCGGTGAGGAGCTTGGCTTCATTGGTGCGGTGCTGATCTTGGTGTTGATGGCTGTCATCCTCTGGCGAGGCATACGCATCGCACTGAAGGCGCAGGATCTATTCGGTCGACTGGTCGCGACTGGAGTCGTGGCGTGGTTGGCCTTCCAGATGTTCGAGAACATCGGGATGAACCTCGGCATCATGCCCGTGACAGGTGTGCCGCTGCCGTTTGTGTCGTTCGGCGGTACCTCAATGATCGCCACGTGGCTAGGAATCGGCCTGTTGCTCAACGTCCGAATCCACTCCGACAACTAACCTCCTCGTTGCTGACTTGTGGCAACACCCAATTCTTTGTTGCTGACTTGTGGC
>CAINMH010000013.1 GCA_903850745.1 uncultured bacterium
CCAGCCAATCCAATAGGGCGACGGCCAACGCTGGACTGTTCGGTTTGGGATGCATGAGGAGATTGTAGGAACACGGCTACATACTTCGTGTAGAAACGTTCCTACATTCATGTGAGTGTCGTACAAGCCCACCCAAGCGGCAATCGCAGGTCGTGCCACCCTCGGTGCCCGGATCCGCGCCGAGCGGGAAGCCAGGGGCCTGAGTCAAGAGCAGCTCGCGCTGACCGCCGGCTTCGACCGCTCCTTTCTCTCTGACCTTGAATCGGGACGGCACTCGTGCATGGTCGACCGCGTGTTCGATCTGGCTGAGGCGCTGGGAGTGGATGCATCGTCGCTGCTCGACGGATCCCTCCCGACGGATTGAAATACGGATGCCTGTTCATTTGCACCTACTTTCCGCTCGCATTTCAATAGCCAGTCACGGCTCATGCAGATCGACGAAAGGCGGAGCACTCGATGCGCGAGGTTTGCCGGCCATGAGCCAGAACGCCGACTAGCCTTCGGTGATGTCATCCCTCGCTGACACCGCCACCGGAACAGCCGTCATCGCTCTCGTCCTCGACGGCCAGTATCAAGCAGCCCGGAGCCTCGTCGCCCAGCACCCCGACCCGGCCGAACTCGCGTACCGAGCAGCGTGGGCCGCCATGCTCCTGTTGCACGACCTAGACGTCGAACGCGGCGGCTCCGGTCGCGGAGCGGACCTTGCCTCCCTCGCCCGAGCCGCGTGTCTTGATTTCGCGCCTGACCTCAGCGGTTCAGCATGAGCGTCGACAAAGGATCACCCGAATCTCGCACGCCATGAGCGAACAAGCATGAGACCGGTAATCAGGGAGCTCGACGCAGAGTGGGACCGCCTCGGGCGTCGCATTCGTTACGGGGGATGTTTGAGGTGCTAACGCCGAGACGGCCCCATGAGCATTATTCCTCGCCCGGGTCTCTCCTGTACCCGTTCGTTCCACTCACTCGGAGTGTTGCCAAACAACACGCAAGGGTTCCTCAAAGCAACCACAGTTGTATTCAACGACCACCGTTTACCAAGACAGCAAAACGTCGAGACGTATTGATAGATAGACAGTTTTGGAGCAGAAGTTTACAACCGTGACTGTGGCTGGACCTGCTTCACCAATAGGCGGTTACTCTTCAAAGCAGCACGGCGCCATGCTAGATAGTGCATTGCTGCAATGTTGCAAGACGACATGTTGCAATGTGCAATGTCAGCTTCCCCACCAGGGAACCTCGGGTGGCGGGACCGGACCAGATGCTTCGCGCCGCGCGTGCAACCCGCTTCAGGTGCTCAAGACCCCGGAGGGCGATGGTAGCCATCGTGAGTGTCTCGCGGTCGTCGATTGCTGGGGTCCCCTGACGGAGCCTGTCTTTCGGCGCTCGAAGGCGGTGCGTCAATATCTTCGTGACCGAAGAGTGATTGCAATTCCTCGACGGACGGTTGGATCCGGTTCAGGATGATGCCCTGAATCCGTTCGACGTCGCGTGCGTACATGGCGGCGCGAAGGTCCTCGAACGCACCATCGAGCAGCCCGGATATTCGGTCCAGGCGACGAGCGCGGTCCGTGCCTACCTCGCCGCTTGCGGCTAGGAATCGCTCGATCCTCAAGATCGTCAAACGAAGGCCCGGCTCTATTTGGGTGTATTGAGCGACGGCATCCGACCACTCGGCTTCGGTGGCGTCGTCGCCGGCGACCAGGTCCTGCAACTCTTGGCCTTGCTCTTGGGCCGCCGTGTTCCTGCGCCGACGCGACGTGAAACCCGAGAGGAGCCGGTTGACGCCGTAGGCCATGAGTCCGGCGGTGACGACGTTCGAGGCCACTCGGCCCGCCGAAGGTCGTGGACCACCGAATGTGTCGCG
>CAINMH010000014.1 GCA_903850745.1 uncultured bacterium
CATCAGCCCCGACTTCTACTGCAAGAAGCATGCACGACATGACCGGCTTGTTACCCATCAGCACGGTGCACGCTCCACATTCGCCCCGCCCGCATGACTCTTTTGTGCCGGTGAGTCCAAGTGTGTTCCGAAGGACCGATAGGAGAGTGTCTCCAGGTGCGACGACGACTTGGTGTTTTTCGCCGTTGACTGTCAGGTCGAGTTCCACGCAGGGCTGCCTATTTGTCGTCAAGCTGCGTGCCGGAAAGTCCGAAGAGAACCTTTGCCGTGCCGTTGCGGATCATCTCAACATCAGAGGCGCTCAGTCGCGCTGCATCAAGTGTTTGGGCGGCTCGTTCCGCGGTCCAGAAGGGTTCGTCGCTACCAAACATGATGTGATCAGCTCCGAACGTCTCAACGGCCAATCGAAGTGCCGACGGCGATTCGCAGACGCAGTCAACGTAGAGGCGCCGGAGGTGCTCAGATGGGCGCCCCGGGAAAGGCAGGTCAATGCCCATAAGTTCGAACTCATAATCGAAACGCCCCAAGAGAAGCGGGATCGTGGATCCGACATGTGGCAGGAGCAATTTTAGATCTGGATGACGGTCGTAGATGCCGCTGATGACAAGGCGGGAAACGCACGCGGTCGTGTCGAATAGGAATCCCAGTGTGGTCATGAGTCCTGCTGCATCAACGGCGATTCGGTCGATAGGTAGCGTTGGGTGAATGACCATCGTGACATCGTTTTCCGCGGCGGCTGCGAAGAGGAGGTGGTACTCAGGTCCATCGAGCGGTCGGCCCTCGGCGTTGGAGAGCAGTTGTGCGCCAGCAAGACCGATGCCCGCTGCACGTACCAACTCATCTGCTGCCGCATCTGGATGCTGGAGTGGGAGCACTGCGAGTCCCCAAAGCCGGCCACCCGTGCTCTGGGACAACGCGGCGAGCTCGTCGTTTGCATCGCGTGCAACGGCGATGCTGTCGGCACGTGAAAGCCCAGCTACTCCGGGCGGTGGCACGCTGAGAAGTCTGGTGGTGATGCCCTGGATTTCCATACGAGCCAACTGGCCGTCTATATCGACTAGCCCAGGCAAGAGGGGATAGATCAGCCCGCTGCCACAGTCCACAAGCGACTGTCCATCGAGCAGGCGCGGCGCTTCTGAGCGAAGTCGTAGCGCTTGGATGATGGCTTCTGGCAAGTGATGGGCGTGAACATCAATGATCGGGGACTTATGTGTCGTCATACCGATTCCTTGAGCTCTTGGGCCAGGGTGTGGGTATCCAGCTCTCTCTTGGTCACGTCGCCGAGTCTGTCATACAGATGACAGAGATTCCATGGTTCTCTGGAAGCCAGATCTGCATCGATCAACATCTCCTGGCTACGGCGATGTATACGTGTAGTTCGTTGCAGATGTCACTGCTTCATTACGATTCTCAAGCGGAGCGAACCTTGACGAATCATGTACGTATGCGGGGCTGTATCCACCTTCATGCGTCATGGCAATTCGTCCATCGCAGGTGGTAGTTACACATTCCGAGTCTCCGGGGTCTCGGCCGGGGGCACGAGTGTGGCGTCTACGGTTTCGTCTGCCGCGTTGGCAGCGAGCGCCCCAAGTACACCTGGATCTGTCAAGGGAGTGGCGACCAAGGTCGCCGGTCAGATCAAGGTCACGTGGAAAGCGGGCTCGCTCAACGGAGCACCCAGTGCGACGTACAAGGTGTCCTGGCTCGTGAGCGGCAAGTGGACCAAGGCGGTTGCGGCAACCGGCTTCGCCTACACGATCACGAAGCTCAAGCCGGGCACTTACTCGGTGAAGGTCACCGTGACGACGAGCCAAGGCAGCGCGAGTGCATCCAAGGCAGGGATCATCCTGAAGAAGTAGGTGGTCCCAGAGGTTGGTTCGACCCCAGACTGATCACGGGACCTCTAATTCTTGATTCATTCCAGAATTAGAGATAGTCTGAAGCTGTGCCTCTCGAACTAGCCGATGACTTGCGCGCCTGTGGGCTGCAGGTGACCGCCCAGCGCCTCGCCGTTCTTGAGGCCGTACGGGCAAACTCCCATGCGAGCGCGGATTCGGTGTGGGACTTCGCGGTGACGCGGATCGGTTCAATCTCGCGCCAGGCGGTCTATGACGCGCTTGCGGCGTTGACTGAGGCAGGGCTCGTCAGACGTATTCAACCGGCGGGCTCACCCGCGCGCTTTGAAGGTCGAGTCCACGACAACCATCACCACATGATCTGTCGTGAGTGTGGGCACCTAGTCGATGTTGATTGTTCGAAGGGCGCTGTCCCGTGCCTTACTCCAAGCGACTCGCACGGCTTCGAAGTAGACGAGGCCGAGGTCGTCTATTGGGGCCGTTGCGCAACGTGCAAAGACAACGGCGAAAGCCTATTTCCTGTTGCGGCGATGGCACTCACCGGCAAGAATTCTACGACCAAGACTTAATTTCGCATAGTTAGTTTTCACCGTCACAACTCCAGGCAATGAAAAGAGGCAGATATGGCAAGCGAAGGAAAGTGCCCCGTGATGCACGGGTCCAGCTCGGGCGGTACCCAGAACAAAGACTGGTGGCCCGACGAGGTCAACTTGCGCGTCTTGGCACAGGCCGGCGGCTCGTCTGACCCGATGGGTGAGGGCTTCGACTATGTCGCGGAGTTCAACACCATCGACTACCCAGCGCTGAAGGCCGATCTCACTGCCGTGATGACCGACTCGCAGGAATGGTGGCCTGCTGACTACGGCCACTATGGCCCCTTCTTCATTCGCATGTCGTGGCACAGCGCCGGCACCTATCGCATCAGCGACGGTCGCGGTGGCGGCGGCGCCGGCATGCAGCGCTTCGCGCCGCTGAACAGCTGGCCGGACAACGTCAACCTCGATAAGGCCCGTCGTCTCCTGTGGCCGATTAAGCAGAAGTACGGCCGCAAGCTCTCGTGGGCTGACCTGATGATCCTCGCCGGCAACGTGGCGCTGGAGTCCATGGGATTCAAGACCGGTGGATTTGCCGGTGGCCGTCCAGACGTTTACGAACCCGATGAGACCTACTGGGGCAGTGAAGTCGAGTGGTTAGCCGACAACCGCTATACCGGCGACCGCCAGCTCGAAAACCCACTTGGCGCTGTGCAGATGGGTCTGATCTACGTCAACCCACAGGGTCCTAATGGTGTCCCTGACCCAATGGCATCAGCCCGCGACGTGCGCGAGACCTTCGCGCGTATGGCGATGAACGATCATGAGACCGTCGCGCTCGTCGCAGGTGGTCACACCTTCGGCAAGATGCACGGAATGGGTGATCCCGATAAGTACGTCGGACCCGAACCCGAAGGCGCGCCGATCCATCAGATGGGCCTTGGCTGGAAGAACAGTATGGGCACCGGCGATGGATACGACACCATTAGTTCCGGACACGAAGGCGCATGGACTCCTACGCCCATCACGTGGGACATGAGCTACCTCGAGACGCTCTTCCGCTGGGAGTGGAAACTCATGACCACACCGGCCGGTGCGCAAGACTGGATCCCCACTGATCCTGCGGCCGCTTCGCTTGTTCCGGATGCACACGATCCCAGCAAGCGTCACGCACCTGTGATGACGACCGCGGATCTTGCACTGCGCTTCGACCCGATTTACGAGCCGATCGCACGCCACTTCCTCGAAAACCCGGATGAGTTCGCCGATGCATTCGCCAAGGCGTGGTTCAAGCTCACGCATCGCGATCTTGGCCCAAAGATCCGCTATCACGGCGTCGAGGTGCCTGCAGAGGACTTCATCTGGCAGGATCCGATCCCCGCTGTCGACCACCCGTTGGTGGATGCCGCTGACATCGCATCGCTGAAGGAGAAGGTGCTCGCCTCCGGCCTGACCGTTTCCGAACTCGTTGCGACTGCTTGGGCATCTGCTGCCACGTTCCGTGGCACTGACAAGCGCGGCGGAGCAAACGGTGCACGCATTCGTCTCGAGCCGCAGACCGGCTGGGAGGCTAATGATCCTGCGCAGTTGGCGAAGGTGCTCAAGACACTCGAGGGCATCAAGGCTGCATTCGATGGTGCTGGTGCAAAGAAGGTCTCACTCGCTGACCTGATCGTTCTCGCCGGTGGCGCAGCTATCGAGAAGGCAGCAAAGGATGCGGGCATAGTAGTTACGGTGCCCTTCACTCCTGGTCGTGCCGATGCATCCGCAGCGATGACTGATGTCGAATCGTTTGCTGTACTCAAGCCCACGTTCGATGGATTCCGCAACTATCTCGGCAAGGGCTTCACGTTGCCAGCAGAGAAAATGTTTGTGGAGCGTGCGGCGCTGCTGACCCTCAGCACTCCGGAAGCCTCCGCGCTCGTCGGTGGTTTGCGAGCGTTGAACGCCAACACAAACCAGACACAGGTAGGCATCTTGACCAATCGCCCAGGTGTGTTGACGAATGACTTCTTCGTCAACATCGCCGACATGGCAACGGTCTGGACTCCTTCGTCAAGCGATGACAACCTCTTCGAGGGTCGCGATCGTAAGACGGGTGAGCTGCGTTGGACAGCTAGTCGAGTTGATCTTGCATTCGGATCCAACTCGCAGTTGCGTGCGCAGACCGAGGTCTACGGAGCCTCTGATGGACACGCACAGTTCGTCGGCGACTTCGTCAAGGCATGGGTCAAGGTTATGGAGCTTGATCGCTTCGACCTGCATCGCTAAAAGCAGACAAAGTGGCGCCATACCCAATGGGTGTGGCGCCACTTTTGCGTAGTGGTGGGGTCAGGCCCAGAAGCGCGTGATGGGTTCGCCGGAGAAGAATTCTGACAGCGAGCCGATCATTTCGGCGCCCGCATCGGTGCTCGTTCCCCACGGCGGATCAACGATCACATGGATGAAGCCGAGCTTCTCAATGGATTCGCGAACGATGTCAGCGACTAGATGCTGGGTGTCTGGCACGGAATGGAGTTTCAAGACTGGTCGCGCCACAGTGCCTAGTTCTGCGCACGAATCTCGGTAGATCTGCATGGATGCATTCATCGCTTCCGAATCCCAGATGTGCGCAGCGGAGATGGCCATCCAGCCGCCGGCTCTCGCTGCACGCTTGAGAGCGGGTGCGGCCATACCTCCCACGAGGATGGGCACCTCTTTGCCGTTCGCAGGGCGTGGGTGTAAGACGAGGTCCGGGTCAATCCGAATCTGTTCACCCTCGAATGCCTGAGGCCGACCCGACCACGCGTCAGCTAACACCGCGAGCTGTTCCTCGAATCGCTTAGTGCGGCCCTTAAATGGGTAACCGAACGCCTCCATCTCCGGGATGTTCCAACCTGAACCCACGCCAAGAATGAAACGACCGTTGCTGATGCGGTCGATGGTTGCGGCCTCTTTGGCAACCTGAAGGACGTTGCGCTGGGGAAGGATCATGACTGCCGGACCGATAACGGCTGTAGTTGTTGCTGCAGCCATAGCTGCGCAGCACAACAAAGTCTCCAAGTAGTCATCCGTGACGTCCCACGTGAGATGCCCATCATCGCTGTAGGGGTAGTAGTCGATTGGCTTATCAACCATAAGTAGATGGTCACTTGGCCACAGTCCTTCAGCGCCGGCCTGCTCCGCGATCCGCGCAACGTCAACGGGTTGAAGGCGGGAAGCGACTGCTCCACCGTTGGGGATCATTGCACCGATACTCATTTTTCACTCCGATAGGTGGGAGAGCTGGTCTAACTTTTGGGGAGAACTCGGTAGGACCCTCCTGAGTATGGCGTACAGCACGACTCCGAAGAGGACTCCTGCGATAAATCCGCTTCCGCCTCCGTCGAATACATCGCGAGCGACGAAACCAAACCAGCCAAATGGAATTGGGTATTCGGCGGCTAACTGATTGCCGAGTGGAGTTGCAGTGAAGGGGAGAAGGAGTACAAAACCCGCCACAAAAGCGATGGCTGCCGCTTTGCTGGACTGAGCTGGGACCCGCCACGGCTGGCTGTCGTGCCGACGAAGCATCAGCTCGTAGATAGCCACTCCAAACCACGGTGCCGTGTAGTAGCCAGCAAACAACACGATATCGGAGGTCAATTCACCAAGACTTGTATGCATGCTGGCGATCGCCAGTCCAAGGCCTGCAGCTGCGACGATGAGTGAGCAGGCAATTCGTGGCAGACGAACCCCCATTTGTCGCAGACTCAGTCCGGCGCTGAAGTCATTGAAGGCATTCGCGGTTGCGAGCGAAACACCCAGCACCACAAGCGCGATTGCTGCTGCTGGTCCGGCCCCCAGCAATTCTTGGACCCGACCCATGGGATTGGCCAATGCGGCATCTGTCGAAACCCAAGCGCCGATTCCACCGAGAACTAAAAGCGGAATCGTCATTCCGAGAAACACCCACAGGAAGACTCCCAGGGCAGAAGCCCGTGCTGGCAACACTCTCGACAAGTCGCAGGCTTGCACAGTCCAAGCAATTGATCCGCTCAGGCCGAGTGCGACGGCGAGCAGGAAGAGTCCGAGTGGAAACCCAGTTTGTGCCACCGGAGCAGGAGCAGGTGCGGTCCCGGCTACCGAAACGAGTAGCCAGATACAGATCACTAACATGACCGAACTGATGATCATGCCAAGAATCTTCATAAGCCGTACGCCGAAGATGACCACAACAACTTCGATAGCAACAACGGCGACCAGCGCGACTGCGAAGGGAACACCTAAGGAGTTGGCTAACGCGTTCACTCCAAAGAGATCGTTCAGGGCGTTGTAAGCGATCAAACTCGCGATGAGGAAAATCTGCGGCACAAAGTTCAATGCACCAAAGGCGAGGCGTCCGAGTGGCATTTGTGCCATGCCG
>CAINMH010000015.1 GCA_903850745.1 uncultured bacterium
GACTTCTCGGGAGTTGCCGACCACATTGAACTGCCACTCTCGACCTACTCTTCGGGCATGGCGGCTCGATTGAAGTTCGCGATTGCTTCTTCGGTGGATCATGAAATCCTCCTGCTCGACGAGGCGCTGGCCACGGGTGACCTGGACTTCAAGGAACGCAGCATGGATCGAATGCAGCAACTTCGTGCCCGAGCCGAGGCCGTTGTCCTGGTGAGCCACTCCATGTCGGCCATCCGAGGATCCTGCACCCGCGTGGTCTGGATCGAGAAGGGTCGTATCGAGGGCGACGGCAAACCCGACGATGTAATCGATGCCTACTCGGTGGAGTCCCGCCGCCGTCGCCTTGACCGCCGCCAGGGACATCGAGGGTCGGATCGTAGGTCGGATCCGTGACTTCCATCCGGGTTCTCGTTATGACGGTCGTCCATCACCCGTTAGACACTCGAATCTTGGTGCGCCAGATTTCCGCCCTGGTCGATGCCGGACATGTGGTCACTTATGCGGCACCATTTTCAGCTCACGGTGTCGAATCGCCGGTCGATGTTACGACGATCGATCTGCCGCGCTCCGTTGGACGGCGGCGTCTGGGTGCTCTGCGGTCGGCACGGCGGCTATTGCGCCAGACTGCCGGTGATTACGACGTCGTCTTAATTCACGATGCAGAGCTGGTATTGGCAGCCGCCAGTGTGCGCGATGCGCCAGTGGTTTGGGATGTGCACGAGGACACCGCGGCTGCCGTGACCTACAAAGAATGGATTCCTCCGGTGCTCGACCGAGTGACGGCCGGAGGTGTCCGGGTGCTGGAGCGTTGGGCGGAGCGCCGATTCGAACTCCTGCTGGCCGAGGCGGCGTATTCGGAGCGATTTCGTCGCCCGCACCCTGTGGTTCCAAATTCCACGATCATTGAAAGCAATGCTCCCGAGCCGGGACCGGGTCGCGCTGTATGTGTCAGCACTCTGACCAAAGCCAGAGGGGCACTGGACCTGATCGAGGTCGGCCGAATGCTGCGCCCCCACGGGATTGTTTTGGACATCGTGGGCCCAGCGTCCTCAGATGTGGAAGAGCAACTTCGGCGCGCCGATCTTGATGGGGATGTGCGCTGGCATGGACGCTTGCCCCACCCCCAGGCAGTCGAGCGCATGCGAGGTGCCACCACCGGATTGTCACTGCTGCACAACGAGCACAACTACCGAAACTCGCATCCAACCAAAGTGTTTGAGTATCTCGCAATGGGTATCCCCGTGGTTGCTACTCCGTTGCCGCTCGTCGTTGACGTGCTCGATCGTCACGATGCCGGCATCATCGTGCCCTTTTGCGACCCGACGGCTGCTGCTACAGCCGTGATCGAACTACATCATGACGAAGAGCGCCGACGGCGTCTTGGTAATAATGGACGTGCGGCCGTGCTCGCCCATCACAACTGGGCGGACGATGCAACACCCTTTGTTACAGCTGTCGTGGCAGCGTCTCGCACACGTAGCCGTGGGCTCGCATCCAATCAGCCGCC
>CAINMH010000016.1 GCA_903850745.1 uncultured bacterium
ATGGCTGACCTGCTCTGGCAGCACAGTGCGCGCCTTGGTAGTGAGAACCTGATCTCCGGGCACGAGCACGACAGGCACAACATCGGCGTGAACATCGCAGCGCACCGCGCCCACCTCAGCGCCCGACGCACCCCACGCGATTGTGAAACCGCCGTACAACGCGGCAGCCACGTTGTCGGGGTGTCCTTCCATCGAAGTCGCAAGAGCAAGCAGGGCGTCATCAGGAAGTCGATTCTCACCATCGACAACCATGCCGCGTGCGAGCACGAGACCCCCCACGATTGCCGCAGCCGAAGAACCCATGCCGCGACCTTGCGGGATAACGTTGCGGCATCGGAGTACGAAACCGACGGGCTCCTCCCCCAGTGCCGCAAAAGCGACTCGCATCGCTTGCACTACCAGGTGAGTTTCATCGCGAGCGACGGAATCTGCACCCTCACCTTCGACTTCTATGAGCACACCTTCGTCTTCAGTCACCATCGCGATGAGTTCGTCGTGAACGTCTAGCGCGAGGCCCAAAGAATCGAAGCCAGGGCCGAGATTTGCACTCGTCGCAGGCACGCGCACTACCACCGCTGTGGCGAGAAGCGTCACCTGTCTCAGTGCTCCAGTCCAAGGGCCCGCGCTGCGACAGTCGCATCAATAGGTACCTTGACCGGCTCAGGTGCGCCCTCAAGCGCCCACTGGACATCCTTGAGTCCATTTCCTGTCAACGTGCACACAACAGTTTGCCCGCTGTCGAGTTGTCCCGCTGCATGCATCTTGAGCAGTCCCGCGACGCTTGCCGCGGATGACGGCTCGCAGAAGAGCCCCTCGCGTGACGCGAGCAGTCGGTACGCATCGAGAATTTCAGCGTCAGACACTGCATCAATGTGACCACCCGACTCGTCCCGGGCGTTGATCGCCTGATCCCACGACGCAGGATTGCCAATGCGTATTGCGGTCGCAATAGTCTCGGGGTTCTTGACGATCTCGCCGCGAACAATCGGCGCTGAACCCTCAGCCTGAAATCCCCACATACGCGGTAACTGCTTGGCGATGCCATCTGCCGCATATTCGCGATAGCCCTTCCAATACGCCGTGATGTTGCCGGCATTGCCTACCGGGAGACAGTGAATATCCGGCGCATTGCCGAGCATGTCCACGATCTCGAACGACGCCGTCTTCTGCCCTTCGATGCGATCGGGATTGACGCTATTGACCAGTGCGACTGGGTAGTTATCGGACAGTTCTCGGGCCAGAGTGAGGCAGTCGTCGAAGTTGCCCTGCACCTGAAGCAGAGTTGCGCCGTGCACGACCGCCTGCGCAAGCTTGCCCATAGCGATCTTGCCATCGGGCACGAGAACCGCAGCAACCATGCCCGCCTTCACCGCGTAGGCAGCAGCGCTCGCGGATGTATTGCCCGTCGATGCGCAGATCACTGCGCGCGCTCCAGCCTCCGCTGCCTTGGAAATGGCCATGGTCATCCCGCGGTCTTTGAACGATCCAGTGGGATTAGCGCCGTCGTATTTCAGCCACACTGCACACCCAGTCATCTCACTGAGAACGCAGGCGTAGACCAGCGGTGTGCCACCTTCGCACAGCGTGACGACAGGCGTAGCGGCAGTCACCGGTAGCCGATGGCGGTACTCCTCAATGAGCCCACGCCACTGATGCGCTCCCTGCTGCGTCACGGTGTCGCCTCTCCTTCTACGCGCATTACTCCTAGAACACTCTTGACCGTGTCGAGGGTGCGCAATCTTTCGACAGTCCGGCTCAGCGCACCATCAGTTGCACGATGTGTGCGCACCACTAGACCTGCGTCATCGCCGTGTCCATCCTGACGAACAACCTGAATACTGACTCCCTCAGCAGCAAATGCTTGAGCAATGGAGGCCAGCACTCCGGGACGATCAGCCACTTCGAGATTGATGTAATAGCGCGTCATCGCGTCGCCTACGGGCAGCACAGGCAGATCGGCATACACAGACTCGCGAGGGCCCCGGCCGCCACTGGTGAGGTTGCGAGCCACCGCCACCAGATCGCCCAGTACAGCACTTGCTGTCGGTGCGCCGCCCGCACCACGGCCGTAGAACATCATCTGCCCAGCAGCGTCTGCTTCGATGAAAACTGCATTAAACGCCTCACGCACGCTCGCGAGGGGATGCGTGCGCGGGACCATAGTCGGATGCACGCGGACGATCACACCGTCGTCGACGCGCTCGGCAACGGCCAAGAGTTTGATGACAAAACCCATCGCCCGTGCAGCTTCAATATCTGACGCAGTCACAGACGACATGCCCTCGCGATGAACATCATCCGCGGTCACGCGCGTATGGAACGCCAATTCGGCAAGGATGGCGGCCTTTGCAGCAGCATCAAATCCCTCGACGTCTGCAGTCGGGTCTGCTTCGGCATAACCGAGGGCTTGCGCTTCTGCGAGCACCTTCGCATAGTCCGCACCCTGCTCATCCATTTTAGTGAGGATGAAGTTGGTGGTGCCATTGACAATGCCAAGCACACGACGGACCGTGTCACCCGCGAGTGACTCGCGCAACGGACGCAGCAGCGGAATTGCTCCTGCCACGGCCGCCTCGAAATACAGATCAACGTCATTCTTGGCAGCCGCCGCGTACAAAGTCGCACCATCAGCGGCGAGCAGTGCCTTATTAGCGGTAACAATCGAGGACTTGGCGGCCATGGCGGAGAGAATCAAACTCCGGGCTGGCTCAATGCCGCCCATGAGCTCGACCACGATGTCGGCTCCGCTGCTCGCGAGGGCCGCGGCGTCGGCGGTCAGGAGGTCGGCCGGGATTCCGGGGCGCACCTTTGCCACGTCGCGGACCGCAACACCGGTGAGTCTGACCGGGGCGCCAATGCGAGCCTCAAGGTCGCTGGCATTTCCCAGAAGCATCCGCGCTACCTCAGAGCCCACCGTGCCACCGCCGAGTAGCGCAATAGTGATCGGTCCACGCACGGCACTCATGATGGCACTCCTTGGATTGCGCCGGGGTCGAGCGAAAGCAGATCCTGTTCGGTCTCACGACGTAAGACCACCGCGGACTCGCCATCCCTCGTCGAAACAACAGCAGGCCTTGGGATGTAGTTGTATTGCGAGGACATCGATCGGCAGTAGGCGCCAGTTGCTGCCACAGCCAGCAGATCACCTGGCATGAGATCACTCGGCAGCCACGCATCACGGATCACGACGTCGCCGCTCTCACAATGCTTGCCCACGACGCGCGCGAGCATCGCCGGAGCTGTCGATTCGCGAGATGCGAGGGTCACTGTGTATTCGGCGTCGTAGAGCGCGGTGCGAATGTTGTCACTCATGCCACCATCCACGGAGACGTAGGTACGTACGTGTCCGTTGCCGATTTCCACCGGTTTGACGGTGCCTACTTCGTAGACGGTGATGCCGACCGGACCAACAATCGAACGACCTGGCTCGACCGCGAGGCGGGGCAGCGGGATTCCGGATGCCTCACACGCCTGACTCACCACCGCACGAATCTGGTCAGCCATATCGGTGACCTGGAGAGGATCGTCCTCACTGACATACGCGATACCCATGCCGCCACCGAGATTAAGTTCTTCGGCGACAAAGCCGAACTCCACGCCCAGCTTGGCCAGAAGCGCTACGGCACGTGAGGCGGCGACTTCGAATCCGGCTGCATCAAAAATCTGTGAGCCAATATGCGAATGAACGCCGAGCAGCCGGAGGGACGGCAGTTCGAGAATGCGCTGCACGGCCTCCTCGGCGGCACCACTCGAAATAGAGAGTCCGAATTTTTGGTCCTCGTGGGCAGTTGCGATGAATTCGTGCGTGTGTGCCTCGACTCCCACCGTGATCCGGACGAAGACGGGCTGAACGATGCCTCGCGCACGAGCAGCCACCGCAACACGCTCAATCTCCTCAAAGGAGTCTAGGACGATGCGTCCGACACCGGCGTCAATCGCCCGCTCAATCTCGGCAACTGACTTGTTATTGCCGTGGAAGAGGATGTCTCTCGCTGGAACTCCCCCGCGCAGCGCAACCGCGAGTTCGCCGCCGGATGCCACATCGATGCGTAGGCCCTCCTCATGCGCCCACTGCGCCACGCGAGTCGAAAGGAATGCCTTGGAGGCGTAGTAGACGTCGCAATCCGCATAGGCGTTTGTGTATGCCCGTGCTCGGTCCCGGAAATCCTGCTCATCGAGCACGAAGAGCGGAGTTTCGTACGTGGCAGCGAGACTCTTCACGGAGACCCCTCCAACCGCGATGCACCCGTCCTCGCGGCGAGCCGAGGCTGGCCACACTGCGGGGTCAAGATTGTGCAGTTCGACCGCCGAGTCAGGGCGCGGGGGGCTACCTGGGGCAGCGATGACCTCGCCGTGCCGAGGTCCTGCCGGGTGCGCGCGCATAGGTAAACGCTACCGGGATAGCGCCAAGTCGACCCCGCGGAGCCTCACATGCGGTCAGGAGCCGAGACTCCACACAGTTGGAGACCGTTGAAGAGCACCTGGCGTGCCGCCGCGCAGAGCCACAGTCGAGCGATGTGCTGCGGCTCAACCTCCTCGTCACCTCTGGGCAGTACCCGGCAGGCGTCATAGAACCGGTGATAGGCCGTGGCCATGTCCTCGAGGTATCGGGGAACGCGGTGTGGCTCGCGCAACTCGGCAGCAGAGGCGACCACGCGTGGGAACTCCGCGAGGATGCCCAGAAGATCGTTTTCCCGGTCATCGTCGAGCAGCGCAGGATCGAACGCTGCAGCCCGCCAATCGATGCCGAGGTCCGCGGCGTTGCGCAGCACTGACGCGATGCGCGCGTGTGCGTATTGCACGTAGTAGACCGGGTTGTCGTTGCTGCGCTGCGAGATGAGATCAAGGTCAAGGGTCAACGGAGAGTCGACCGGGTAGCGCACGAGCGTGTAGCGAGCGGCGTCGACACCAACCTCGTCGACGAGATCCTCCAGCGTGATGATTGTGCCCGCGCGCTTTGACAACCGGACTTCTTCGCCGCCCTTCATCATCTTGACTAACTGACCAATAAGAACTTCCACATTGGTATCCATGTCATCTCCGGCACATGCCGAAACAGCCCGTAGCCGGTTGACGTAGCCATGGTGATCTGCCCCGAGAAGATAGATCAGTACATCGAACCCACGATTGCGCTTGTCGACGTAATACGCCGTATCCGAAGCGAAATACGTGAGTTCGCCATCCTGTTTGATGAGGACGCGATCCTTGTCATCCCCGAAGTCCGTGGTGCGCAACCACACCGCTTTGTCCTGCTCGTAGACGTGGCCCTGCGCTCGAAGGCGATCAAGCCCGCGCTCCACTGCTCCGTTGGAGTGCAAATCGCGCTCGGACGCCCACACATCGAAGTGGGTACGGAAGATCTTCAAGACGGCCTTCTGTTGCGCGAGTTGCCGCTGATAAGCCCGTTCGCGAAATTCGAGTTGCTGCGCAGCTGGCGCCAACCCAAGAATCTCCGGGTGTTCCGCAATCACTTCAGCAGCTAGGTCCACTACATAGGCACCGTGGTAGCCATCCGGCGGGATTGGCTGGCCATTCGCAGCTGCCATGACCGATTGCCCAAAGCGTTCGATCTGAACACCTCGATCGTTGACATAGAACTCAGTGGCCACTTTGGCGCCCGCGGCCACGAGCACCCGGGCGAGCGCATCGCCCACAGCAGCCCAGCGGGTGTGCCCCAGATGTAGCGGGCCGGTGGGATTGGCCGAGATGAACTCCACGTTGAAGGACTGGCCTGTCAACGTGGTCACCGTGCCGTAAGAATCGGCCGCCTCGACGATGCGACGGGCAGTTTCGCCCTGGGTCGCGGAGTCCAGCCGGATATTGATGAAGCCTGGCTTGACCGCCTCTGCACTGCTGATTCCGGGGGTAGACGCCAGGCGTTCAGCGATGGCCTCGGCCAGAACTAAAGGGGGCTGACCGGCCTGTTTGGCCAATGTGAGGGCAATATTTGTGGCGTAATCACCGTGCTCACGGGACTTCGGACGCTCCATCCGCACCTCATTGGGGACCCCCGCAGCGATGGATCCCTCATGGATCAGGGCGGTTACGGCCGCGAGGGCCGCAGAGCTGAGTTCCTCCGGTGTCATCCCAGAAGACTAGCGATTGTCCCCACGGGGGCCTTCGGCGTGCTAGCGTTCTCGTGGCAGTGCTGCACAAGGACCACCGTTTCCCATGCCCGCCGACACCAGTCGACGGGCATTTTGCTTCAAAAGCAGGAACGAAGGCTCGCACCACCGCTGCGCCGGGCAACCGCACGGCGATCGTTCATGCTAGGAGAAGCAACACATGGCACAGGGAACAGTGAAGTGGTTCAACGCGGAAAAGGGCTTCGGCTTCATCGCTCAGGCCGACGGTGGCGCAGACGTATTCGTCCACTACTCCGCAATTCAGTCCGATGGATACCGTTCGCTTGACGAGAACCAGCTCGTGGAGTTCGACATCGTCCAGGGACCCAAGGGACCGCAGGCCGACAACGTCCGGATTGTCTGATCTATCCGACAATTTGATCAATCGATCTGAGTCACGAAGCCCCGGTGCGCAAGCGCCGGGGCTTCGTGCTGTTTCTGGCACAACGAATCCCCTCCCACTCGGCACCAAGCACAATCCCCATCGCACTGAGGTAGAGCCACAGCAGCAAAACGGCCGCACCGCCGAGTAACGCGACTGCGACATCCAATGTCGACGAGTACGACACGTAGATGTTCAGCCCCAGGGTCATCAGTACTAGCCACGCCGTCACGACAGCAGCGCCTGGCGACCACCACGTGAGTGTGCTTCGCTGGACCGGCCCGAGGTGGTAGATCGTGCGCAGCAGCGCGTAGACGAGAACAAGGACCAACAACCAGATAAGTGGGCCCGAGAGAAGGGTCCGTACGACTCCTTCGACGTGCAATGCATTAAGAACCACGGGTACGACGGTGAGCAGCACCACCAGAATTAACATGACGATAATCCCCAGCAAGATCACCAGAACTGACAGCGCTCGAAGAGCAAGCACTCGCCGCGAGTGCGGGTGTTCGAAGGCGACATCGAGAATCTGCCGAGTGGCCGTCACTATGCGCGTCGAACCGAAAATCGCGACGGCAATGCCGACCGCTCCAGCCACGGTTAATCCAGTTGTCGAAGTGCTTTTTGCCAACGAAATCAGCTGGGCGGCGAACGGCTCAAGGATGCTCGCGGAGGGGAATTGCGCAATGAGATCTTGCATCGCCTGTTCAAGCCGAGCGGGGTCAATGACTAGCCCAGCAACTGCTCCGAAGGCCACGATCAACGGGGTGATCGCCAGAGCCGTGAAGAATGCAAGTCCACCGGCGAGGACCGAACCGTGATGGCGGCCGTACCGCGAGACCACACCTAATCCAAGATCAGCGACACGGCCCACCCACGTGGTGCGACCACCGAGTCTACGTACGACCTTGACCGAAAATCCCGCACTGCCCTCGCGCACACACAGCAGTTCATCGCTCTGCGGTTGTTCTGTGGCCACTTAGGCATCGTGCCAGCATGCATCACACGACTGTTAGCCTGTACCGACCTTTGAGCCCCCGTAGCTCAGGGGATAGAGCGGTGCCCTCCGGAGGCACAAGCGCAGGTTCGAATCCTGCCGGGGGCACAGCCGTGTTGATGACTAGCAGGAGGAGCAGTGCGTAGGTCAAGGTTCGTGCTCTCGGTAGTCGCCTTGAGCCTGCCCGTTCTCGCGCTCAGTGCATGCGGCAGCAGCAGCGGGAACGCCACCAGCAGCATGCCCGCATCCATGACTTCCGCATCGAGCTCTTCTGCGAGCTCCTCGACGCCGACGAGTGATCCCTCTGCATCAGCCGTTTACCCAGAAGCCTTCTGTGCGGCGTTCGCTCCACTACTTGATCTACCGGACCCCACAGGACCAACAGATCCAACCGTCGATGAATCCTTGGGCATACTCGAAGCCGCTAGAGCGGTTGGCGACGAACTAGGGGTAGCCCAAGTTGACGCGATCATCGCGGTCTATCTGGGCATGAAAGACGGCACAATCACGATTCCTGTCCAGCAGGATGACCCCTTAATTGCCGACGGTGCGATGGCTATCCAGCAAATTGTTCTCGGCTGCAACTTGATGCCTACAGGCTGACAAAGTTATGGGAGCGTCGACTCCGCGAGCGCCCGGTCGAACCCGTCTGACCCACCGAGATAACCGGCCAACGCCGAAGCGTCAACAGTTCGTGCGTGCGCCCGGCCCAACACCGATCCCATCGCCGCGGCCTCCCGAAGGCGAAGCCACTGGGTCATCCCCAGACGCGACGGTTGGTCGGGGACTGCCTGAGACCACATAACCGAGCGAGTCTGGCGAACATCGCTAGACCAACCCAGCAAGGGGTCAGGTGACACCTGGAGGAGAGTCGAAGCGAGCAGGACCCGCTGGGCATCTGAGCCCAAAACAGCATCACCGGCGAAGGGTTCCCAAGCGGATTCATGCACCACGCTCGTCTGCAACAAGATCGGATCGTTGCCTTCTTCGTCCACCACGAGAACGAGGAGTCCACCAGAATCTGTCCGACCAACTGCATCCACCACGACCATTCGCTGCATCCGGAGAGACAGTGCCTCCGGTAGCGCCTCGCGATACTCGGCGAACATACGCAGGACCGCATCGGAGTCGACTTCGACTCGATCAAAGGGCAGTTCCTTACGGACGATTCGCGAATTACCCTTGACCCAACCAAGACGTCCACGCGCTGTGACAGGGAAGGCTGCTGACGCCGTTTTGCCCTTGGCACCGCCACGAGTCAGTTGTGCGTATGCGCCCAACGCCCCCGGCCCAGATGCGAGCCCCTGCCAGCCGCCCGCATGTTCGAGAGCAGCCGCAGACCTGATCGCATCGCGGTAGGAATGGGCAAATTGTGAAACGACCGCGCGCCCCTTCTCCACCGATTGAGTGTCACGCGCCAATCGCAGAGCAATCGTGCGTACGTCCCACTCCCAAGGCCCCTCGATAGCGTGCTCGAGGCCGCCAAGGTCGGCAACGACGAGTTCTGACCGCTCATCCCGAACGGCCAAGAGATGAGCGGTAGGCCCGACCAGATGTGTCATCAGACCCGACGTGGGTGCCTGTGCAACGACAGCACATAGCCCAGCGATGTCGAGGGGATCGAGCAGAAGCGAGGTTCCGGATGGCCACTCCATGACAGCAGTCCACGGCAAATTACGTCTACGCGCCCGACCCGCTTCACGGCGTGCGCTACGCGATGAACCGATTTCGATCCACGAAGGGCTAGTGAACACGTTCGTCACCCTAGAGGAAAGACTGACGAAGTCGCTCAAATCCCTCAGCGAGGCTGACTTTTGGCGCCCAACTCAAGGCCGCTTGAGTCTCCCGCTGATCGAACCAGTGCGCGGTTGCCAACTGCTCCGCGAGGAAGGTCGTGATCGGTGGCTCGGTCTCACGCTTTGCCCAGATACGTTCGGAAATGGCCCCAGCCATCCACGCAAGCGAGAACGGAACACTTCGGATCGTGCCCGCGCAGCCAGCTGCCGCTGCCATGCGGTCGAAAAGTTCGCGAACGGGACGGGGTTCGGCATTAGATACGACGAACGCTCGCCCATGGACCTCCGCATCGGCCGCATGCTCAAGTGCTGCTGCCATCGCGTCGGCCGCATTGTCGACGTAGGTCGTATCCACGAGTGCATTCCCGTGTGCGACAACGAAGAGGCGTCCTTGCCGCGCACGTTCGATGATGCGTGCAACAAGTTGCGTGTCTCCTGGACCCCAGACAAGGTGGGGGCGAATCGCGACGACAGCGAAGCCTGGCGAGTCACTGTCGAGCGCATAGATTTCTGCCATTGCCTTACTTCGCGAATAGTGACCGCGTGCCGAGTGTGCGTCAGCCGGGGTCGCGCCCGCACCAACAAGAGCATGACCCAGATGTGCCACTGACGGTGATGACACATGCACAACTCGCTTCACGCCAGCTGCCCGAGCTTCTTCAAACACATGCTGGGTGCCCACCACATTAACTTCGTAGAACTCCGCCCACGAACCCGTCACAGCCACTCGTGCAGCAAGATGCACCACCGCATCCATGTGCGAGCACGCCCCACGAACATCTTCCCGATTGCGCACATCGCCGAGGACCTCTTCAACACCTTCAATGCGTGCAGCTACCTCGCTCGAGGTTCGCTGCATGATCCGCACTCTGTGGCCCTCACGAACCAGCGCTGACACGGTTGCCTCACCGAGAAGTCCTCTGCCCCCAGTGACGAGGACGCGCATTAGCGACCCACTCCAGCCAAGATCGTTTCCGCCCAACGTGCGACAGCGGTTCGGTCGACCTTCGAATGGTGGCGAATATCTACTGGAAGTTTGTCGATGACGAGAACAGCGGCCACTTCTACGCCAGCCACTGCTCGGACACGATCGGTAAGACTGACAGGCGCAACGCCCACGCGGATAGGAGCGACCACGACTATCACCGTCTGCTGGATGCCACGGGGTCCCACACCTACACATGCAGCACCCACAACGTGTGGCACCTGAAGGACCCGCTGTTCGGGTCCGACCGGCGTGATGGGTCCGGTCGCGGAGACAATCACGTGCGCGAGACGACCCTCAACCCAGAGGCGTCCCGACTCATCCAGATGACCAACGTCCCCAGTCCGATGCCAACCTACCGGCTGAGCCGACGCGTGTTGAGTGACCCAAAGGTTGTCATAGCGCTCCTTTGCATGCGCGGCACGAACCACGATCTCGCCGGTGATGCCTGGCGAGGCCGTGAGCTCTTCACCCGCACAACCGGCTGCATCGAGCGGGGCGATTGCGACTTCGACACCGTCAACCGGTCTTCCCACAAGTACGCCGTTGCCGATCCCTGCTACTTCGATCTCGTGCAGCGACACGTCACTGACGGGCAACACTTCGGTCATGCCATAGGGCGTGCGTGCGCTCGCAGTAGGAGCCAGCGCTGACACGGCGCGCAACACATCAATCGGCACGGGCGCTCCCGCACCGAGTATTAGCCGCAGCGACGAAAGCCACTCTCGCTCAGAGACCGTGAGTTGCCCAGCCGTAGTCGCAACCCCACGCAGGGCCGCCGGCGATGCCCACATCAGCGTCCCGTTGACCCGGGCCGTCGCCGTAGCAACCGCACGAGCGGTCAACGACTCAGCAGCCCGCAGGTCCATGTCGGGGATGACTGACGCTATGCCCAGTGCCGGGCCCAGCACGATCCATGGCGCGAAGGCGCCTACTAATGCGTCTTTATCCGTCATCGCATAGTGATTAGTGAGTACATTCCTCAGCGCACTCAAACGCCGATGCGTGTACACGACGCCTTTCGAAGGTCCAGTCGCCCCGGAGGTAAACACGACAAGAGCATCGCTGTCCAAGTCGGGAGGTGCAGGAAGGGCCTCGTTGCTATGCATAGAGATCTCTCGGCCAGCCTTGATGCGCTGACCGGGAACGCGCAAGGTCCTCGAGAGCGCGAGGCCAGCTGGGATTCCCACCACGTGATCGGGACACGCTCCACGCAATGCGCGACGCATCCCGCGCACGCCTAGGCCAGAATCTGCTACAACGACCACTGCGCCCATTGCCCAGCATGCGTACACAGTGGCCACGAGCTCAATGCTCGGCGGCACGAGGATCGCAACCCGATCACCCGTCACCACCCCGCAAGAGCGGAGGTGCGCAACAAGTGCGCTCACCCGCCCATGTAACTGTGCCCATGACACTTCACGTTCTGAAGCCATCTCTACGATTGCCACTGAGTTATCCGCCGCCCGACGCACAAGCTGATCAGTGATGGGTGCTACATCTTGTGGGCTTTGATGATCACGTGATGGTTCGGACGGGGCTTGGGCGGCACTTTCAATCCACATCAACAAATCCTTGACTGCCGCGGGCGCATCCTCGAGCACAAGATGCCGCGCACCTTCGTATCGGTGCACATCAGCATGTGGAATGCGGCGGC
>CAINMH010000017.1 GCA_903850745.1 uncultured bacterium
CCGATCAATCACGATCGTTAATGTTGCGGTGGTCGATCCGTCGGTTGCAGAGACTGTGTGATTGCCCAGTGCATACCCAGTCAACGGAACCGACCATTGGCCGTTGGAGTCCACCACTGCATCGATCGAAGTTGAGTCAATAGTCACCGTCACAGTTGCCCCAATTGGGCCCGTTCCGGTGAGCGGACGTCCGTTGGTGCGCCCGCCCACACCCGGATTCGCGATGGTCACAGTTGACGGCGTTAGGCCGACATTGATCGCAACTTCAACTGCCACAAGGCCCACCGCTGCCCGCACGCTCGTGACGGATGGATCCAGAGTGACCAGAGCCACCCACGAACCATCGGAGGCGGCCGTCGTCGTCTCGAGTTCGGTGTCCCCCGCGGTGAGCACAACCCGGCTTCCTGGAATCGCCCAACCACGAACGGTTGTGCTGCTCCCCACGACACTGTTGGCTCGTGGTTGCGAGATGGACAACGTTGTGGGTGAATCGACGACGGAAATGGATCGTGTGACAGCCGTCGAGTTACCTGCTCGATCAGTGCGTTCGATGGTCAGGGTCCACGAACCCGAATTCAGGGCGAGCTCAGTGGACCACGAGTTGTTCGCGGCCACAGAGACGGTTCGAGCGACGACGTCTTCACCACGTACGGCAGACACAGTCAAGTTCGTGTTATCCGTGAGCTCAGTTATAGAGGTTCCGGAAACCCCGATGATGCCCGACGGAACAGTCTCACCAGCCAACGGTATGTCCACCGAAAGATCTGGTGCACGCGAGTCAACCACCACGTTCTCAGCGATAGTCGAGGAATTCCCAGAGGGATCCGAGAGCGTGAGCACTACGGTGTAGGTGCCATCCGTAGCGGCAGGCAAGGTGTCCGAATACCAACACACCGCGCCGAGCGGGCTGCGCGTAGGGGACGAGGTCCGAAGGACTGCGCCAGTCGCCGAATCACCGGAGTACCAATCCACCGTGAAGGTGTTCACATCGTCACACTCTGCAAGGCCCGCAACTGTCGCTGTCTTCGCGTAATCAACTCCCAGCAACTCAGACGCGGTGGTACTCGTACCGACCGTAGAAGGAGCCACGGGTACCGTCAGAGGCGTCGGGTTCGTACGATCAACGACCAAGATTCTCGGCGTGGTCAAGGCAAGTACACGCTCAAGCAGTGGGTTCAAGACGTAGACGTTGTACCGACCCTCGGCGATTGCCGTCAACGGGACATCGAATGTGCCACCGGCCACAACTCCCGTGAACGTCACGGCGTTGTCGCAGTTGAGCGGATTAGCGCATGACACCGGTGCGGCAACGACGGTTACTGAGGAGCCCAATGTCAACGTGCCTGTAACGCGCGGCGACACAGCGCGTGTGTAGGCCGGAACTATCGCGGAAACCCACGTCGCATGCACAGAAGAGCTGGAGTCGAATTCGCTCGCATTGACACGGAATGTCTCAGCGGGGTCGAAGGATCCTGTGATGACACAGTACTGGCGGTCCTGCGAATCTCGCGGTGCATTTTGCAGGGTCACCGGGTCGAAGGCAAGCGACGTGCACGTCCGACCCGAAGGCATGGCCGTTGCAGTGCCGGCTGAACCGTAGCGCCACGAAACACGTACGCCACCATCAACTTGCTCTGCGCGGACATCCTGACCCGCAACCTTCCACTTACAGCGAGACAATCGTGAATCAAATCCACACGCGCTCACTTCGGATGATGTACCTGCCACAGATGTTCCGACGGAGTTAGTTGCAACGACCTGCACCGTGTAGAGCGCGTGCGGGTCTAGATCGGTCAGCACACAACTACGAATGAATTGAGTGGTACACGTACCGTCAGCAGGCGATGTCGTCACGACATAGCCGGTGATTGCCCCACCGCCGGAGTCCGCCGGCATATCCCACGTGACAACCGCCGAACCATCACCAAATCCGTTAATCTGGGGTGTTGCTAGCACATTACGAGGCGCCGACGGCGACTCTGTTGCCACCGACACCGGAACCGGCGTCACCGAACTCGCGCTTGTCGACGCGCTCGTCCCTGAGACGTTAGTTGCTGAGACCGTCACTGTGTAGGTCGTGTAGTTGACGAGTCCCGGAATCACGCAGCTCGTGCCTGACGACGAGCAGGATTGACCCAAATTTGTTATTGCGGTGTAGGTAGCCCGTTCTCCGAAGCTCGGTGCGGGGATGACCCACTCGACCTCTGCTTGGGTGTTGCCACCCGATGTCACAACACCAGACACGACCTGCGGTGCAACTGGGACCGCTGCCGACGACTCTCCCGTTGCTGAAATTGTCGTCGCAGCCACAGCAAATGTATAGGTGTCTCCCGCGACCAGTCCCGTCACCGTGATGGGCGATGTGTAGCCGACAACCACCCGCGTGCCCGCCGCATCATCGCGATCGGTTGCGGTGACCGTGTACGAGAGCACTGATGAGCCGCCGTTATCTGTGGGTGCCGCAAAAGAGACGCTCGCTGAGGTCGATCCCGTGGCAGACGCCGAAACTCCGGTCGGCGGGCCAGGCGGGGCGACCGGGGTCGTGTAGCCGACGTTTGGAGTGGCGTCACCTGTGCCCATGCGATTCGTTGCGGCAACGGTGATCCGGTAGGCGTGGCGATTAGTCAGTCCCGAGATAACAATCGGACTAGAGCTCCCACTGGCGGTCACTACACCAAAGGGGGCGACTTGCTCCGTGGCCGTCACCGTATAGGAGGTGATGGCGGCGCCATTTGCACTAGGCGCAGTGAAACTTACCGACGACTGGGCGTTCTGCGAGTTAGTCGCAACGACATTGGCCGGTGCACCCGGGCGACCGGCAGGCACGCCTACCTCGCTGCCATCGGCATACGGGCCCGCAATGTATGCACTCTTTGTCGCCTGAACCGAGACAACGTAGGACCGACCATTGATGAGGCCGGCAATCGAGATCGGGCTGCCCGCTCCAGTCGCGTAGGCATCTGTGCCGCTGATCGAATCGTGCACTCGAACGCGGTAGCCAGTCACTGCGGAACCACCGGTCACTGTCGGCGCCACGAAGGCGACAGACAGACCGCCGTCGCTTGACGTAGCCATCACTCCCGAAGGAGCACCTGGGGTCGCCTGCGGCACAACCGACGAACTCAAGACCGATGCAGGGGAATCGCCAGCGACATTAGTGGCACGCACGGTTATCCGATAGGAGTGGCCAGTGACGAGACCAGGAATCTCCGCAGGGCTGGAAGCCACACGCACGATCGTGTCAGCGACGGGCTCTGTGTCATCAACTGCCACGAGCTCGTATGACGTAATGGGGGAACCGCCATTGGCTGGTGTAGTGAAGACAACATGCACCGAGTCGGTGCCCGGTGTTACTGACGTGATGTTCGGAGCAGAAGGCTTGTTGGCGGAGACCCAGTCATCGGTCATGCTCGACATGTAGCCGTCACCCATCGAGTTGCGGGCAGTCACGGCGAAGCGATAGGTGTGGCCAAGAGTTAGCCCTGTGACGGTAATCGGCGACTCCGTGCCATAGACAGCTGGCGGATTCGGAAGCAACGGGTCCATTTCGATGACCGATACCTCGTAGCGAGTGATCGCCAGACCATTCGCTGAGGGCGGCGTGAACGACACAGTCGCGGTTGTGGGGCCACCTCGTACGACGGGTACATCAGGTTGACCGGGGCGCCCTGTTGCCATCACCGAGTTTGAGGAATTTGAAGCAGGACTGGTGCCAATCGTGTTCGTGGCGGTTGCCGTGAAGGAATAGGAGACTCCTGGCGTCAATCCATAGACCGTGCATGAGGTCGAGTTACTGGAGTAGGCATTGCACGTACGACCACCCGGCGAAGCTGTCACTGTGTAGTTGGTGAAAGTAGCCCCACCACCGTCGTTGGGTAGTTGCCATGAAACGACCACCGCTCCTTGAGTGATGGTGCTCGCAACCGCAGTGACGCTCGAGGGGCTATCCGGCGCCGATACCTGTGGAGACGCCCACCACGTGCTTGAGTAGGAACTCCCCGCACCATTCTGAGCTCTGACCGTGAAACCGTATGGTGAACCATTGGACAAGCCGGAGACCGTGCACGAATATGGCCCAGGACCACTTGGGACCACCACGCACGAACTCCAGGAGGCCGACACTGTGTACTGAGTGACCGCCGAACCGCCATCGCTCGCAGGCGCATTCCACGTGACGGTGACTCGACCATTCGCACCCACAGCAGAGGTGATAGCAACTTGGCTCGGCGCACCAATCGAGCGGGTGGTTCCGGCGGCTGTTGCAGGCGAAACTCCCATGGCACTCTTTGCTGCCACCGTGAATGCATAGTCGAGACCATCCACCAACCCGTCAATGGCCGAGACTGCAGACTCCAAGGCAGTCCAGTCCGACGTATAGCTGCCCGTGACCGTCTTCGTGATCACGTCACCCGTCTCTGGAGTTGCCGTGATGACGTACTCCGTCACGCTGGAGCCCCCGGAACGCTCGTACTCCACCGGCGACCACGTCACGGAAACGAATCGATTGCCAGATTCAACGGAGGCAGTTGCTGGCGCTTCGGGTAGCGCTGCAATAAGCGTCTCAGCTGAAGCCGTCGATGCTGGACTTGCTCCTGCGCCATTCTCGGCAACCACCGTGAACGTGTACGTGTGCCCGTTCGTCAATCCGGTGAAGGTAGCCGGACTATCCGTCGCAGTAAAAGTAACCTGCTGTGTGGGGTAGTAGTAATCCGTCGCTGTGATCGTGTAGGAGAGCACCGGGAAAGGAACCGAAGTCGGCTCATCCCAGGCAACAACAGCTTGACCGTCACCCCCGACTACGGAGATGTTGCGAGGAGCCGATGTCTTCGCGGAGAAGAACGCTGCTCTGTTCGCCACTGCGGTGCCGGTGCCACGCTCGGTGACAGCGGTTACTGACACGGAATAGTTAACATCCTGATCGAGCCCACTTATTCCTACCCGTCGCGCAGTGGGGGCGTACGTGTAGGTGATCGGGTCACCCACTGTTGGCGTTGCCGTCACTTCATACGCGGTGATTGGCGAGCCACCATTGTCATTCGGAGCATCCCACGACAGCAACGCACCGCCATTGAAGGAATAAAGGGTGACGGCCCTTGGCGCACTAGGTGGCGCTGCCGGAGTGACAGAATTAGACCGCGCAGGGGGACTCAGAGCGAGAATGTTCGGGTCCGGTAGGAATAGCGATGAGACTCGGACCCGCACCGAGAAGGAATACTCAACTCCATTTGTGAGACCAAAAACGGTGCATGAGGCTTCTGGGGCAACCGCAAACACAGGCGTATAGACAAAATTTCTGTATGCGGTACAGCCAGATATGCCTGGGTAGCCATCTACGGTAACCAGGTATGCCGTATTCCCCATGCCTTCGGGCAGCGTTTCAACGTTCGGGAATGTCACCGTCGCCTGTGCGTCACCGGCGCTCGCGATCACATTTTCTAAAGCAGCTGGCGCCCCTACATAGATTGCGCTCGATGCCAATGAGGTGCCCGATTCTCCAGCCGCGTTTATTGCAATCACTGAGAATTGGTACGAATTTCCATTAGTGAGCCCCGCGACAACGCAAGCGTTCGCAGGTGTGCCGATTTCGGGGACCACATAGGTACACGACTTTGACGAGTTCCCCACCACAACAGCACGGTAAGACGAGATTCGGGCCCCACCCGTGCTTGTTGGCGCTGTCCAGCTCACATTCGCAGAACCATCCCTCGACTCCGCTATCACTGATGTCGGAGAGCCAGGTGCGATTGCCAAAGTCGAGACCGCTGAGGACAAAGCCGACGCCGGGCCAGTTCCAATCGCATTCTTCGCCGAAATGCGGAACACGTAGGCGGTCCCAAGAGCAAGCCCCGTCACCGTGATCGATGTGGCGGTAGAGGCTGAATGCGGAAATGTCGTCCACGAGCCTGCGCCCTGCAGGCTGTACTCGACCACGTAATCCGTGATCGCAGAGCCGCCGGTAGACGATGGCGCCGTCCAGGACACTCCGAGCGAAGACGTCGTCGCGCTAGCAGCCGAGACAGCAGTGGGCGCACCCGGTGCGGTCGCCGGCGCTGCCAGCGCAACGGCATTGGACGCAGGGGAAGCCAGTGAGGGTCCGACAGCGTTTATGGCCACGACTGTCGCGGTATAGGACCTACCTCCAGTCAACCCGGTCACATTGCAGGTGTTGGTGGGGGAGTTCGCTGGAACTGTGTAGGTGCAGGTCGCATTTCCAGGAGTGACAGTAGCTCGGTAGGACTTAATCGGCGAGCCATTACTCGCCGGCGCCGTCCAGGTGACTTTCACTCCGCCAGTGATAGCGGCAAGTGTCGGCTTTGCTGGTGCGGAGGGAACGGACTTCGGTGTGACAACAGGTGAAACACCAGCAGGAGAAACTCCCGCAGAGTTCGTCGCCTTCACCGAGAATTTGTAGGCAGTTCCGAACGTCAGTCCCTTGATGACACAAGAGTTTGCCGATGCACCAGACCTCGGAACGGTGTAGGTGCACGTGCCACCACTCGGTGCGCTAGTGACGACATACTTCGTGATTGGCGCCCCGTTGTTGGCGGGTGTCTGCCACGCGACAGTGGCTTGACTGCCTGTTGTGACCGCACTCACCTTGAGCGGAGCGGATGGAGCCTTCGCTTTCGCAGAAACAGCGCGCAGGGTGCGCACTGTGTAGGGAGTAGTGACGGATCGACGCGAACCACGTGAAGACACTTCGACCAGCGACAACGAGTGATTCCCTAAAGCGCTCTGGCTGAAGGAATACGCCCAACCACCTGCAAGGTTGACTGGAATCTCAATATCCGTGCCGCGAGTCACTCCACGAACATGCAGCACGCTTCCGGTGCCCGACGGTCGCGCTGTGCCATACACCGTGACCTGCGTGCCATTCGAACGCGCAACCGCAGTAAGCCGTTCATGCGTACCTGGGATAAGTGCAGAGGCCTGATCGACTCCACTGGGCAACAGCACCGAGACCGCCACCGAGCGCCCCGCAGAACTCACTGCCCTGACTGCGTATGTGCACGCGTCTACATTTGCGCATCGGTCATCTGTTGTCGTCTGTGAATCCAAATAGCTTGCAAGGAGGATTCCGTTTCGACGCACCTCGAATGCAGTACCAAGCGCTGGCATACTGCCTACCTGCTGTGCATTCGCACCGGGCTCCCACGTAAGTGCGACGCCATCTGGGGTGCGTTGTGCCGAGATGGAAACAGGTGGAAGGGGAGCCACACCACCGGAACCTGCGTACGTCGGCTCCGATAACTGCTCCTGGTGTCGCGACCGAACGAGTACGACGCACCACATTGACTGATTTGGTGTGCACTCCACTTTCACTTTGAGCTGATCGGCAGGCACCTGCAACGTTTGCTGCCCGATGCCACCCTCGCATCCATCTGACAACGCCGCGTTTAACTGCACGGAGTCCAGCGAGAAAGGACCACACGCGACAACCTGATAGCCAGTTGGCCACAGCTCGTCAGCTGAGGAATTTGCGAGCGGCGGGGTAATGAACACCTCGGTGCCGGAGGGCGTTGCAACGGCACGGGCAGAAATTGGAGCTAGCACCGTGGAGCGAGCCGGAGCCTCCGAAGTCGATTCGACCAACGGATCTGCCGTTGCAGGGATGGCGTTGACGAAACCGCTTGCGATAAGGGCCATCGCCGCAAGTGCGGCCGGGACAACTGCCCGCCCCCTACGCATCCCCATCACCGTGTAATAATAGGTCCTCTTGGCTGCCGTAGTACACCAGAAGACTTCTGACTAGCCCCCCGATCTTCCGCTAGAGGGATAAAAGGGCCCGAACGCTCGCGGCTAGGCGCTCCGCTACCTGCTGGGCTTGGTCGGCTGAGACGGCCTCGACCATGACACGCACCAGCGGCTCGGTGCCGGATGGGCGCAGCAACACCCGCCCGGAGGAGCCCAATTCGGCCTCTGCGAGGGCAACTGCCTCAGCGAGCTCCGGCGAGGAGGCCATCTTGGACTTATCCACCCCAGAGACATTGATCAACACCTGCGGGAGTCGGGTCATGACTCCCGCGAGCTCCTCGAGCGAGGAGCCGGTTACGGACATGCGCTCAAGCACATGAAGGGCAGTGAGCACACCGTCACCAGTTGTCGCATGATCAGACATGATGACGTGGCCGCTCTGCTCCCCTCCAAGAGAGTAAGAACCCGCTCGCATCGCTTCAAGAACGTAACGATCACCGACTCCGGCCTGCTCGACTGAAACACCAGCCTCGCGCATCGCGATATGGAAACCGAGGTTAGACATCACTGTCGCGACGACTGTGTCACTGGCGAGCACACCTCGCTCCCGCATCGATAACGACAGAATCGCGAGAATCTGATCGCCATCAACGACAACACCATGTGCATCTACGGCGAGACAACGATCCGCATCTCCGTCATGCGCGATGCCGACATCGGCCTTGTTTTCGCGAACCGCCGCAATCAAGTCACTCATGTGCGTGCTACCGCAGCCATCGTTGATATTGAGCCCATCGGGAGAAGCATGTATCGCGATGACTTCCGCGCCTGCACGGCGCAGGGCTTCGGGCGCAACACGTGAGGCCGCGCCGTTGGCACAATCCACGACCACGCGGATGCCCGAAAGCGAAGTCGATACCGTGCTGAGCAGATGCTCCAGATACGTCGCCGACGCTTCGGACTCTGTGCGCACGCGGCCGACTGAAGCACCGACTGGACGATCCCAGGTCTGGGCGAGCACCGATTCGATCTGATCTTCGAGATCGTCTGCGAGCTTGTGCCCACCACGCGAAAAAAACTTGATGCCGTTGTCCGGCATTGCGTTGTGCGACGCAGAGATCATGACGCCGAGATCGGCCCCGAGATGAGCGGTCAGGAATGCGACTGCCGGCGTAGGTTCGACACCTACGATCGCAACGTCGGCTCCTGCGGAGGCAAGCCCAGCAACGAGAGCTGCCTCGAGAAATTCTCCTGAAGCACGCGGATCGCGACCGACAACAGCCAGCGGACGTCCCGAGCGATTGCCAGAGGCAGTGAGTACGCGAACCGCAGCAGAGCCAAGGCCCATCGCGAGGTCCGCGGTGAGTTCGCGATTGGCGAGCCCACGTACACCATCGGTCCCGAAGAGCCGGGCCACGATTAACGCTTGCTGTATTGCGGTGCCTTGCGGGCCTTCTTTAGGCCGTACTTCTTACGCTCGGTGACGCGCGCGTCACGGGTGAGGAAACCGGCCTTCTTCAGCGCCGGGCGGTTGCCCTCAGTGTCGACCGCGTTGAGGCACCGGGCAATGCCGAGGCGAAGAGCGCCAGCCTGACCCGAAACACCGCCGCCGTGGATACGAGCGATGACGTCGTAGGAACCTTCCTGGCCCAGCGTCACGAACGGCTCGTTGACAAGTTGCTGATGCACCTTGTTGGGGAAGTAGACCGCGAGCTCGCGACCGTTGATGACCCAACGTCCGGTGCCGGGCACGATGCGCACACGCGCGACGGCCTCCTTGCGACGGCCGGTCGCACCTGCTGGTGCGGTCACGACGGGGCGATCTGATGCACGCTTTGCGGTAGGAGTTTCTGAGGTGTACTCCGAGGGAGCGTCTTCCTCAAAGTCGGTTTCAATATCAATGTCGATGTCGATGTTGTCAGCCACGGCTGTCCTTTCGTCGGGGCGCCGTGGCGCTTACTGGGAAACCTGGATGATCTGGAATGGCTGCGGCTTCTGCGCCGTGTGCGGGTGATCGGGGCCCGCGTAGACCTTGAGCTTGCTTAGCTGCTGACGACCAAGCTTGTTGTGCGGGAGCATGCCCTTGACGGCCTTCTCTACCGCACGACGCGGGTTGGACTCGAGCAGTTCGGTGTAGGACGTCGCGCGCATGCCGCCGGGGTAACCCGAGTGGCGGTAGTCCATCTTCTGCTCGCGCTTGGCGCCGGTGAGGGCAACCTTCCCGGCATTGATGACCACAACGAAGTCGCCAGTGTCGACGTGCGGCGCAAACGAGGTCTTGTGCTTGCCACGCAGGAGCACGGCGATCTGGGACGCAAGACGGCCGAGAACGATGTCGTTGGCATCAATAATGTGCCAGGTCCGGGTGATCTCACCGGGCTTCGGAGTGTACGTACGCAAGGCAGGAACCTCTACATGTTCTAGGACTCGCGCCCGGGATGGGCACAACAGCCCGCCATGCTACCGGGGCGGGGCCGAGGGGGTCAAAGCGGGACTCAGTCGCCCCATTCGGGCTCAGGAGTCTCGCGCACCTGGCCGGATCGACCCACATGCCAGAACCGGTCGAATCCACGGGAGAACCACCGGTCATGGGACACCGCGATGACGGTCCCCTCATAGGCCGTGATGCCCTTTTCGAGGGCCTCTGCGCTGTCCAGATCAAGGTTGTCAGTGGGCTCGTCAAGAAGCAGGAGGGTCGCGCCAGAGAGTTCGAGGAGCAGAATCTGGAATCGGGCCTGCTGCCCCCCGGAGAGGACGTCAAAGGTGCGCTCCGAGGCCACAGAGAGCTCGTAGCGGTCCAGGGCACGCGCTGCCTGCTCCCGGCCCATCCCATCGCGATGATCGTCACCGCGCCAGAGGATCTCCAGCAGGGTTCGACCGGCAAGGTCGGGGCGTACGTGGGTCTGGGCAAACCAGCCCGGACGCACTCGGGCTCCCAGCCGGGCAGTGCCGGTGTGCGCGACTGGAGAGATGACGATCTCTCCGACAGGTCGGTGCTCGACATCAGGGTCTGTGCCGCCATTGGCGAAGAGCCGCAATAGATGGGATTTGCCCGCTCCGTTGGGTCCCGTAACCATCACCCGATCGCCAAACCAGATCTCGCCGCTAAATGGTTCGGTGAGTCCGGTGAGTGCTAGATCCGTGAGCACCACGGCGCGCTTGCCAGTGCGACCGCCACGCAGGCGCATCGTGACTGACTGCTCTCGCGGAATCGCCTGTGGCGGACCGGCCTCCTCAAACTTCTTCAATCGTGTCTGGGCTGCTTGATAGCGCGAGGCAAGACCATCGTTGAATGCCGCTTTAGTCTTCAACATCAATACGAGGGCCTTGATCTTCGCGTGCTCCTCATCCCATCTGCGAAGCAACTCCTCAAGTCGGGCATTGCGATCGGCACGCGCTTCGGCGTAGGTCGAAAACCCGCCGCCATGCGTCCACGACGTTGCACCTGCAGCACCAAGCTCGAGGGTGATGATTGTGCCTGCAGCACGATGGAGGAGTTCGCGATCATGACTAATGAGAAGGACCGACTTCTGTGTCGTTTGCAATTGCTCTTCAAGCCAACGCTTGCCGTTGACATCTAGGTAGTTGTCTGGCTCGTCGAGCAACAACACCTCATCGGGTCCTCGAAGCAGGACTTCGAGAACGAGTCGCTTCTGCTCGCCACCCGAAAGCGTCGAGACACTTCGCCATTTAATTTCGTCATATGACTGACCCATGGCCGCGACTGCACACACATCCCATAACACTTCCGCGTCGTAGCCCCCGATATCGGCGAAGTCCGCGAGCGCTTGCGCGTAACGCATTTGGACCTTTTCTTCGTCCGAATCCATCAGTGCCAGTTCTGCTGCATCGACCTCAGCGGCAACCTTGCGAAGCGGCTCTGGTGAGATCGAGAGCAGCAGGTCGCGTACGGTCCCTTCCGATTGCTGGCCGATGAACTGCCGCATGACACCCAAGCCACCGCTGCGCGTGATCGCACCATCTTCGGGATCAATGTCGCCCGCAATCATGCGGAGCAGAGTGGTCTTGCCGACTCCATTCGGTCCGATCAGAGCGGCAGTGACACCTTCGCTGACGCGGAAGGTCACCTCACCAAGGAGCGGACGCCCGTCTGGCAGCGAATACGTGATTCGCTGAACATCGAGGTGGCCCATGGGCACATTCTCCAGCCCCCGCTACTAGGGACTAACTCGGAGTAAGTCCACGCTCCGTGTTGGAGGGCACCCGAGCACCTGTTTCGGTCACCACGACAACGTCCTCGATTCGAGTACCCGCGACACCATCGATCAAGAGGCAAGGCTCCACCGTGAAGACTTCGCCCACCTTGAGCGGCGTCTCGTCCCAGTAGTAATCGGGGAGATCATGAATATCCAAGCCAACTCCATGCCCAACGAGCGGAATCTTGTAGTCAAGAACTCCCTCTTGAATGGCCACGTCGACAGCCACTACCGACGCACAGCCTCAAGCCGCTCACGGTATTCCGACATTTCGAATTTGAACATGATGATCTATGTAGGTGTGAACTAGCGCGTACTCAGAGCCGACCACCCGTGTGCGACAAGATCTCCCGCACACGCGCCTTTGCAAGTTCGGTATAACTCCGCACCGCCTCACGAGCACCCTCGGCATCAGCACCTTCGAATGCTTCCAAGAGGCGACGATGCACGTTAATGAATTCCTGCGAAGAAACCGGCGTCGAGCCAAAACTGCGCGTCATAACGCTTCGGAGACTAAGCCGACCGAATGTCGATGTGAGAAACGAATTATTCGCCAAGGCGACGAGTCTTTCGTGAAATGCAAGATTTGCCTCGAGGTACTTGTCAAAGTCGACGAACCGATCGCCTACCAGTTGCTCTGCCATCGCATCAAATCGCTCACGCAAAACCTTCAGTTCCGCATCAGATGCCTGCCCAAGCGCAATATCTATGACACCCAACTCGATGACACACCGGGCGTCAAAAGCTTGGTCAGAGGTCCGCACGTCGAAGGGAACAACAACGTAGCCTCGGTCTGGATCGCGCTGAACGAGTCCATCGGAAGTCAGTCGTGTCAGCGCGTAAAAGGCCGAGGATGAGTCAACTTCAAGTTCATGGGCCAAATCCTCGAGTGAGATGACGTGACCAGCCAAGAAATAGCGCTCGAGCACCAGTTGACGGGCACGTTGATACACCGAGTCATCACGAGCGAATTCGAATCGACCAAACCCTCCACGGAAATACGTCAATGGGGCGCCATCGTTGGCGGTCGCGCGCACCACTCGACCAAGGAAGATTGAATGGGTTCCGCCAGAGACTTCCTCGACCACCTCACACTCAAGATGCGCCAACGCATCAGCGAGTAAGGGGAGCCCTAGCACTCCCCTGTTTACAGCAACTCCCTTGAACTTGTCCTCACTCGGCACAGCAAATTGCGTCGCGAGATGTTCATGGCCTTGACCTAGAACGTTGATTGCGAAGCGCTTGGCCTTGGAGACCTCTTGAGCGGTCGGGGAGTTGCGATTCAAACACGCAAGCATCATGGGCGGATCTGCGGACAACGAAGTGACCGAACTCGCAGTCATTCCATGCTTCTCGTCTTGTTCACCAGTCGTGATGACTGTCACGCCACTGGCAAGGTGACCAACTACGTGACGGAACGTAGCGGAGTCCAAAGCCGGGGTTTCCTGCGCGCTATCCATCGTCATCTTGGTACGCACCCTCTCCCACCGGGGGTCAGTCGCGAAGTGCGACAGCCCCTAACAGACTCACTCTGAAGCCGAATTACAACCCTTCGAGCACCGCGAGACACTGTCATTGCCCGTGAGACCCGGAATGGCCAAGTGCCAGATGCCGTGAACCCCCACTTGGGGCGTTCTGCAGATCACTCTCATTCACGATAGCCGTTAGGCGCTGTCCCTATGAATCACGCCGATCGCCAGTGGCGAAACACCCCGAAAGGCGATTAAATCTGGTCCATCACTGACGATAGAAGGCGAGAGTTTCATGCGACTTGGCTATTTCTCAATGCCACTCCATCCGCTCGGGCGCGAATGGGCAGACACCCTTCGAGAGGATCGCGATGCGGTCATTCTGGCTGATCGTTTGGGTTTCCATGACGCCTTCATCGGTGAGCACCTCACCGATCGCCACGAGAACATCACCAACAGCTTGCTGTTCCTCGCCACTTTGATTCCCGAAACAACTCAGATTCGGCTCGGCACCGGAACCACAAATCTCTCGCATATGCACCCGGTGCTTGTCGCCGCGCAGTCTGCGATGTTTGACCAGCTCAGCGGCGGCAGGTTCATCCTGGGAATCAGCCCTGGCGCCCTACCTTCTGACGCAGAGGTGCTCGGAATCCTCGGCGAAGATCGCAACAAAATCTTCGCCGAATCGATCGCCGTGATTACCAAGATCTGGGAGTCCGAGCCGCCCTACAACATTGATCTCCCAGACAACCGGTTTAAGGTCACCACAGCAACAACGATTGATCTCGACCTCGGAGTGGGCGTGATGCCAAAGCCGCTCCAGCAACCGCGTCCAGAAATTGTTGGCACAGTGGTTGCGCCCTTCTCGAAGGGTGTTATCGCGATGGGTGCAGCCGACTTCCACCCGCTCTCGGCAAACTTCCTCCTGCCGCAGTGGGTGGCCACCCACTGGCCGAACTACGTGGAGGGTAAAGAGTCTGTGGGCGTCACGGCTAATCCCAGTGACTGGAGAGTCGCGCGCACAATCTTCGTGGCAGATGACGAAAAGACAGCGGAGTCTTACGCCAAAACCGATGCCAACAGCCCTTACCGGTTCTACTACTCCCAGATGTACAAGAAGATGAAGAAGATCGGGAGGCTAGAACTTTTCAAGACCTACCGCGATCAGCCGGACGACGAGATCACGCTCGAGACAGTGATCGATAAGCTCGTTATCACTGGCACTCCCGATTCTGTGGCAGAGCAGATCCTCGCCTTCCGCGAATCAACCGGTGCTTTCGGCGAGATCGTCTACGCCGGTCTCGACTGGGTTGATCCCACTCTCGCCAGGCGCTCGATGGAGCTCATGGCCGAAAAGGTTCTACCCACCATCAACTCTGCCCTCGGCGAGTAGGCTCCACAATGCAAATCGGCAGACTTACGGCGTGACGCGAATGGAATCGCCCGCTAACTCCGAGGGAATTCCCATTGTCTTCCTGCATGGGCTGGGCGTAGATGCTTCCTGCTGGGATCCGGTGATCGAAGCTCTTCCCGAATTCGAGTCCGTAGGCATCGATCTGCCGGGCCATGGCAAGGCGCCTCTTGTTGGGCCTGTGCCCACCGTTGCAGATTTCGCTGCATACGTGATGAATGAAGTCACCCAACGTGGTCTCTCGCACATGATTCTGGTGGGAACTTCTCTGGGCGGCCTAGTCGCACAGCACATAGCGGCTACAACTCCAGACCGTGTGGATCGTTTAGTTCTAGTCGATACCGTCGCCACGTATCCCGAGGTCGTGCGCCAACAATGGCGGGACCGTGCGGCTACCGCCCGATCCATCGGTATGGAATCCATCGTGGCTCCCACCTTGGACACGTGGTTCACAGCCGAGGCACGCGAAGCACAGTTGCCAGTAGTTGCCTACGTGGCCGACAAGGTCCGGGCGATGAATCCCGAGGGGTACGCCCAAGCCTGCGAAGTACTAGAGAGCGCCGACACTCACGCGCTTCTTGCCTCGATCACAGCTCCAACGCTGGTTATCTGCGGAACCAACGATCTACCGCCGTTCCTCGCGGCCGTACCAGAGTTCGAGGCAGGCATTGCCCAAACGGAAGTTGTCTGGTTAGCAGGCAAGCACGGAGTCTCGCTGGAAGCCGCACCACTGTTCGCTGCAACCTTGAGAAACGCGCTTCAGGCATGACCACTCCTCCCGTAGGACTCATTGGCCTTGGCATCATGGGATCCGCCATCTCCGGTTGCATTCTGCGTCAGGGAATCGACGTGCTTGGTTTTGATGTCGACCCTGACAAGCGAGCCGCTCATCAGGCGCGTGGCGGCCGCGTGGCCGCTAATGCGGCGGACGTAGCCGCGGAGTGCAGCAACGTCATTTCCTCTCTGCCGCATCCCGCGGCACTTGCACATACTGTCTCTGAGCTTGTTACACGTGGAGATGAATTGCATCCTGACTTTCGACTCCTGGAGACCAGCACTCTGGCTATCTCCGATAAGGCGAAGGCACGAGATCAGCTCGCATCCGTTCACAGAGGGATGGTCGATGCGCCCGTAAGCGGCACTGGGCAACAAGCCACCACGGGCGATCTGGTGATTTACCTGAGCGGCGATGCGGACGACAAAGCCGTAACCGTTGACACACTTTCGCTTTTCTCCCGAGCCGTGTATGACGTCGGATCATTTGGAAATGGGATGCGGTTAAAGTTCGTTGCAAACCATCTAGTCGCCATCCACAATGCGGCTGCGGCTGAGGCCCTACTGCTGGCTCGAAGTGCTGGGCTAGACCTGGACTTGTCCCTGCGCGCAATTACTGATGGCGCAGGTACTTCACGAATGCTTGAAGTGCGCGGTCCCCTAATGGCAGCTGAGAATTTCGATCAGCCGACTATGACAATTACAAATTTCATGAAAGATCTTGGACTCATTGGCGACTTCTCAAGCGCTACCAAATCTGCGACACCCCTCTTCGATGTGACGCGCGATCTCTATCAGATTGCTGCGCAAGAAGGTCGCGGGGATCAGGACACTGCCGCGGTGTTCGAAGTTATTCGCGGATTAACTCCCGACCACTAGCGCTCGGTGCTTATTTCCGCTTAACAACCAATTTTCGGATCCGTAGTGCTACCTGAATCTCTATGCGTCGATCCAAGAGGGACCGGCCAAGTAGCTCCTCCGCCTTATGGAGACGATTGCGGACCGTGTGCTCATGCAACTGCAGATAATCAGCCGTAGCGACGTGACTTCCACATTTGAATGATGCCTCGAGGGTTTCGCGCAATCGCTCCGCCTCTACTGTGTCGTTGCTGAGCGGACCAAGTTCAGATTGAACGAACCTGATTGCACGTTGCTGATCCCGAAGCAACAAGATCTCCAGAGCAACATCCTCGTAGCACAGAACTTTTGTCTCCGTGACGGCATTCAGCCCGACACGTACGCGCTCTACCTGGCGCACTTCGTCATAGCACTGTTTAAATCCTTTAAATCCATCATTCGAGCCGCTCACCGATGCCGGCATTCCCAACCGCTGCAACTCATTCTGAATCGACCGAAGCGACTCCGGCTTCCATCCACCACGTTTGCCAAACCAGATAACCGTGCTTTGCAAAGTCATGGGATAGACGAGACTGTGATTCGGGAGTGCCACTGCGCGCAGGCCAAGAAGGATCTGGTTTGCCGCACCCCAGGCAAGATTGGGCAAGAGTACGGCTACATGCGATTGATCAAGCAAGTAGCCAATTGTGTCGACCTCACTTGGAGTGAGCTCATTCTCATCAGACTTTAAAATCTCTCTAACGATTCGCTGTTGTACGTGCTGGCGCGATCGGCTGAGGGCCTCACCCTCTCGCGAGTATGCCTCGGCAACTAGTGATGCGACAACGTCCTGATATCGAAATAGAACTCGCGTTAGCCAGAGAAGCGCATCAGTCGCCTCTTCTTGCGGAATGCCATTCGCACTGATGTATTCACGTAAAACACCTGTCCATTCGCTCCACTGCGTCAAGAAACTCACCCGATATGACTTCTGCATGGACGTCTGGGGAATTCCGAGGTGGGCTTGGGCGCTTGCGAACTTGAGTGGCTCAGTGAGCGTCAGGCCCTCAAGGGAGGTGACCCCGCGCAACACATTCTTCAGTGCCTCAAGATTTTCACGCACGCTAGATCGCAATTTGAGGCAAAATTCCAAGTCATCCGAGTAGCCAGCAAAGGCCTGCGCCGAACACAATTCGACAATCAAGTCGACCATGTTATCGATCGGAGTTGCTGCAACGACTTCGTGTAGCCAAGCCGGCGGTGCAGCTTCGCGGTCAGCGAGACCGTAGCCACTCTGGCCTGCGAAATCAGTCATGCCGCCGAACCCCGATCTGCATTAGCGTCCGTGAGAACTTTGAATACAGGCTGGCCTAAGATTTTTGGAAGCGTAGAACTTCTCATCATCTTTCGGTGCGAATTTCCACGATCTGACCAGATACGGCCGATCTGCTGATGGCCTCGAATGCTCGAACATTGGCTCGAATTTGCTCATGCGGCACGGGATACTCACGAATCCCCTCAATAGATTCCGCGAATCGCTCAATATTCCAGCGCACCGTGGGTTCCGGTGCCACAAAGTGAGTCTCCGGTTCTTCACCACGCTTGACCGAAATCACGTCCCAGCCGCTCGACTTCTCCGGGTGGCTACGATCACGGATCTCAACCCAGCCTGTTGAACCATATAGGGCCACCCGCCCTACAAATGGCGTGGTGAGAATCGCCGTAATCAACGCTGTCTGGCCGCCCTCGAAACTCAGCGAAATCGCGAGAGTGTCGCCATTCGCAAATGTCGTCGCCTGCGTGGAGAGCCTGGCCAAAACGCTCACGGGCTTTCCAAAAAGGCTGATCGCAAGGTCGACAAGGTGAATCCCCGTTGCCGACAGCGGTCCGACCGGAGCCTCCACTGGGGATAAACGCCAGTTGCTCGGGTCCAAATTCAGGAATTTGTCTTGACTGAAATTGCCCTCAAAAACAAGCAACTGTCCCAATTCTCCGGATGAAGCTTGCCGCTGGAGTTCGACTATTGCAGACTCGAATCGACGCTCATGACCAATGCCAAGGGCAACTCCTGCTCTCTCGACCGCCTCAAGAACCTCATCAGCTTCCGCCGCTGTCGTGCTAAACGGCTTTTCGCAGAAAATGTGCTTCCCTGCCGCTGCACACGCCAACATTTGATCCCGATGGAAGCGGTGGGGCGAGCAGATGATGACTGCGTCAATGTCCTCGCGACACAAGACTTGATTCAATGAGTCACAGGTTTGTAGGCCGAGGGACTTAGCTCTCGCACGACTTTCCGCATCAGGATCTACCCCGATGACGATGTCGACAAGGGAACTCCCTCGCAGAGACTCCGTAATTTGGAGCCCCCACCAGCCAAGACCAACGATCGCAGCCCGAACCATTGCTTTACCTCAGATTTCCTAGGGAGCGAAAAGGTGCCCGCTCATAGCCTAAGCGAAGCACTCAGGCGGGTGAACTGCCCTCGTTTATTCGCTTTTCTGCGGCCGCTGCACGATTGAGCGCATCCTCAAGGTCCTTCTGCGCAACTCCGTAGGCTGCGAAATCGCTCTTTGCCAGTGCTGCCTGGCCAGCTTCGTATGCTGCCTGCGCATCGGCGACCGCCACGGCCAAGTCCGTATAGGGATCGGTGGTCGGAGACGGAGACGGTGATGGATTCGGTCCAGGTGAAGGGCTCGGAGACGGACTTGGACTCGGCGATGGGCTTGGGCTTGGGGAGGGTCCGGGTCCGGGTCCGGGCTCGGGTTCGGGCTCCGGCGTCGGGTTCGGGTTGGACGAGAACACCTTCGCGAGCGCCGCTGACAAGGTGTCTTCCATCGCGACGTTGGCTCCATAGCCGGCGAGTACTTTGCGCAGGAGCGGGAAGCCACCCTGGGCTGCCTGGATGTAGACCGGCTCGACATAGAGCAGGCCCCCGTTAAATGGCAGAGACAACAGATTGCCCAGATTGACTTCAGAACCACCCCTGCGCAACAGCGAGAGTTGAGAACTCACGATTGGGTCGGACTCGAAGTTGTTCTGCACCTGCTCTGGACCAGGGATGGTCGTGTTGCTGGGCAATTGCAGGACCCGGATCTTCCCGTAGCCAGGACCCGGTTCGCTGTCCACGGCCATGAACGCTGCGAGCGTTGGCCGCCGTTGCGGCGCGAACGTCGTCGTGAGGGAAAACGAGGGCGAGGTCTGCCCTGGCATCTGCAAGGTCAGGTAGTACGGCGGCTGGAAGACCTGCACCGACTGAGTGGGATCGAAGGGGACGATCCAGAAGTCTGTGCCGTTGTAGAAGGTCGTCGGATCCGTGACGTGGTACCGGCTAAGCACGATGCGCTGCATCTTGAACAAATCTTCGGGGTACCGAACGTACTCAAGTAGTTCCACAGGCATGTTTGCTCGTGGTTCGACAAGACCTGGGAACACCTTGCTCCACGTCTGCAGAATCGGGTCCTGCTCATCCCATGCGTACAAGTTCACCGTGCCGTCGTAGGCATCCACTGTCGCCTTTACGGAGTTTCGTACGTAGTTGAGCTGATCCTGCGGAGCAAGCGGAGACGACGCCGTCCGCAAGGAGATCGAGTCACTCGTCGCATCCGAGAGGCTCACCCGAGAGGAATACGAAAAATTCTCGGTGGTCGTGTATCCGTCGACGATCCACACCACGCGCCCGCTAATCACCGCGGGATACGGGTCTTGATCAAGAGTCAGCCATGGCGCAACCTTTCCCACCATGGCAAGCGGCTCGCGATCCCACAGGATGCGCGAATCACTGTTGATCAGATCGGAAAGAAGAATATTGCTGTCCTGGAACTTCGTCGCAAAAACGAGTCGCTGGAACAGCGAACCTATAGACGCTCCGCCGGTGCCGTCATAAGTATTGAGTTTCTGTCCGCCGGGAGTCTGGTCGTCCGGGTAGTCAAGCTCGCGTGGCTCAGATCCGGGGGGTGCGCCTACGACCGAGAAATTTGGCGAATTCTCACCAAAGTAGATACGGGGTTGGTCGATTTGAAGCGTGCCAGTTTCGGGAATGTCACTCTCAAAGAAATCTGGCTGGCCGTTGGAATCCGCAGTGTTGTCATAGGCAGCAACAAATCCGTAACCATGCGTGTAGACCGCGTGGTCATTCGCCCAGTTGCGTTGATTGTCCGGGACCCCAGCGATGTTGATCTCACGTACGGCGACCACAGCGCCTCGCTGGACCCCATCAATGGTGTAGCGACTGATATCCAGCGTCTGCGTAAACGCGTAGTAGGCGCGCACTTGCTGAAGCTGCTGGAAAGTTGGAGCCACGACCGCCGGGTCAAGAAGGCGGATGTTGTTTAGGGTTCCTCTGCTCGCGTCCTGGACTTCTTGGGTAGGCACTTCAACTGAGCCGGGGTAGTCGATGATTTCGGCGCTATCGATGCCATACGCGGACCGCGTCGCCTGAATATTGCGTTCGATGTATGGCTGCTCACGAATCAGCGCACTTGGATTGACTTGGAATTGCTGCACGAAGGCGGGAAACGCAGCGCCGAGCAAGATTGTGGACAACACCAGCAAACCAAAACCGATGCCGGCAAAAATCCAGCGGCGCAAGAAAATATTTGCAATGAAGATCACGCCGACGAGTGCAGCTACGTAGGTCAAGATGGTGAGCGCAGGCAAATTCGCGTTGACGTCCGCGTACTTCAATCCGGTGAAGCCGGGAACCAACCCATCACTTTTAATCGCAAGACCGAATCGGTCGTACCAATAAGCGACGGCCTTGAGAAGAATGAAGATCGCGATCAGCGCGGACAGTTGGGCTTGAGCCGCTCTGCTCGTGCGACGCCCTGCTGGCTGAAGACGCAAGCCCCCATAGATGTAGTTCACGACAACTGAAGCGATCAGCGCGAGAATGACCAGAGCAAAGAGGAATCCGAGGATAAAACGTACGAAGGGATAGACGAACACATAGAACGACATATCGAGCCCGAACTGAGGATCGCTCACTCCGAATTCGGTTGCGTTGCGCCACGCAAGGAATGTCGACCACTCGCCCTGAGCAGACACGCCCGCGAAGAGACCCAGAACCGAGCAAATGACGATTCCGATAATGCGGCGATAGGGCGTCAGCGCCATGCGATAGCGATCCAGACTCGCCTGCTCGGGAGTCGAGACCAGATCGAAGGTCGGACGGAACCGGTAGGCGAGCCACATAGCAAGCCCGACACCCAATGCCATCACCAGGGCCGCGACGGCGAAGAGAACGACTCGCGTCTGCAGCGTCGTGGTGAAGACCACCGTCTGGTCGAGCGACTCAAACCACAGCCAGTCGGTGTAGAAAGCCGTGAAGATCAACCAGCCAACGACCAGCACGGCCAGAATGACGATCGTGGGTAATAGGACCCGCAATCTCTTACTGCTCGAGGTGTTGCCCGTTCCCATAGATGCGCCAGCCACTGCTACAACCTACGTCACGCAGGACAGGAAGGCACCGTCGAACCTGCCTTCCATGCCTCAATAGCCATGATCGCGTCGGTCAACGTGTCGACTGGGACGGCTGTGAGCCCGTCGGGGACATAGCCGGCCGCCTCTCCACAATGCACCTTGGGCATCAAGAAGAGCTCTGCGCCCGCGGCCCCAGCTCCAGCTAGTTTCTGCCGGATCCCACCTATGGCACCCACGGCGCCCTCGGGCGAGATGGTGCCCGTGCCAGCGATGAACCTGCCGCCAGCCAGATCGTTTGGCGTCAACTTGTCCACGATGGCGAGGGAGAAGAACAGGCCCGCGCTTGGCCCGCCGATATCTTCTAGCGTGAACTGAATAGGCATAGGGCCCACAAAATTCGGGCCAATCCCAATGCCGACATACGGGACGCCAGGATCATCGGGATTGTCAGCGCTCGTGACGGATACAGAGACGTTTTCGCCGGCACGCTCGACTCCGAACACGAACGTGGTCCCAATCGAACTACCACGGATTGCGTCGCCGATCTGCTGGGAATCTGTGACGGCGACACCATCGAGGGTGAGGACATGATCACCCGCGCGCAGATTGCCTGCTGCGGGAGTGCCTTCCACGACCATCGTGACGGTGACCTGGGCCATGACTGGGATGTTTGCGTAGGTCAATGCAGCCGCGATGGCATTCGACTGCGACGTACTGAACATCTCGGCATTGCGTCGTTCAACATCGTCTTTCGTCTCATCGTCGGGATAGAGCAGTTCGCGAGGGAGTACCGCATCACTTTGGTCAAGCCACGCCGCCACGGCTTGAAAGACGGTCAGTCCTCCGCGCGGTCCACCCCACTCTTGAATCGTCGTCATGTTGAGGTTGCCCGTAACCGGATAGGTCGGATATTGCGTCGACTCGCCGATTTCGACCAATGGGCGCCCGTCGATCTCGCCGATCGTGTTGAACGTCGGGCCTGGCGCGATCTTGACGTAGGGAACAGGCAAGAAAACGGCCAAGGCCACGAGGACGAGCAGGGCAAGCAGGGCGATTAGCAGCACAGTGCCGCGTCGCCCACGCTTGGGCCGAGGTGCAAAAACCTCGGCGTCCGGTGCCTCAGTCACGCGCGCTCTCGGACCGCGCATCCGGAGGAGTAGGAGGGAGGGGACGTTCCATGGCCTCGCGGAATCTCTCCCGGTCGGACATACCGGCCTGCGCCTTGGGTTGGCGACTCGGGCGTGCCCGGAGGGCCGCCCAGGCGAGGGCAAGCGCCGTCGCCACGATCGGGATCAGCCACCACAGCAACGCGGACAACACTCACTCCATCTGTTGATTACGGGCCCCAGCCTACGACGGATTGGGAGCGCGTTCGACTGCGCCGGGAATCGCTCATGGGGATAGCGTGTTGACGTGCCTATGAGGTCAGTCACGTCCCCGAGCTTGGAGGAACTCCCATGAGCATTCCCTTTGGCTTCGGCGCCCCCGGTGGCGGCGGAGAATTCGATGCCAATCAGCTCGGGGCCATGCTTCAGCAGATGGGCCAGATGCTCCAAAGCGGCGGCGGATCAAGCGACCCTGTCAATTGGACAATCGCGCGCGACACCGCCCGGAAGGCGATCGCAGCAGAGGGCGACCCCTCGGTCTCAGCCGCCGAATTGCGAGAGACAGAAGAGGCCATCGCCTTAGCCGAAACGTGGATCGATGGGGCAACGGTCTTCCCCTCGACGGGAGCACGCGCGGGAGCATGGTGCCGCTCGGAATGGCTTGAAGCGACTTTCGCTGCATGGCAACGCATCATCGGCCCACTCGGCGAGCAGGCGTCCGCGATGATGTCGCAAGCCTTGCCTGGTCAGGCAGGGGCGCCGGGTCTCCCCGCAGAACTTGGTGAACTACCACCGGAGTTTGCGTCCATGCTCGGGCCGCTGCTCGGTATGGCGAAGCAGATGGGGGCAATGTCTCTCGGGTCGCAGTTTGGCCAAGGGTTGGGTGCACTCGCTGGCGAAGTTGTCAGCGCGAGTGACATCGGCGTACCTCTCACTGACGAACCTCGCCCGATTCTCATCCCTCG
>CAINMH010000018.1 GCA_903850745.1 uncultured bacterium
AGACTGCACCGTCTGCGTGGTGAATGGCGGCGGCAGTGGCCTGATTGACGAGCCAACCAGCACCGAGCACCCCCCAGCGCACGCTCATCAGATGATGGACGGAGTCACAGGTGTGCTGCCCGATCGCGCTGACTCCTCGGCTGCCTCCATCACGGAGACAACATTGCGCGACTGCTGGGGCATGACCTCCATTGAGTCGCCACTCGCGAGGAAGGCCCCCAATTGCTGATGAAATGCGTACGGCGTGGGGGAGTCGAGGGCAATTTCCACCGGTGCGGCACCGGGCACATGCAGGGTCAGACGCGCCGGAAGGTCGGCCACAGCGGGCTCGGCGGCCGGATCCCATTCTCCGACGATGGCGCCAGCGGTGCCGAGGGCATAGAACTTCGGCCGACGAGCAGCGGAGAGGTCAGAGTTGATGAACCGGGCTTGACGACCATCTGCGTAGGTCAGGGTCACCTCGGCGTGGTCGGCGTTGGTGACGTGATGCCAGTGCCGCTTGTGATTGACACCCGTGACATGCGAAATATCAGGGCCAAGTAGATCGAGCATCTGATCGAGGTAGTGCGAGCCCCAGTCGAAAATCGCACCGCCCGAGACATCGGCATCGGAGTGCCAGTAGTCGCAAGGGCGTGAATAGCCCCCGACGAACCCTTCGAAACTGAAGAGTTCGCCGATGGCGCCCTCGCGGATCAGGCGGCGCATGGTGATGTAGTCCGCGTCGAAGCGACGGTTCTGGTAGACGACGAGCGTGAGGCCTTGAGCCTTCGCGAGCGCGAGCACGTCATCGCACTGCGCTGCGGTCAGTGCCATGGGCTTTTCGAGAACCACATGGATGCCGCGCTCTAGGGCTGCACGCGCCCAGTCATAGTGCGTGTTGGGCGGCGTGGACACGACGACGAGGTCGACAAGCCCCGAATCCAGCATCTCGGTGGCGTCGCTGAATCCCTGCGCGGCGGGTGCGAGCTCTTGCGCGGCGGCGATCCGCTCGGGGTTCACGTCGCACACTGCGGTGAGTTCCCAACCGGGGACGCTGCGGACCGCCTGCATGTGCTCGTGCCCGATAGCGCCGTATGCCAGGAATCCAACTCTCACACACAGAGGTTAGCGAAGATTGAGAAACCTGCCGCAGGAGCCTGCCGCAGCCAGGCTGTCTCGTGAGTGCGCCCGAAGGGACTCGAACCCCCAACCGACCGGGTAGAAACCGGTAGCTCTATCCGTTGAGCTACGAGCGCAAGACGCCCATTATCGCGGGTACACATCCAGCCCTGCGATTCCCATGGAATTGCCGCGCTCAGATACGGGTGGGGGTATGCTCGAGCCATGACTACCTACGGCATCACCAAGTCCCTTGCCCAGTCTTTCGACGAGGTCGTCCCGGCGGTTAAAGAGGCGCTGAAGGCCCAAGGTTTCGGCGTACTTACCGAGATCGACGTGCAAGCCACGATGAAGGCCAAGCTTGATGAGGACATCGCGCCCTACCTGATCCTCGGAGCCTGCAATCCGCCGCTCGCGTTTCGGGCGCTGAGTGCGGAGACCTCGATCGGCTTGCTGCTGCCGTGCAATGTGGTCGTACGTGTCGACGGTGACCGAACTGTCGTCGAGGCAATCGATCCGATGACCATGGTGAACTTCACCGACAACCCCAAACTCCAAGGTATCGCCGACGAAGCAACTGCTCGGTTGACCGCGGCTTTGGAGTCATTGTCAGACCCCTCCACTAAAGTCTGAATCAGAAAGTGGCGCTCCCGAGTGGGAGCTGAAGAGTCTTATGTCGAGTGCGTTTCGCAGGTGGGTTGCATAGTTACGCCACGCAAGACAAAGGCTCTGTCATGCAGGTCATTGACCCAATCTCGCTTCGCCAGCGCATCGTCATGCGCAATGGCGCGGTGTGCGTTGCCGAGCTGTATGACCTGCTCGCACTTGGCCCCAGCGGCGCCATGGGCTACGTCCTCGATGCGATTGATCCCGAGCGTCTCATCGCGACTCCGCACGAGTCCGCGGACGACGGCCGCCTACTCCTGCTGCAACTCTGCGAACGACAGGCCGCTTGGATCACTGCACAGTCGATGACACTCACGCAGTCTTTCGCGCAGAGCGCGTTGAAGCGCGAAGGCAAGGATCGTTTCGCCGTCACTCGCTCGACTGTGGTCTCTGAGGTGGCGATGACTTGTGGCCTGTCTGAGGACTCCGCCGACGCCAAACTCGGCACCGCGGCTCTACTTTCGCCCACCGGTCTGCTCGCTGACACCCACGCTGCGCTCTCACGAGGTCACCTGACTCCTTGGGTCGCCCGAGCACTCGCTGATGCCACCTGGGAGTTAACTCCTGAGCAGATCCTCGAGATCCAACGCCAAGTCCTGCCTCGTCTCATCAAGCTGATCAATCCCGACACAGGTGTTGGCTGTCCGAAGGGTCTGAAGTCCTCGCGCGAGGCCATCGCGCGCGTGATTGCTCGAGTCGCTCCCGAACGCGCTCGGCAACGGCGCGAACGTGCTCATCAAGAACGTGGAGTGAAGTTCCGCCTGCTACCCGAGAGCGGTTTGATGCAAATCACCGCGTGGCTTCCCATCGACAAGGGCATCGCAGCGTGGGACGACCTCGAGTCGCTTGCACAGATAGAGCAAGCCAGTGATGAGTCCTCCACCACTCCTGAAGTTCCGGTCCGTACCATCGACCAGTGTCGCGCCGACGTGTTCGTGCGGGCGTTCGCGCACCTCCTAGACACGACGAAGTCCACGGGCAGCATGCCCGCCGCATGCGGCACCAAGCGACGCGTCGGTGTCTTGATCGACCTCCCCACGCTTCTGGCACTGCGCGAAGGCGCAGGCGAGATCCCGGGTTATGGACCCATTGACCCAGAGTTGGCGCGCATCCTCGCCGAAGACGCGGAGTGGCAGCGCTTCATTCATGAGCCAATGACCGGCGAACTTCTCGATCTTGGCCACAAGTCCTACACGCCCAGCGTCCGTTTGCGCAGTTTCGTCAATGCGCGAGATCCGCGATGTACGTTCCCAGGGTGTTCGAGACGATCACATCGGTCCCAACTAGATCACATACAACCGTGGCCCCAAGGTCCAACCGACCGAGCCAATCTTCACCCGTTGTGCGTACATCACCACAATCTCAAGACCCATGGCAATTGGCGCGTCACTCGTGATCCCGCCACTGGTGAAACGCATTGGCAATCACCACATGGGTTGCACACGAGGTCACCCAATTACTTCAGCGAATTCGTTGATCCACCACCACGGTGACCCGGCAGTTATCCACACGCGGGCAAGTTGGTCGTGACATGACGTGTCGACGCATTCGACAGTTACCTCCCATCAACTCTTGGAGGTTGTTCATGAACGAACTCAGCATCACCGGCAATGCAGTCTCTGACCCGCGCATCTGGGTGTCTTCGCGCGGCGATACGCGCGCGACCTTTCGCTTTGCCTACAACCACCGCTACTTCAGTAAGTCGAGCAACGAGTGGATCGACGGCGGCACAAGCTACCTCGACGTTTCGTGCTGGCGGCAGTTGGCGGAGCACGTCATCGAGACCGTGTCGAAGGGGATGCCGTTGATCGTGGTGGGTGCGGTCCGGGTCAAGCAGATTCCGGCCAGCAATGACCCGACCGCCACACGCAACTTCATCGAGGTCGAAGCGACAGCAATCGGCCCCGATCTCGCCAAGGGCATCGCGACATTTGCCCGCACTAAGAAGCCACAGGTCGAAGAGCAGGAGCATCGTGCACTCGCCGAAGTCACCGCACTGCCACAGGCGAGCGGTTTCTAGCGATCTGGGATACGGTCGATCAAGGAAAGGATTCCCCATGGCCCAAGTCGTGTTCACCGTACGTCGCTCCCTTCGCTTGCCCGCGCAGGCGGTCTTCGACGAACTCATCGACTGGTCTGGCCATGCCGAGTGGGTCCCGATGACCAAGGTCGAGATCCTTGAAGGTGATGGGGGAGTCGGCACCGCATTTGTCGCAACCACAGGACTCGGCAAAGCCGCACTGCCCGACCGCATGCGTGTCGAGGCACTCGACCGCGAGGCGATGACGGTGCACATCGTCAAGATCGGCCCAGTCCTCACCGGTGATGTGCATTTGGCCGTCACGGCCTCCAGCAACACCACCTGCGAGTTGTCGTGGGTCGAAGACGTACGCGTACCGGGCCTGCCAGCATTCCTGGCGCGCCCGGTCGCTGCGGCTGCCA
>CAINMH010000019.1 GCA_903850745.1 uncultured bacterium
AACTCCATTCGTCGCGGGTGGTGGCGAAAAGCTGACTGTCAGACCCCTCGACCACGCTGTTACAAGGTAGCCGGGGGAGCGTGCCAAACGGCACATCTGTTCGATTCGAATCGGCGTGTCGGTTGCAGTTAGCACAGGTGTACGATAGAACATGAGTACGAACAAAGCAAGCACACCACGACATACCCGCCACACGACACGTACGGAGGATTCCATGGCCACGATGAGCATCAGCCCCACAGTTCGCTCGGCACGTACCAACAGGACGCGTTCCACGCGCCTGACCCGCCGAGGCCGACTGCTGCTCACACTCGCCATCGCCGCCTTCGCCGCGTTGGGCTGGAGTGGTCTACACGCCACGGCTCAGGCGGATGCGCCGATGCAGCGCATTGAGGTCAAGGCTGGCGACACGTTGTGGTCGATTGCGGAGCGCCTTGCGCCCGGCGCAGATCCACGCGAGATGGTCTACGAGCTGCGCAGCATCAATCATCTTGATAGTGCGCAGCTGCAGCCTGGCCAGATCTTGCTCGCCCGCTGAACCTTGATTTAGATCGCTTTGTAGCCCACGAGTAGCGCAATCACGATGATCACAATGCCGTTGATGGTGCTTTGATGGCGCGACACAAAGCCGTTGACTTTCGCCAACACCGAGTCTGCGCGATGTCTGAGCACCGTGACTGCGAGCACTGGCAATACAAGTGGCAGCAGCATGATGAGCAAAAGCACTGCAGTAGCAAGGAATTTCACGCCTACGACATCATTGGCCAACGAGATCTCGTGCAGGGCTGGCAGCAGCAAGATCATGCTCGACGCGTCAGTGATCATCGCCAACAGACCAATGCCAAAGAACGCTGGAGTCTTGGCCGCGGCGATGCGGGCAGCGAACTTCGAGGGCTTCTTGGGGCCCTTCTTGGGGATGAGTGTCTTGATGCCGAGCGCGAGAAGTGCGACCGCGATGACGGCGGAGATAATGCGCGAAGCAACCGAGGGCTGACCGGAGCCCGCATCCGACATGCGGCCCAGAAGCAGAAAGGCAATCGTGGTGAATATCAACAAGCCCACAACAAAACCGAAGAGATAGGCCCACGTGCGCGCCTTCGCACGATTCGCTCCGGAGAGGATCAGCAGCTCGATCGCGAGCGCGGCGGGGTTAGTAGCGGCCCCAATCGCGAACGGCACAATCGATACGACGAGGGACATTTCGCCATCCTCGCAGGGTTCGGACCTGCCCGGACCAGATGGACGACACGCCGAGTTTCTATTTCCTTGCGCGTTGTGCCCGAAGCGGCTAAAGTCCCTACATCTAGTAGTTCCACCCCTGTAGTTCGTCCACAAGTTGTGGTCCGTCACCCACAGGTTCTCCCCAAGGTATCCACAGGGGGATCCTCAAGGCCGGGTCTCAACTACCTGAGTGACCCCATGTTGTCGATCTACACCACGAGCCAATTCACGAGCCAATTCACGAGGAGGTGTCCGAGTCCGATGCGCTGCCCTTACTGCCGCAACACCGACACCCGCGTGATCGACTCGCGCGCCGCAGACGATGGCGGCACTATTCGTCGTCGTCGCCAGTGCCCTGAATGCACCCGCCGCTTTACGACCGCTGAGGCCATCGCCCTGTCGGTAGTCAAGCGCTCCGGTGCCAGTGAGCCGTTCTCCCGCGACAAGGTCATCTCTGGCGTACGCAAGGCCTGCCAGGGCCGCCCAGTCAGCGAGGATGCCCTCGCGGTGCTCGCCCAGCGCGTCGAAGACATCGTGCGCGGTGGCGGTTCTGCAGAGGTCGCTTCACAAGAAGTGGGCCTCGCAATCCTCGGGCCGCTGCGCGAACTCGATGAGGTCGCCTACCTGCGCTTCGCATCTGTCTACCGATCGTTTGACACTCTCGAAGACTTCGAAGCGGAGATTGCACTTCTGCGCGCTGAGGCCGAACCGCTAGGCGAAGAACCCGCTGTCGAACTAAGTACCAAGCCCTAAGACATCCCGCCATAAGCGGGGATTGCACTACTCCCATCCCGTCACCATCGCAAGGAGCACGCCATGACCGAGGTCACCAACAGCACCGCCACCAGCAACAAGAAGGCTGGCAAGGGGCTCACTATTAGCCGCTTGTTCACCACGGCTGGCGTGCATCCGTATGACGAGGTGACCTGGGAGCGTCGCGATGTCGTGCAGACCAACTGGAAGACCGGCGACATCGTCTTCGAGCAGCGCAATTGCGAGTTCCCCGAGTCGTGGAGCGTCAACGCATCCACGATCGTCACCACCAAGTACTTCCGTGGCGCAGTGGGCAGCGAGCAGCGCGAGACCAGCCTGCGCCAGCTCATCGACCGCGTGGTGTTGACCTACACCAAGGCTGGCCGTGACTTCGGCTACTTCGCGACGCCCGCCGATGCAGAGATCTTCGAGCACGAGATGACGTGGATGCTGCTCAATCAGATCTTCAGCTTCAACTCCCCAGTCTGGTTCAACGTCGGCACGCCATCGCCGCAGCAGGTCAGCGCCTGCTTCATCCTCAGCGTCGATGACACGATGGATTCCATCCTCAACTGGTACCGCGAAGAAGGCTTGATCTTCAAGGGCGGTTCGGGTGCGGGCCTCAATCTTTCGCGCTTGCGTTCGAGCAAGGAACTACTCAGCAGCGGTGGCACCGCGTCGGGTCCGGTCTCGTTCATGCGTGGCGCTGATGCGAGTGCGGGCACCATCAAGTCTGGTGGCGCCACACGTCGCGCAGCCAAGATGGTCGTGCTCGACGTCGATCACCCCGACATTGAGGAGTTCATCGACACCAAGGTCAAGGAAGAAGACAAGATTCGTGTTCTTCGTGACGCGGGCTACGACATGGACCTCGGCGGCAAGGACATCGTGTCCGTGCAGTACCAGAACGCCAACAACTCCGTACGCGTCTCCGATCTGTTCATGCGCGCGGTCGAAAACAACGAGCCGTTCGGTCTGACCTCGCGCAAGACCGGTGAAGTGATCGAGACTGTCGATGCCAAGCGCCTCTTCCGCACGATCAGCGAGGCTGCGTGGGCGTGTGCTGATCCCGGCATCCAGTACGACGACACGATCAACGACTGGCACACCAACCCCGAGACGGGCCGCATCACTGCGTCTAACCCATGCAGCGAATACATGTCGCTCGACAATTCCTCGTGCAACCTCGCCTCTCTTAACTTGATGAAGTTCCTCAAGGAAGACGGCACATTTGACGCCGAGACTTTCCGTCGCTCGGTGGAGTTCATCATCACCGCGATGGACATCTCCATCTGCTTCGCCGACTTCCCGACGAAGGCGATTGGCGAGACCACCGTTGCCTACCGTCAGCTCGGCATCGGCTACGCCAACCTCGGCGCGCTACTCATGGCGACGGGTCTTCCGTACGACTCCGAGGGCGGCCGTGCACTCGCGGCAGCGATCACCTCGCTGATGACGGGCACGTCCTACCGTCGCTCCGCAGAGCTCGCCGGCATCGTGGGCGCCTACGACGGCTACGCACGCAACGCCGATGCGCACAAGCGCGTGATGCGCAAGCATGCTGCTGCCGCTGACTCGGTGCGTACTGCAACGAGCCTCGATGGTGACGTACTCAAGCTCGCGATCAATGAGTGGGCTGAGTGCTTGAAGATCGGCGAGAAGAACGGCTGGCGCAACGCGCAGGCCTCAGTGCTCGCACCCACCGGCACCATCGGCTTCATGATGGACTGCGATACGACTGGCATTGAGCCGGATTTCTCGCTGGTCAAGTTCAAGAAGCTCGTCGGCGGCGGCTCAATGCAGATCGTCAACCAGACGATTCCGCTCGCACTGCGCAAGCTCGGTTACACCGAGGAGACCGTCGAGGCGATCGTGGAGTTCATCGCCGAAAACGGACATGTAGTCGACGC
>CAINMH010000020.1 GCA_903850745.1 uncultured bacterium
ACGCTCGCCGGATCATGCCCTGCGTCTTGCACTGCTTGGCGCTCTTCGGCGACGGATGCTTCAGCCATCTCGTTGATGCGTTCATAGAACGAGATGCCTTGGACTTTGGTGGTCCACAGACAGATTTGGGCAAGACCGTCTTCTTCGAGGATGCGGATCTTGACTCCACGCTTGGCCATGGCCCGGGCGTGCTTTTCTTTGGCACGTTCGGGTGCGACCCGGTTGAGGGCTCGGGTGAGTTGGTCCTTGGCATAGGAGTAACCCGCAGGCGCACCTTCACGAGTCACGGGATCGATGTGGCGCACGAGCCGAGGGAGAACCATGGCCTCAACTCGGGCCATCTGCTCGAACGACAAGCCGTCCATCGCGTCGGCCATCAACCGGGCGACTGGCTCGGTCACCAAACCTTGGGCAAGGGCCTCGTGGGTGGTGGAGAGAACACCTTCAGGGTTAAGTAGGCCGGCTTGAGTGATCTTCACATCAGCAGTCGACCCATGAACCCCCATGACCAGGCCTACTTCAGCGACCACGCCGGAGCGCGACACATCAAAGCGGGAAGTCTCCCGGCCGGAGCGGTCCATCGCGGCGGTCGCGTAGGCGTTGGTCATGCGGGTGGATAACGCGGCCGACCACGCTTCTTGACGCTTACACAACTGCAACAGAATTAACCGGCCCGCATCAGCGCCCTCACGCACCGCAACCTGCATCGCATGCTCAGACACGACCTCGGGATCAGGTAGATCGAACTCGGCTGGTGCCACTCGGTCTGGATCAATCGCATCCAACACACCTGCCATCGCCCAACTCGGTCCTTGTGCGAGAAGCCGTCTCAACATGTCATTGCCAATCGCGCCACCCGCAGCCATGACCTCATCGCGCAGCACGACAAGATCAACCGGCGACTCGCCAGTTGACGCGCACAGATCGAGGTGTGACACGAGAGAAAATCCTTTGCGACTCGAGTGGCCACCACACACTCAACGCATAAGCACACCGAACCGAAAAAGGCCCGGACCACAAGGATTCTTGATCTAAGTAATCTCCCTAACGGGAGCGCCACAATGTGAAAACAGGATATACCGAGGCACTGACAACGTCAAGCCCAAACACCAAAAAAGTGTTGAAAACTATAAAGAATTTTCGACCAATCGAGCCGGCCTATGTTTGGCGGTGACTACTTACGAGCAACCCCATCGGCGCGCGCAGCCTCGGCCACGGCGAATGCGACAGCGAGCGGCACACGGCGATCGAAAACGCCCGGCACGATGAAGTCGGGCGCCAGGTCCGGACCGACCGCGTCGGCGATGGCTTGGGCAGCTGCTCGCTTCATGCCTGGCGTGATGCGTGATGCCCGTACGTCGAGTGCACCACGGAATACGCCGGGGAACGCGAGCACATTGTTGATTTGATTGGGGAAGTCACTGCGGCCAGTTGCGACGACGGCCGCTGTGCGAAGCGCAACCTCGGGGTGAACTTCGGGGTTGGGGTTCGCAAGCGCAAACACAATCGCCTTTGGCGCCATTGACGCGACTACCTCGTCGGGCACCTTGCCAGCAGAGAGACCGATGAACACATCGGCACCACGCAACGCGTCGTAAATCGAACCGGAGAGATTGGCTTTGTTGGTGCGCTCAGCGAGCGACTGCTTCACCGGCGTGAGGTCGGCGCGATCGCGCGAAACCATGCCCACCGAATCCGCGACTGCGATGTCGCCAATGCCAGCATCGAGAAGCATGTTGGTAACCGCGACCCCTGCCGCACCAGCACCCGACACGACAACGCGCAGATCACCGAGCGTGCGCCCCGTGACTGCGCTTGCGTTGAGCAACGCAGCGAGTACGACGATCGCAGTGCCGTGCTGATCATCATGGAAAATCGGAATATCGAGTGCGTCCTGTAGACGCTCTTCGATCTCGAAGCAGCGCGGTGCAGAGATGTCCTCGAGGTTGATGCCGCCGAACGCAGGTGCCAAGCGGATGCAGGTCTCGATGATTTCTTCGACGCCCTTGCAGTCAAGACAGATCGGCACCGCATCAACGCCGGCGAACTCCTTGAACAGCAACGCCTTGCCCTCCATGACCGGCAGGCCCGCAGCCGGGCCGATGTCGCCCAGACCCAACACAGCGGTGCCGTCAGTCACGACGAGGACGGTGTTGCCCTTCCACGTGTAGTCGTACACAAGCTCGGGCTCAGCAGCAATTGCCTCACATACGCGCGCAACACCGGGCGTGTATGCCAGCGAAAGACCGGCTCGGTCGCGAACGCGAACCGTCGGGCGAATCTCGATCTTGCCGCCCTGGTGGAGCGGGAAAGCCGGGTCGAGGTCCCGATCGGAGGCAAGTGGACCAGTGAGATCTTGTGAAGACATGACCGAATCGTCCCAGCCACAGCAACCTCCGTACAGGGCTAAGGCACGTTAGATGCGCCACTTCCCCCTAGCGAGGGGGAACTTTTGGGCGAATAACCCGGCCAAGGATCGCCGTCGTGGGGACTGCACCGTAAGTCCGGCTGTCGGTGCTAGCTGCCGCGTTGTCTCCCTCGAGCCACCAGCCGGGCTCGCCCTGAGCAGTGATTTCGGAGCGAATTAGGCGCTTCACGACGAGCCGATCCCCGGGGTCCCGAGCGACAACAACATTGCCGGGCTCGAGGTCTCGGGTACGGCGTACGAGCACCCGCTCCCCCGGGGCGAGCACCGGAATCATGCTCAGCCCTTCAACGGTGGCGCGGAACCATGGCAAACGCATGTCCACATCCTGCCGGGGGTCGCGGGGAGCGCGCTGCCGGACTAGGCTCAAGCCAAGAATCCGATGTACGAGAGGACCCCCATGATTTCGCGTATCGCCCGCGCATTCGCGCCCCGCACGACGGTCTACGCCCACTGCGATCTGCCTTGCGGCGTCTACGACCCCGCCCAGGCTCGCCTCGAGGCTCAGTCCGTGAAGGCCTGCATGGAGAAGTACCACGCTTCGCAGGACACCGACTTCCGCAACCGCGCAGTCACCATCAAGGAAGATCGTTCCAACATGGTCAAGGAGCACCTGTGGGTGCTGTGGACCGACTACTTCAAGGCCCCGCACTTCGAGAAGTACCCGCAGCTCAACGGCCTGTTCAACGAGGCCACCAAGCTTGCCGGCGCCGGCGGCACCAAGGGCACCGTTGACGTTGCAGTTGCCGACCAGTTGCTCGCGAAGATCGACGAGATTGCTGAGATCTTCTGGGAGACCAAGAAGGCGTAAGCCAAGTCGAAGGGCCCCTGAACTGCAGTGATGCAGTCAGGGGCTCTTCTTTTTTATTCACAGCCAATTGCCATCGGAACCAACGGCAAGTTATCTTGGAATCGTGCAGCACGAGCCACTTATCGCTCGAGAGAAATTCATGAGGTGATGACGATGCCACGCACAGTCGAAGAGATTCTTAGGCATGCCGACGAATTAGCGGCACGCTTCGAAAACTACGAACCAAACGACGCCGACGAGCTCGACTCGACTGCCGTGAAGTTGCTTCGAGACGCGATCCAAGATCGCTCCGAAGCAGAGCGTCACGTCATAGAAGCCGTGCGTGCGGCCCGAATCAGCGGGATGTCCTGGTCCGCGATCGGCACCTTCGTCGGCACAACAGGCGAGGCAGCAAGGCAACGTTACGCCGATCTATTGGCGTAACGGGAAACGTCCGTGAGAGTGAAAACCTGAGCCTGATGCCAGGTCTTGCCCAACGGAATGGTGTTACGCGGCACGTGCTTTTGCCTAGGGCATAGAGGCGGGTGGCTTTAAGAGCACTCAGTGCGGGCACACCTTGTGCATCAGGCGTTTTCGAGAGCGTCGGTAGGCGGTTCAGTTGGAAAACTTCCCATCATTCCGTAGGCGACGACCACGTTGTCGCCATCGACGAGTTCGGAGTCGCGCGACGCCGGCTTGCCGTTGATGTAAACGTGCACCGACTTGTCGCCAGTGGCGGTGTAATCCCCGAGAATGTTCTCGCCAAAGGGCACCCCCCAGGTGGTCATGATGTGCGCGAGAGTGTAGGGGTACGGGTCGTCAGCTTCCATGTGAATGACTCCGTCGGGCGTATGGGTATGCAGCGAGGAGTGGGCACCAGATTCGTAGAATCCGATATCGGCCGGGACCGGCACCTGCTGACCATCTACGTAGACGCTGAGCAACACATGAGCGTGGTAACTCTGATCACCTCCCGGGGGAAAGCCGAGACCGTCGACGCGTTCGGAGAGTCCACGGGCCTGTGCTGGCCAGTTGAGCGAGGAGATTGGCGTTTCCCCAGGAGCCTGCGGGGTGGGAGCGGACGAGGCGGTAGAGGAAGTCGATGCGGGCGAGGGATCTTCTCCTCCAGCCTGCACCACGATGACCACAATGATGGCTCCGGCTGCAGCGGTGATGGCAGCGACTATCGCAAGCCGGATCCGACGAGTTCGGATTGCTTGGGCGCGCAATTGATCTTGACGAGCTCTTTCTTGGCGGGCTGCCCGCTCCAGCTTCCTACTCATCGCGATCTTCTCCACATGTCGGACTCAGTCTTAATTGATGATCGCTGTCGGTGTGGGATGTCGCAACTCATAGAGCGATCTGGAGAAACAGTTCGACAATCAGATCACCGGATGCCGACCAAGACCAAGGGTTTGATCCGCTTACTCGGGCTCGATGGCGCCCTTGCCCCTCGACGACACGAGCAACAACTCGACCCAACTGGCGGCACACACTGTGGTGTGATGCAGGTCATATTCGAGTGGTCAAAAGCCCGGAACCAGTCGTTCAATTCTTGCGTCACACAATCTACGTGAAATTAGGCATCGGCTCCGCTCGTCGCACGTGCAAACTGCGAGTTAGGCCTGCGTCTAAGCAGCGCGTTCCGATAGCACCGGCATCCGCCGGTCTAATTTAGGAGACCAGATGAATCGACGCAGAACCGTACACATCGCAGCAGCTGCTGCCGCTTTGTCCTTACCGCTCGCCTTCGCAGTAGCGCCAGCCATGGCCGCTGAGGATGCAACCGTGTCCGTCCTTCACGCGATCCCCGCTGGACTCGGAGCGGACTCCGTGGACGTATTCGCGGGTGCGGACCTCTTGATCGACAACTTCACCCCAGGCACCCTCGAGACCGTGACCGTTCCCGCCGGCTCGTACGACTTGGCCGTATACGCCGACGGAGAAGGACCCGACAACGGGACTCCCATCCTCAGCGCAGACGGAGTAGCAGTTCCCGGAGGTGCAAATGCGACAGTCACGGCGAACCTAGACGCGGACGGCGCACCAGCCCTGAACGTGTTCGTTAACGACACAGATCATCTCGACGCTGGTCAGGCTCGGGTGACGGTCCGTCACATCGCAGCTGCTCCCGCGGTCGACATTCTCGTAGACGGCGCAGCAGCGTTCACGAATCTGGCCAATCCAGAAGAAGCAGTCACCGAGCTTCCTGCCGGTGACTACGAAGCGGCTGTGGCACTTGCTGGCACGACCGATCCGGTCCTTGGACCAACAACCTTGGCACTCGCCGAGGGCGTGAACACGATCGTCTACGCATGGGGATCAGCCGCTGACGGCACGTTGGCGCTTGCCACCCAGGCTGTCGAGGCACACACCACACCGCCAGTACCTGCAGGTGGTGGATCGACAACCGGGACTCCCGTGTGGGCTGTGACTCTGGCCGCTCTTGCTGCAGCCGGTGTCATCGGTGCAGGCGTGCGTCTAGCGACCTCTCGCCGTTAATTCGGTGAAGCGGTCCCGTACCGCGATCATCGTGCTGGCTGTCAGCGCTGTTGCGCTGGCAGCCAGCATCGCGGTGATCAACTTTTCAGGACCTCGGCAGGTGGACGACGTCGGAAGCCGAGACGCACTCACACCCGCAACATCAAGTTCTGTGGCAACTGAGTCAAAAGCACCCGCCTCTGGCAGTCCTTCAGCGCAACCGCGTTTCGAGTCAACCCGAACCGATGCCACCAAACCTCTGACGAGGGTTCAAATTCCAAGTCCGACCCGCATCGTGATTCCTGCCATAAACGTGGACGCCCCTGTCGATCCCATCGGCGTAGACGATCTCGGGCGAGTGGCTGTTCCCACCGACGTAAGTCGTGCAGGTTGGTACAAATGGGGTCCGGCGCCGGGCAACGCGACAGGCTCGGCGATGATCACCGCTCACGTCGACGGTGTCGATCAGGGACCCGGAGCCTTCTTTAATCTTGGCGAGCTGAACGTCGGCGATCTTGTCCGCGTGGAGCGGGCCGACAGCAGCAGCCTGACCTACCGCGTCATAGCCCGCGAGTCTTTCAACAAGAAGGCTGTGCCCCTCGAAGACGTCTTTGCGCGATCAGGACCTCCTCGGTTGACGCTGGTCACCTGCGGTGGCCCATTCGATCCTCAGACCTTGGTCTACACAGACAACATCATCGTGACCGCAGTGCCTGAATAGGGCACTACTGAGGGCCCCAGGTCTACGTACGTCGTAGCCGGGGCCCTTTCTCATGCCCGCGTCCCAACAGAGAAAAAGTGGCGAAAGGGGGAAGTTCGGCGGAACGGACATGGATACCCTGTAAATGAAGGACCATGGGATCCACGTTTCGGGCGAATATCTGACGGGAAGTAAAAAGGCATGCAACTCGACCACCTGATTACCGGCGGCACTCTTGTGAATGGCGACGGTGAGCATCGCCTGAATGTCGGGATAAAGGGCACAAAGATTGCCTACGTCGGCCCCGATGACGTGCCGGCTGATTCTGTGATGGATGCTTCTGGGCTTTACGTTCTGCCAGGCGGCATCGATACGCATGTGCATCTCATGGACCCGGGCAGCCCTGAACGCGAGGACTTTCCCACCGGCACGGCGGCAGCTGCAATCTCCGGAGTCACCACGATCATCGAGCATGCTCACGGGCGGCCGGTTCGCACCGTGGCGGACTTAGAGGAGAAGCGGGCCTACCTCACAGGTAGATCTTCAGTCGACTACGCCTTGGCTGCCCATGCTTGGCCCGGGGGCGACCAAGACATCGCGGCTCTGTGGAGTGCTGGCGTGGGCTTCTTCAAGGTTTTCACCTGCACCACACATGGCATTCCAGGGCACAACGCTGCGGACCTGCGGAGCCATCTACAAAAGACAGCAGAGTATGGCGCTATCTCCCTTCTGCATTGTGAAGACGAGTCACTCACTGCTTACGCAGAGGAAATCCTCAGAGAATCAGGCCGCACGGACAATGCCTTGCTGCTCGAGTGGCGAAACCGAGATGCTGAAGTGGTGGCGGCGGCAGTTGCTGGCGTACTAGTGCGGCGAACTGGTGCACGAGCAGTGATCGCACACGTGAGCAATCCAGAAGTTGCCGCCTATACATTGCGCGAACGCGAAATGGGTGCCTCGCTTTACGCGGAGTCTTGCCCGCAGTACTTCCTGCTGCGAGAGGATGAAGTGCACACCTGCGGCACTCTACGTAAGTTCACTCCCCCAGCTCGAGCCCGCACAAATGGCGATGAAGCGGACATGTGGACGCTTCTTCGGCAGGGGAAACTCACGCACATGTCGTCCGATCACGCCCCGTCGACCATGGAACAGAAAATGTCTGGCGATATGTGGAACGTCCATTTTGGGTTGCCCGGATTGGACTCCACGATGAGTATTCTCCTCGATGCGGTTGCGCGAGGCCACCTCCAATACAGCGACGTTGCGCGCGTTTATAGCGAGATGCCTGCTGACATTTATGGGCTTTCGGCAACGAAGGGCCGGATTAAAGTCGGCGCTGATGCCGATGTCGTTGTGGTTGATCCGAATAGGTCAAGAACCATCACCAACGATTCCGTGGTTTCAAAGGCAGGGTGGAGTCCTTTCGATGGCCGCGAAGTGCGCGGCGTCGTGACGCGTACTTACCTCCGCGGCATGTTGATCGCCGAAGACAGGCAACTCGTTGCTGAACGGCAAGGAGACTTTCTTCTCGGTGGTGGTGCATGAGTATGGACTCCAGGTCTGACGATGAATCGGCTTCGGATCTGCCAGTAGTGCACGCTTTCGTCCTCGGAGGCACCATCAGCATGACGAAGGGGCCAGCCGGCGTCGCCCCAGGTCTCTCAGGTAAAGAGGTCTTCGCAAACATCGCTGGGATGGAGTCGACCGCGAAGGTTGTTTTGCGTGATTTCCGAAAGCTGCCCGGGGCATCGCTTCGCCTTGATGACATCTATGAGTTGGCGTCGCTCATCACAGAAAAACTCGATGGTGATGCAGCGGGTGTCGTCGTGGTCCAGGGGACGGACACCATCGAGGAAGTTGCGTTCTGCCTTGATCTGCTGATTCAGACATCGAAGCCCATCGTTGTCACAGGTGCTATGCGATCACCAGCGGCGCCTGGCCCCGATGGTGATGCAAACTTAAGTGGCGCTGTTGTCACTGCTGCGTCTGCCATCGACTTCGGCGGAGTTGTCGTGGTCTTAGGCGATGAGATACACGCCGCACGACTCGTCTCCAAGTCTCATTCGACAAAACCATCAGCGTTTTCGTCACCGGCGTCGGGGCCGATGGGGACGATCATCGAGGGCGCCGTTGTCGCGCCCTTGGCTTTGCGCAAACGCGGTGCTTATGTGACGGCCAAGCCAGTGCGCGCGTCGGCATCCGTACCCCTGGTCGTCATCGGACTCGACGACGACGGACTCGGTTTGACAGCGGCGAGCCTCGCGGACGGACTCGTCATTGAGACCATGGGAGCCGGCCACATTCCGTCGTGGTTGGTTGAACCGATTAGCGAGATAGCGAAGCGAATCCCGGTAGTAATGTCCTCGCGCACTAGGTCGGGGCCCACGCTCACTGCCACGTATGCGTTTCCCGGGTCTGAACAAGATCTGCTGCGCGTAGGAGTCATCGCGGCCGGCTCATTGACTTCCATGAAGGCCAGGCTGTTGTTACTCCTGCTCTTGAGGTCAGGCGCTGATCAAGCAACGATCATTCGAACATTCTCAGAAATGCAATAGGGCAATCTCGCCAAATTGAGAGGACATACGTCAATGTCGATTCTGCTTACCCATGCATACGTGGTCACGGTCGATACCGAACGTCGGGTGATCCCCGATGGATGGATTCTCATCGAGGGCAACCTCATCACTGGAATCGGCAGTTGCGCCACGGACCCGCTGCCGACGGCGAGCGAAGTAATTGACCTGAAGGGCATGTTGGCTATGCCCGGATTGATCAATGGACACAACCACCATTGGGGCAGTCTGTTCAAGAACACGGGCGAAGGGCTGCTCTTAGAAGACTGGTTAGACCAGGTGACGATTCCGCTCCTCATGACCCTCACAAATGAGGACCTACGTATCGCCGCCTACCTAGGGGCCATCGAACAGATCAAGACCGGCACCACGTGTTCGCTCAACCACCTAGTCAACGTCAATGACGATGCGAGTTTGGCGGCAATCATTGAGCCAGCTGTCGAAGTGGGTGTGCGGCAGGTGGTGGGGAAGGAAATGAGACACACTCCGTCGCCCCCGTTCTCGACCAAGTACCCAGCCTTTCCCAATTCTCGGTCTCTTGAAGATGAAGTGGCGTATGCCGATGAAGTCGTCGGCCGTTGGGATGGCCACGCGGGACGCATACACATGGGTCTGGCAATCGAGACCGGGGCTAACTGGATGCTGCACAATGCGACGTCCGATGAACTCATCATTGAGGGTGTACGCCTTGCCCAAAAGCGAGGGCTAAAGATCACGAATCACTGTGCAGCAGGTACGCCGTGGTTGTCTGTTCGGGAGTTCGAGGCAATGACGGGCGGTGGTGATGTCGACTACTTGGTCAGGCTGGGCGCACTGACTAACAACTGGACTCTGGCTCATTCCTTGCATCTGAAAGGACGCGAGATTGATGCGGTGGCCCGCGCGGGAGCAACTGTCATCACCAACCCGGTGAGCAATGCGTATAGCTGCGACGGCATTGCGCCTGTGAAGGAAATGTTGAAGGCAGGCATTGTGATCGGCCTAGGCACTGACGGTACATACGTCAACTGCTCACCCGACATGGTCGAACAGATGAAGTTTGCAGTCCTCATCCAGAATTTGACTCATCTCGATCCCACGTTGATGACGTGCGAAATGGCAATCGAGATGGCGACGATCGGTTCCGCAACTGCCCTAGGTATTGACCACCTTGTCGGTTCCCTCGAAGTGGGCAAGCGAGCGGACATCGCGGTGTTTGACTTGGATACCGCTCATTCAACGGTGGCAAATAGGCAGATTGCTGCGTTGGTTTTTTCAGCCCACGGGACAGACGTTGACACGGTCCTGATTGACGGTCAGATTCGCCTCCGAGGTGGAGAACTCGTCGGGTTCGAATCGGAGAAAGCCGTATTCGCTGAGGCGACCGAACGAGCAACCGCCGCCATCGACCGAGCGGGACTTACCTCTCGCGTGTTTCAGCATTGGCGGCCACGGGCGTAGACGCTCCACGGCGGAACCTTCGGACGCCAATCGGGCATATGGAGCAGAAATCGACAAAGGCAAAAGCGACGTAGTTTGCTAAGTTGTCTGAGTGACGATTCCGGGAATGGACAATGACAGCACGCCAGTCAAGGGGCGTTCTGCCCGGCGCAAGCGTCAGTTCATCTTGTTGAGTGTCGGCGCCGTCGCGCTGGTCGGCGCCGCAGTTGCCGTTGCCGTGGTGTTGGGTGTGAGTAGCCAGCAATCAGGCTCTCTCACCACTGCCAGCGCTGTGAAGGTCAACGACACCCTTTTTATCGGTTCAAGTCAGGTGAAAGTGACTTCGGGGGCGACGCAGGGTACGGAGTTTGTTGGCTCAGGACAGCTCCTTGCCGGGCCAGGCACCGATGAGTCGGTTCAACTGCGATTTACCGATTCAAATAACTGGAGTGTCACCGTCGTCAATGCAGCAGCGGGCAAACTGAATTTCGGTGCAGTCCAAATCACCAGAACTCCCATAACAGGTGGCATGAGCGCTAGCGGAGGAGTCGTGACTTCCACACTCGCTGCGCAGTTGGCCGCACCCGCCATCATCATCGACTCGAAGTTCGTCCTCACCTCGGGCACCATCGCATTTTCCGCCACCTGTCCGACCACCACGAGCACGCGCCTATGCGTCGATGGCTCGTCATTCGCGCTTCTATCGGGCGTCATGAGCGAGTCATTCGGCAGTCCGGTGGCGAGTAACCCTGCGATGGCATTCACCGCGACAATCAACATGTCAAGCGGTGTCGCCAACCTTCAAGCCCCCTTCGCCGCAGATGAAACGGCAAGTATTTCTCAGGCCACAATCAAGAACATGACGCTGCTGATTTCCGCCAAAGACGACTCCTTCGCAGTTTTGCCGGCCGACTCAAGCGTCAAAGTCCGCGATGGCAGCGCCAACGGTGGTCTCAACATTCAGATCACCGGTAAGGGCAAGCTCGTCATGCCGAAGATGCCATTGGTCGGTTGGGACGTTTCGGACTGGAACAGCAACTCCATTGCTCTCACCTACGTAAATGGCGGCTTGGTCCTGACCGGCAAAATCCTGCCCGGCTCCGTAGGCAATTCGAGCGTCACGGACTTCGCCTACTTCAACGCCGAAGACACGCTGGCAACGATCTACGGCAATACTCTCAAAGTTCCTAGGCGCACGATGGTGCTTGGTGTCGCCTCGAACAACATCTCCTTCCCCGCACTCGTGGGCTTGCCGGGCCTCAA
>CAINMH010000021.1 GCA_903850745.1 uncultured bacterium
TACCAACTCATGCAACAACAATGTGGCCGTTTCAAACCCGAGCCCCTTCCCCCACCAGGGAGTTCCGAGTACCCATGCGACCTCTGCCCAAGACGAGTGCACCGTGGCTTGCGCGTGACCAATCGCAGTGCCGTCACTGAGACGCACGATGTAGTTGGACCAGAGCTCCTGCGCGTCCTTCGAAGATGGTCCCGCGACCCACCGCTCGATCAAAAGTCGCATGGACTCCGGAGAGTCAGCTACAGGCCCACCGATGAAGTCACCCACACCCGGGTGGTCAAGTGCAGCGAACATATCTGCCGCATCACCGGTTTTCACTGGCGTTAGTGAAACCTCGGAATGTGCCAAAGGGGCCTCCAACCAAAACCTTGGTGCGCGAGGGGGGAGTTGAACCCCCACACCCTTTCGGGCACACGGACCTGAACCGTGCGCGTCTGCCTATTCCGCCACTCGCGCTTGCTCAATGGTTGCCCCTTGAGCGGAGCCAAGGCTAGCACGGGCAAAACGCCCTTCAGAGAGCTGCGCACTACCTGCACATCCTTCGCAATAAATGTCCTATGCAGCAAGGGTTTTCAGGGGACCCGATTCGACGCGACGATCTAATCTGTGGCATAGTCCGGCTCGTGGTTGTGACCTTTCTCGTAGCGCGTCGACACGTTGATTTAGTCCGTGTCGCTAGCGCGATGTGTCGCTGACCCAAACTCTCCGCCCGAGCTCTATCACGCGTTTTCCGCGTACACCCCGTCCTACCCCAACCCTTCTCCAGGAGTAATCCATGTCCCCCTCAGCAACACCTCCCACCAAGAGCCACGGTCAGTGGATCAATGACCGCGATCCCCTAAATGCCAATGAGGTCATGAAGGCGGAGGACGACGGTCTCAATGTGCGCGCTCGTGTGGAGGAGATCTACTCCAAGGAGGGCTTCGACTCAATCCCCGATAGCGATCTACGCGGACGGATGCGTTGGTGGGGGCTCTACACCCAGCGCAAGCCCGGGATCCCTGGCGGCAAAACCGGCATCCTCGAGCCACATGAGTTAGACGACAGCCTCTTCATGCTGCGTGTCCGGAGCGACGGTGGCGCACTGAGCGTTGAGCAGGCACGCGTGATCGGCACCATCTCCACGGAGTTTGCGCAAGGCACCGCGGACATCTCTGATCGTCAGAACATCCAGCTGCACCACATTCGCATTGAGGACATGCCCGAAATCTGGAAGCGCCTTGAGGCAGTCGGCCTGAGCACCACGGAGGCGTGTGGCGATACCCCACGCGTCGTACTTGGATCACCTGTGGCTGGCGTCGACGAAGCAGAGATCATCGATGGCACTTCAGCGATTAACGAAATCGTCGCGCGCTATGTGGGAGATCCTGCGTTCTCTAATCTTCCGCGGAAGTTCAAGTCCGCTGTTTCTGGATCACCCTGGCTTGACGTTGTGCACGAGGTCAATGACGTGAGTTTTGTTGGAGTCATCCATCCTGAGCATGGTCCCGGTTTCGATGTGTGGGTCGGCGGAGGCCTGTCTACCAACCCTCGACTGGCAGAACGACTGGGCACTTGGGTCCCACTTGATGAGGTTCCCGATGTGTGGGCCGGTGTCATCTCAATCTTCCGCGACTATGGCTATCGTCGCCTACGCACCAAAGCCCGGCTGAAGTTTCTACTTGCCGACTGGGGTGCGGCAAAATTCCGCGACGTGCTGGAGACTGAGTACCTCAAGCGCAAGCTCATCGACGGTCCAGCTCCCGCAGAGCCCGTAGGCGGCCGGCGTGATCACGTGGGCGTGCACACGCAAAAGGACGGTCGCGTATATGTGGGCGCAACACCCACAGTGGGTCGCATCGGTGGCACACACCTCACCGCTCTTGCCGAGCTGACCGAATCGTTCGGCTCGGATCGCATTCGACTCACCGCTAATCAGAAAGTTGTCATACTCGACATCCCGAAGGATCGCGCCTCCGAGTTTGTTATTGCACTGCGCAATATCGGCCTTGAGGCGGAACCGTCGACTTTCCGTCGTTCCGCCATGGCATGTACAGGCATCGAGTTCTGCAAGCTCGCCATCGTCGAAACCAAGGCAACTGCCGAGGCCGCGGTGACGGAGTTGGAAAAGCGCCTCCCTCACTTCAATGAGCCTCTTGCTCTGCACGTCAACGGATGTCCAAACTCGTGCGCACGCTTCCAGATCGCGGATATCGGATTGAAGGGTGCCCTAGTCACTGATGACAGTGGCAACCAAATCGAAGGCTTCCAGGTGCATCTCGGTGGCTCTCTTGGCGGACTTGATGACGAGACCTCGGACTTCGGCAGGAAGCCGCGTGGTCTTCGTGTCACTGCTGACGAACTGCCGGATCTCGTCGAGCGACTCGTCACGACCTTCGAGGTCCAGCGCACGCCGGGTGAGTCGTTCGCACAGTGGGCGGTTCGAGCTGATGAAGAATCTCTGCGGTGACAATGGCCCCAGATCTAGACATACACGTCCTCGTGGACGAGGGAGCACAGGCGGCCATGGAGGGCCGTGATGTCGGTGGCTCCTACGGCGAGGCTGTGCAAGTTCTGGAGTGGGCGCATGAGCGATTCGGTAATCGTCTCGTTGTCGCGACATCTATGACCGACGCAGTACTCGCGCACCTGGCCTCGACCGTCATCCCAGGAGTTCGCCTAGCTTTCATTGACACTGGTTACCACTTCCCCGAAACCCTAGGTATGGCCGACGCAGTTGAAGCAACCCATCCAGTCAACTTGTTGCGCATCACTCCTATCCAGTCCGTTGCCGAACAAGACGCGACTCGCGGTCCGCGTCTGTACGAGCGCAATCCGGATCTGTGCTGTGCGCTTCGCAAGGTTGAGCCGCTCAACCGCATGCTCAACGCGCACGACGCGTGGGTGAGCGGCCTACGTCGGGAAGACGCGGCAACTCGCACGTGGATTCCCACTGTGACCATCGATGCAAAGCGCAACAAGGTGAAGATCAATCCGATAGCTGCATGGACGCAAGCGGACGTCGACGCCTACATTGGCGAGCACAATATTCTGATCAATCCTCTGCAAGATGAGGGTTACCTCTCCATCGGTTGCGCTCCATGCACGCGACCTGTTACCGACGGCACGGATGTGCGCGCGGGACGTTGGGCCAATAGTGCCAAGACAGAATGTGGGATGCACCTATGACGTACCCGCTGCTTCTCCAAATTGCCGGCAAGCAGACCGTTGTTGTCGGAGCAGGCGCTATTGCTACTCGACGCGTAGCAGGTCTGCTCGAAGCAGGCGCACGTGTTCGCGTGATTGCGCCACAAGCTACCTCCGAGATTCAGCAGTGGGACCGCGAGCACGTGATTGATTGGGTCCAGCGTCCATACTCAGGGCCCTCCGATATCCGCGATGCTTGGTTGGTTCATACCGCTACTGGAATACCCGAAGTTGATGTTGCCGTGAGCACCGCTGCGGAGAAGTCCCGCATCTTTTGTGTCAATGCTGCGGACGCAGAGATGGCAACTGCACATACTCCATCGATACATCGCGCCGAGGACGGCGTCATCGTGGCCGTCGGAGGTGATCGAGATCCCAAGCGGGCTAAGGCTGTACTCAATGTGATCACTCAGGCACTCGCTGAGCAGCCATTAGCGCTACGTCGCACTCGGCGCACGGATCGTGTTGGCCAAGTGCACCTAGTCGGTGCCGGCCCCGGAGATCCAGATCTCTTGACTGTGCGCGCGCGTACGGTGCTGGCTCTTGCAGACACAGTGGTCGTTGACCGACTTGCCCCACACGCTCCACTCACACATCTCGCTCCTGGCGTAGAAGTCATTTATGTCGGCAAGGAGCCAGGTGCACATGCTGCGACGCAAGACGGCATCAACGAGATCATCGTTGCAAAAGCACTCGAAGGTCGCCGCGTTGTGCGCTTGAAGGGCGGAGACCCGTTCGTCCTAGGTCGCGGTGGCGAAGAAGCGAAGGCATGCATTGACGCTGGCATCCCGGTTGAGGTCGTTCCAGGCATAACGAGCGCAATTTCGGTGCCAGCGGCTGCGGGCATTCCGGTCACTCACCGAGGAATCACCACGTCATTCGTAGTGGTGTCGGCACATGATGGTCTGCATGATGCACAAGCGAACATCGAAGCTGCACCTGCGGACGCAACAATCGTGCTTCTCATGGGTGTCTCGCATCTCGCCGAACTCACAGCTTCCTTGCTGGCCGCAGGTCGGCCCGCCCATACGCCAGTTGCCATCATCGAGTCCGGCTGGACGCCAGCGCAGCGCACAACTGTCGCGACCTTAGCCACCGCGCCCGAGGTGGCACTTGCCAGCGAAGTTCGCAATCCAGCAATCATTGTCGTCGGCGAAGTGGTGCGCCTGCGTGATTCCCTCGGCGACTTAGGCCGCATTTCACCAAATGCCGGCCACGTGCGCGCCGGGGTCCTTCAGGACCGTTGATGACTGTCGTCCTACTTGCGCACGGCAGCCCCGACCCCCGGCATGGTGAAGCGGTCGTGGGACAAGCTGCGATCCTCAGGGCGCTAGGGGTAGAGGCGGTAGTTGCATTCCTTGATCATCAGGGCCCGTCTCTCGGGGAAGTTTTCGCCCTCATCCCCGACTCTGGGTCATCGATTCCGGTGATTCCGCTGCTCATCGCGCAGGCGTTCCACGCCCAGGTGGACGTCCCTCGCGAAGTCAGCGCGCTAGATCGCAGCGATGTGGTCGTTCGGAGTGGCTGGCTTACCGACGAGACAGTTATCGCGGCGCTTGACTCGCTCGCACCGGCACAGATCTCTACTCGAGACGCACTCATCCTGGTCACAGCCGGATCTTCAGATCCCGCGGCCCTCTCAGCAGATGACCATCGTGCTGCCAGTTGGGCACGCAGTAGGGGAATATCGACCTACGCAGCAGCTTTCGCCTCGGGGCCCGGCCAGCGCCCCTCAGCGGCTATCGTGGCAGCCCGAGCGGCGGGCGCTGAGCGTGTTCACGTGGTCACCGCCTTCCTAGCGCCCGGAATCCTCCTAGATCGCGTAATTGACGACGCCAGCGGTGCCGAAGGGGCAGATTCCCTCACGACGACCCCACTTTTGGGCAACGAACACGTCACAGCAGCGCTTCTCGCTGCGGCATCCGACTAGGTCCGCGGACTACCATCACAACGTGGGACTTCTCGACAGATTCGAAGAGCGCCTTGACCGCGTGGTCAATGGTGCATTCGCTCGAGCCTTTAAGTCCGAGGTTCAACCGGTGGAGATCGCCGCGGCCCTCCAGCGAGAGGTAGATGACCGTGCGGCGGTCATCTCGCGGGATCGCACTGTGGTGCCTAATGCCTTCACCACTGAGTTGTCCGCTCACGACTACACACGACTAGCTGTCTACCTCGAGGCCCTGCAAGAAGAACTCGCCGGCCTTGTCACCGAATATGCAACCGAACAGTCGTACACCCTGTTCGGCCCAGTTGAAGTTGTTCTTGAGCAGGACGATGAACTCCCCACCGGCATCTTCCGGGTCCGCAGCGAAGCGCACTCAGCAATCAATGCGGTTGGGCAACCGAGACCTGGTCAGCCCCACCTCGAATCCGCGGGTCGCGCCTACGCTCTCGTTCGCGCTGTGAACCGGTTGGGCCGCGGGCCCGACTCAGACATTCGCGTTGAAGATCCCGGCGTCTCGCGCGCACACTGCGAGATTGTGCTCGGCACACCTGCAGTCCTTCGTGATCTCGGCTCTACAAACGGCACGCTCGTGGACGGACAGCGGGTTAGCCAAATTGCTCTCGTCGACGGCAGCACGGTGCAGGTGGGTTCGACGACATTCGTCTACCGGACCGCCTAATGTCCGAACTCACTCTCACACTGCTTCGCCTCGCCTTCCTTGTGGGCCTTTGGCTCTTCGTACTCTTCACTGTGCTCGCACTGCGCCGCGATCTACGTGCGCCCCGCGAGGCGCGTCCAGCACGTCTTGACCTGTCTGGCCCTGAGCCAGAGCGCGTACGTCAACCCAAACCAGTCAAGGCGCCCAAACAACCCAAGAAGTCCAAGAACACGGTTGGCACGGCCCTCCTCGTGGAAGAGGGCCCACTTGCTGGCACCGTGATCTTGCTCGGCACCGAGCAAGTCACCATCGGTCGAGCTCCTGACTCCACACTCATCGCTGACGATGACTACGTATCTAGTCGTCACGCGCGCATTTATCCATCCGAAGGTGTCTGGATGGTTGAAGACCTAGGCTCCACAAACGGCACATGGCTTGACCGCAGTCGCATCACAAGTCCAGCCGTACTCAACCCCGGCGTCCCGGTGCGCATCGGTCGCACCGTCGTGAAACTTCAGGCCTGACATGTTCGCGCTGCGCTACGCGGCACGTTCCGATGTCGGTCTGATCCGACGCGGCAATGAAGACTCCGGTTATGCATCTCCACACTTATTGATTGTTGCCGATGGTATGGGCGGTCATGCTGCTGGTGAACTGGCAAGTGCCACAGTCGTCGCCACACTGGCCGCTCTAGATCGCAAGGACGTCGACGAAACAACGCTGGTGGGTGCAGTCGATGAAGCTGGCCGTCAAATAACAGCTGTTGTTGCCGGCACCCCCGAGCTTGCAGGCATGGGCACCACTGTGACCGCGCTCGTGTGGCATGCACCAGACATGGCTGTCGTACACGTCGGAGATTCTCGTGCGTATCTACTGCGAGACGGTGCCTTGGTACAACTGACCATTGATCACACCTACGTGCAAACACTCGTCGATGCGGGTCGAATCACTCTCGAAGAGGCCGCTGTGCATCCGCGGCGCTCACTGCTCATGCGGGCAATTGATGGAACCGAGGGAGTGCCCGTCGACCATCACGTCGCCACAGCGATGCCTGGCGATAGGTACCTGGTCTGTAGTGACGGACTTACGACTGTCGTCACCGATGACGATATTCGCTTCATCGTTGGTGATCGTGAACCCACCGCCGCGGTCACGGCCCTCGTCGAGCTCGCTCTCTCACGTGGGGCACCCGACAACGTTACGGTCGTAGTCGCACATGTAATTGACGCAGATGAGTTGACAGCAGAGCGCATGGCCAGTCAGCCCCCAGTTGTCGTAGGTGCCGCTGGTGAACCACGCGTGCGTGCTCAACTCCCACAGGTGCGTTTCCCTGACGATGCACAGCCAGATCCCAATCGTCCAGACCTGCCACCTCCGGCAGTGGGAGCGCCTACATCGGAGCAACCAGCGTTGCGGGCACTGAATGGTTGGCTACCTGGTGCGCAATCGCTCACTTTGCGTCAACTGCGGGCACGGCGCATCATTCGAAACACGATTATCAGCGCCACCGTTACGATTCTGGTGCTCTTAGCAGTGCTCGGTATTGGCCGACTATGGTGGCAAAATCAGTGGTACGTCGGAGTTTCTGATAGTCAGGTAACTATTTTTCAGGGTATTGAGGGCAGTTTCCTTGGTGTGCCGCTTCAACGTACCCAAGAGGTCACGGCGATTTCAGTGAGCAATCTGCCAACTTTCAATGCCGAGCTCGTCGGCAAAGGCATCCCTGCATCTGATATCCAGGATGCTCAGCGCATCGTAAACGAACTCGACACTCTCGCCACAGCTTGTCTGTCGCGCAAGCCCCCAGCGGGCTGTCCACAGGCACCGCTATGACGATGACCGAACGAGGCTTTCGGCCGGCCGTTCGCTTCACCCAGCCAACACGGCGCTGGCTCGAATTGTTTCTGATTGCATGTGGGTGGGGCCTCGGCGTCCTTGGCACTTTGCAGGTGGGCTGGACAACAGGTGAGCCACTTGGGCGTCGATTCTGGATCACAGCAGTAGTTGTCGGTGCTCTAGCGGTCATCGCACACCTTGTCGTGAGGTGGCGAATTCCGTACGCCGATCCGTTCTTATTGCCCGTCGCGACCACGCTGACCATCATCGGCCTTGTCATGATTTATCGGCTAGATGTCGCGGCCATACAGTCTGCAGAACGTCGTAATCAAATACCGCCTACACCCGATGTTTATGCACAATTAACCTGGTACGCCATCGCAACGATGCTGTTCTTCGCAGTCGTCCTCGTCGTTCGCGATCACCGGCGTCTACAGCGTTACACCTACACGTGCGGTCTGTTCGGCATTCTGCTGCTGATCCTTCCGCTCCTTCCCGTGATCGGTTCAACGGTCAACGGAGCAACATTGTGGGTCCGCGTCGGCTCGTTCTCATTCCAGCCGGGTGAAGCAGCAAAAATCCTGCTGACCATCTTTTTCGCTGGGTATCTTGTGATGACGCGCGACTCGCTCGCAGTCGTACGAACGAAATTTCTCGGAATTGGGCTACCTCGCGCGCGGGATCTCGGTCCGATCTTCGTGGCATGGGTAGTCTCATTGGCAGTTCTTATCTTCCAAAAAGACCTTGGCACATCGCTTCTCTTTTTCGGGCTCTTCGTCACCATGCTCTTCATTGCGACACAGCGACGAGTATGGCTTGGCCTTGGTGCGGTTCTCTTTGCCGTCGGAGCCCTCGGCTCGTACTTCGCGTTCTCACATGTGCGAGTCCGAGTGCAGATCTGGATCGATCCATTTTCCTTCGCCCAGGATCAGGGTTACCAGATTGTTCAGGGACTCTACGGCTTTGCCAATGGTGGTCTCTTCGGCACGGGCTTAGGCAATGGCTACCCCCAACTCGTACCTTTCGCAAACACCGACTTCATCGTGTCAGCGCTAGGTGAGGAACTTGGACTCACCGGTCTCTTCGCGATCGTCTTACTTTACGGAGTGTTGATCGAACGTGGCCTTCGTACCGCTGTCGCAGTACGCGATCCGTTTGGTCAACTTCTCGCAGCTGGCCTTTCGATAACCATGGCACTTCAGGTGTTCGTGATCATTGGTGGAGTTACACGGTTGATTCCGCTAACGGGCTTGACCACTCCATTTCTGTCCTATGGCGGTTCGTCACTGGTCGCCAACTGGATCATCGTTGGCCTGCTAATGGTGATGTCCCATCGTGCGCGACAGCCTGTTGCAGTGCAGCACTCAGAACCTGATGCCCTCACCCAAGTCGTCCCCATTACGAGGGGAAAGTGACGCCGCGATGAGTAGAAGCATCCGCCGGATTGGTGTCGTACTAATTTTTTTGATGATCGCTTTGCTCGTAAACATCTCGTTTATACAAGTTTTTCAGGGTGACAACTACCGCAACAAGACTGATAACAAGCGGGTGCTTCTCGAGGAGTACGTGCGCGAGCGCGGTCCGATCCTGGTGGACTCCGAACCCATCGCGCGGTCCGTTGACACGGGTGGTGAACTGAAGTACGAACGTGTCTATCCAGAAGGACCAATGTACGTCTCAGCGACCGGGTTCTATTCGATCCTGTACGGCGCTACCGGCCTTGAGCGCACCGAGAACGACGTACTCTCCGGTTCGTCGGACCTGTTCTTCTTCGATCGACTCGATCAGTTGATCTCAGGACGCAAGCCCAAAGGTGGTGCCGTCACCACCACCTTGAACCCCGCGGCGCAAAAGGTCGCATGGCAGGGCATCAAGGGCACGATCGGAGCTGTCGTGGCGATTGAGCCGGCAACCGGGCGCATTCTTGCACTGGTCCAGTCTCCGTCCTTTGACCCCAACAGGCTCTCTAGTCACGACACCGAAGCTATGCGGATTTATTACAACGACCTACTTAATGACCCGAGCGAACCCATGCTCAATCGCCCGCTTGTCACCACCAACCCACCTGGTTCGACATTCAAGGTTGTGACCGCAGCGGCTGCGTTGGAGTCCGGTCGGTTTACTCCGAGTTCCTTAGTGCCGGGACCCGCTGTCTACGACTTGCCTGGTTCAACTAAAACACTGCGCAACTGGACCGGCGCAGACTGCGGGCCAAAGGGCATGGTCACCCTGATCGAAGCGCTCGCTCAGTCATGCAACACAGCCTTTGCGTGGATGGGGAACGAACTCGGAGCCGATGCCCTGCGCGCACAAGCTGAGCGGTTCGGATTTGATAAAGCATTCGACGTGCCCCTTCGGGCTTCCACCTCAGAATTCCCCGCTAATCCGGACGAACCGCTCACCGCCTACAGCGCGATCGGGCAGTTCGATGTACGAGCAACGACTCTCCAGATGGCGATGGTTGCCGCAGGAGTTGGCAATGGCGGCATCGTGATGAACCCATACCTCGTCCAAGAGATTCGCGGCCCTGACTTGACGATCCTGAAGACCTTTGAGCCCACTGAGTTCGGCCGGGCGCTCACGCCTGAGCATGCCACCCAGTTGCAGGACATGATGGTCGCCGTCGTCGACCGAGGCACCGCGACAACATTGCAGGGCATCACAGACGCCAATGGCAATCCCGTGCGTGTCGGTGCCAAGACCGGCACGGCCCAGACGAGTGCCGACCGTCCCCCGGTTGCTTGGATGATCGCCATGGCCCCTGCAAACAATCCGACGGTGGCAGTGGCCGTCATGATCCAGAGTCCCGGCGAGGTGGAGGTCAGTGGAAATGCGATCGCTGGACCCGTCGCCCGGAGCGTGCTAGAGGCGATCCTGCAACAGTGACGGAACGCGGGGACCAGATGCTGCGTCTCCTCGGTATCGCCTGAGACAATTGGGCGCAAATAGGAGGAATCTTGACTGAGGGCCCGGTTCAGCCCCGCATTCTCGGTGGGCGCTACGAGCTCATCGAGGTGATCGGTCGTGGCGGCATGGCTGATGTCTGGGAGGGACGCGACATCCGTCTCGGCCGTCGCGTCGCCGTTAAGGAGTTACGTTCGGATCTCGCGCGCGACCCATCCTTCCAGGCTCGTTTTCGCCGCGAGGCCCAATCCGCTGCCGCGTTGAACCACCCCAACATCGTCGCTGTCTACGACACCGGCGAGGACCCTCTCGATGACGGTTCGATTGCGCCGTACATCGTCATGGAATACATCGATGGCGTGACTCTGCGTCAATTGATAAGCAGCGGTCGCAGACTGATGCCCGAACGCTCACTCGAAATCATCGGTGGCACACTCGATGCACTCGATTACGCCCATCGACACGGCATCGTCCATCGTGACATTAAGCCGGCAAATGTGATGCTGACGCGCTCCGGTGACGTCAAGGTCATGGACTTTGGTATCGCGCGAGCGCTCAACGACAACTCCACCACCATGACCTCGGCATTGACGGTAATGGGCACTGCGCAATACCTTTCGCCTGAGCAGGCACGGGGTGAAGTAGTTGATGCCCGTAGTGATCTGTACTCCACGGGCGTGCTTCTCTATGAACTTCTCACCGGGAAGCCACCATTCACCGGAGATTCTCCTGTCGCGATCGCCTATCAGCATGTCAGTGAACCACCGCTTCCTCCTTCGCATTTGGATCCGACATTGCCCCAGGCTCTCGATGCTGTCGTGCTAAAGGCATTGGCAAAGAACGCCGACGATCGGTACCAGTCCGCCAGCGACTTCAAGGCCGACATTGATCGCGCGTTGGCTGGTGGGCCGATGACACAGGCGTTCACACCCGTACTCGCCGAAAGCACTCAGGCAATCCCCACCGTTGACGAGACGTACGTTGGTGCGGGAGTCGCCCGCGCCCAGCGTCGAGGCAGACGAAGCGTGGGATTCATCATTGCGATTGTGGTTGCGGTGGCAGCCATTCTCGGTGCTGGAGTCTTAGCAACCGCGTTGATCCTCAATCGTGATACGAGCGTGGAGAAGGTCAGCGTGCCAAGCCTCAGCGGGCTTTCTATTCAACAAGCCGGCGATCTCCTCTCGCAATACAACTTGCGTCTCGGGACACCCACTTACGTTGCTTCTGACAAAGTCAAGGACTCCATCATCGATCAA
>CAINMH010000022.1 GCA_903850745.1 uncultured bacterium
ATTGACTCAACTTCGATCGATGCAGTGGTGGACTCCAACGGCCAATGGTCGGTTCCGTTGACTGGGTATGCACTGGGCAATCACACAGTCTCTGCAACCGACGGATCGACCACCGCAACATTAACGATCGTGATTGATCGGACCGCGCCTGTAGTGGTGATAACCGCTCCAGTCTCAACATCGATTCGTACTTCAGCCGTGGTGATAGAAACCCCGAGTGTCATCTCGGATGCAGCATCGGTACAGATGTCGTACTTCCTGGGCACCGACACTTCGGTCGAACCGGAGTACGTGGCTGACGCGCTCGTGAGTGGCCCGACAGTGATCAGTGCATTCCCCAGTGCGCTTGCGGATGCACAGTGGACTTTGGTCGTCACCCGTTCTGATGCCTCCGGCAACGTCGGCGTCGCGCAAGTAACCTTTACCTACGACCGGCAGGCTCCCGCGTTAAGTACGAATGTGGCAAGTTTCATGCCAGGGCCGCTCACCATCACTGGCCTCGCCGGCACGGCGACAGGTGATCAATCGCTCACGGTCTCGATCGATGGTGACGAGTGGACGGCGCCAACTGCAGGCGCATTCACTCGTGCACCATCGCCAGCGATCATGGATGGGATCCATACCATTGTCTTGCGCCAGATCGACGATGCCGGAAACGAGACGCTTCGAACAACCACGGTAACTGTCGACTCAATTGCTCCCAACCTCACGATGGTCCTAGATGGCACGGGCGCGACGTTCGCCGGATTACAGATCACTGGATCTGCTTCGGGTGAAGACGGCTGGGTCGATATCACCGCTACACAATGCTCAGTTGACGCGTCACCCTGCGCAAATGACGCGACAACTCAGACTGTCCAGGTCGATCCGGTGGATGGCGCCTACTCACAGTCCATGACTTTGGCGGATGGTTATTGGTATGTCACGGCACGTCGCGTGGACGTCGCGGGCAACATCACGACGCGCGCGGCTCTCGTTCTCGTCGATATTGCTGCACCCGAATTAACATTGGTGACACCTCTAGCAACTGTTGCGTCTGGAGTGTTGGTAGTTTCTGGCGCAACCTCGCGAGACTATTGGCGAGATCCGCAGGTGCGCGTCGCTGTTACGCGGGTGGGTTCGAGCGCGGTCGCCTATGAGTCCGATGTATCCATTGCCGATGGGGCCTACAACGTTACGACTCCAGCGATTACAGACGGTACCTACGACCTAGTTGTGACACGTGCGGACCCCGTGCACCCTGCTTCGGTATCGCGCCGAGTGATAATTGACACGACCGGCCCTGAACTGACTGTTGACGCCCTCCCTGATCACTCTGTGCGCACTTTCTGCGTAAACGCAGGAACAGCTGCATCGGACCTCACCGCGATCTCGTTCCGACTTTCGCTGGTGGCTGCCTCATACGAGTACACGCAGGTGGTGGGAGTGTCCGCAGGACGTGCCTGCGTTGCGCCACCGTCTGAAGGTACCTGGGATATCGAAGCCACTCAGTTCGATGCATTGGGCAATGACACGGTGACCGAATCGATGTCGGTGCCCTTTGATTTCACTTCACCCGAGGTGTTTGTCAACAATCCAGCACCCACGTTAAGCAATGTGAGCCGTTGGGCGGCATTCATTACAGGTACCGCAAGCACTGGCACAGACGATGCGATGGTAGTGACCGTTCACATTGAGCGGCAGGGCTGCACACTTGATTGTGTTCGTGACTTAGTGGCCCAAGTGGATGCTGACGGCACGTGGTCGTTGGACCTCGCGGATGTTCCGGCTGGCGCATGGCGAGTAACCACTGCGACACAGTCGGACGCAGCTGGCAACGTGGGAACGTTCAGATCGACGGACTACTACTCATTGACTTATTCATTTCGGGTAGATCACACTCTGCCTGTAGTGCCTACCATCTCGGGCTCAAGTGAATCTGGAAAGATTTTGGTTCGAGCGTGTGCTGAATCGAACTCTGTGCCATTCACTCTCACGTTTAACCTGTATCGCAGTGGAACCCTGAGTCCGTACCGATCTGCGATTGTCGCCTGGAACAGTTACTGGTGTGATGCCAGCCGCGAGGTAGTCATCAGAAACTGGCTGTTCGGCGCGGATCGCTTCCCTAACGGCAACTACTCCATCGTTGCGGAGATGAGTGATCCACTGGGCCATGTTGCGCGGTCGGTCCCAATGGCGTACGTCTCCAATTGGGTGACCCCAGTCGTCGCTATTCAAAAGATCACTAGCGGCGATGATCCGACTGGTGTGTCGACGTCATCATTCGGTCAGCCATTGACGGTGGTGGGCACCGGCACCTATAACGACTTCGATCCGCGTACCGTCACTGTGTCCTTCGATGCTCTCAGCGCCGATCAGTCCTATCGCACCTCATTGTCTTCATCGACATTCATTGCCACATTGCCCTTGGCCGAGGACGGCACCTGGTCGACAGCCGTCCCAGCGAACCTTCCCGTCGGGTCGTATCGAGTGACGGCCATTCAAGGCGCTGGGAGGGCGACGAGTTCCTTCGCGGTCGTATTGCCGGCTCCGGTCGTCGAGTTGGCCACGGTTACGGGCGAGCGAGATCCGGGCACCGGAAGTTCATCCAGCACACAAACGATCACCGTCTCGGGAAGTGTGCCGGTATCGGCAACGACGCCTTCACTCATCCTTGGCACTGACGTGATGATCACCGGACACCCGGAAAGACTTGCGGCATCAGCCGTGAAGACCTGCTCGCCAGTCGTGACCGGAAACAACTGGACCTGCACTTTCGTCGGTAACTATCCCAACGGGTCGTATACGTTCACAGCTTCCGCGCGATTGTCGGTCGGTTACACGAAATGTACTGCTCTCAGCAACACAGGTGCGTGTACAACTGAGGCTGGCACTGGGATTCAACGTGTGTCGGGTTCTAGAACCTTCGTACTGAACGGTGAGGTTCCCTACCCGTATGCATTCATTGACATGGAGCCAGCAGGTGGATGGAATACCTACGCGTCAACGAACATTATTGTTGCCGGCGGGAGGTCCACTCGAACGGGCGATCAGCGTGATCTGACCATCAGGCTGTATCAGCGCGACGACATCGCAAACTGGCCCACAATCGTAGAGGCGCCATACGCCACTTTCCCGGTGAATGCATGGGCAGCGGACGGGCGTTGGTCCAAGGAGATTTATGCACCCGAGGGCCACTGGGTGATGCAGGTTTCGCAGAGCAATGACGGAGGATTGACCGGCTATTCGCGTCCTATCCAATTCACCATCGATACAAGTCCGCCCACTGTCTCCATAACGAGCCCCACGCAGGGGCAGATCCTCCCAGCGGGGCTAGTGGCAGGCACGATTTCAGGTGGCTACGGCACGAAAGCGGGATCAAACGACACGTCTAACCTTTCTTACGCGCAAGATGGCCGCGTGACCTTTTATCAAGGTTGGAACGGCACCGCGGGTACCCAGGCTGGCTTCGAGTGGATTTCGACGAATGTCAATCGGACTTGGGCAGGCCGCAACAACACTAGTTTTGCGACGAGAGTTGTCAGCCTCGCGTCAGGCAGATGGACTGCGGTCGTAACTGCCTCGGATGAGAACGGCAGGACCGCCACGAGTTCCGTTCAATTCGAGGTGAATCCTAGCGTCCTTCCGGCAACTCCGATTATCACTGCTCGACTCGACGGGGTAACGCCGATCTCTACGGGCCAAGCGGTGTCTACTTCGGCTGGAAATCACGCGATTGTTGTGCGTGTTGACGAGAAGTACGGCAATGGGTTGAGTCGAAAGCCGACCGGGTGGGTCACGCTCAGATACGGCGAGGACACTGTGCTCAGGGAAGAGTTGCCCCTCAACATCAATGAGGTCCGATTCCGAGTGCCATTGCTTCGCGGTTCTGTACCCATTCAGGTCGGCTTTGAGGGAAGTCCGGACAACAGGGCTGTCAACGTCATGTCGAATTTCATCGGCACGATTAATGTCGGGGCCGTCACCGCGCATGATTTCTCGGCGTCATTCGCTTATCCCAGTGGGACCGGGGCTCCGGGTGTTGCGACTGTGTCTGCGCTCTTCGATGCAGTCAATTGGCCCTACGGCCTACAAATGAATAGGCCCTGTTTGGCGAGCACGGCGACGGTCATTGATTCTTCTGGCAAAGTGCTCGGCTCAGGGTCATTGGCGAATGGCGGAAGGTTCCCGATCGCGGCGACAGCAAGTGGGTCACAGACATTTTCGGTTCAGGTCGCCGAGGGGCGCGAGTGCAGCGCCATGAGCGGCAACTTCCCGGTGACTTTTGAAGCTACTCCTACGCCTGCAGTAACTGCGTCCGTCGCAGTTTCTCCCGTGCCCTACGTCGGTGGCGATGCGGTTATCAATGTCAATCTTCCTATCTCGAGTAGCACTCCGCTCGTGTTGGGCGTTCCTGTGCGTGTGGAGGACTCTTCGGGCGCAACTGTGTCAACGGCCACGGTGCTTTCTGACGCTTCTGGCAATGCTGTTCTGCACGTGACACCATCCGCGAGTGGCAACCAAAACCTCACGGTCGTAGCTGGCGGCGACCGGTCCGGCTTCCAGCGAACCACTTACCCGGTGACTGTGCCGGTCGAGCCGAGTGCTGTGACAATGAATCTCACCGTGGACTCTGCCGGCACTCGTCCTGGTGAATCCGCTCTGGCGACGTTAGTTGTCGGTGGCCCCGGTTCACTTGGCACGGTGTCGCTGGCCACGGGGCAGACGCCGGGCCCAGACTCCGAGACGCTTAACCCCGTCATCGCATGCGCGACTGACTGCCGCGTGACAAGCCGTTTCCCCACAGATGTGCGCGACACCGGTTCCGGTGGATCCTTGCGGGCCACGTACACCTCCGCCGCTACCGGACGCGTCTTCACGCAGACGGTGTTGACGGGCCGAGTGCCCTGGACCACAACAATCTCCGATGTGGCTGTCGGAGCAGGTCCGCCAATCAGTTTCACGGCGATATCGGGTGGGTCAGGCACCGTTAACCTCGCCTGGGTCGCCCCTCCCACTGTCGGCGATACGACGATCTCGGGTTATCGGGTCAGCGCCACCATTGGTGGGCTCTCGGTGGGCGAGTGCGTGACATCTTTGACAACGTGTGCGATAGCCGGCCTTCCCAATGACACCGCGATTCTCTTCACAGCTGTAACACGCACGTCGGCTGGTGATAGCGGCATTGTGACGGCAACAGCGGCCGCAAGCGCGCAGGTCAGTGAGACGCCGATGCCCCAGACACCGAGATATTCTCTCCATGACACGGTTCTACGTGACCACCTTGTCCCTGTGTCCACCACAGTCCTTTTCCCGAGTGCCATGGGAACGCAGTTCCGCACTGGCACGGTCACCTTCCACGCGACCTACACGTTCGAGTGCGGCCGCACTGGCGTGGGCAGCAGTCGAGTCATCACAAACTGCACTCCCACCCGCCATGACGTCACGGTCGATCTGGCAACCGGCGCCACGACGGACACGCTCGTGATCTCAAATGTTGATCGTTCGGCGATTCCAGCCGAGAGCTTGGCTGCGGCAGGCGTGACAATCGACATGCTGACTCCAAAGAGCTCCCTCAATGTCGTAACGCAGGCCGGTGGGACAGCTATCACAGTGACGAGTCAGATTTTTGTGGGCGCTCGTACGACCGATATCACGGCTGAGTACACACCGAGCAACCCGAATGCGGTGAGAGCGGCGAGCGCCGCCAACCCGGCATCTGCAGAGGGTGCTGGCGCCCCAGTTATCCGAATGGCGATTGCCTCGGCGAATATCACTGGTGGAAAGTACGCACCGACAAACTTCGCTACGCGCAAAGAAGGAACAGAGCGAGTTCTCACTTGGTCGAACTGGGGAGTTCGCGATCCGCGAGTCGGCGAAACAGCATTTGTGCGGGCCACCATCGATCCGGTTTTCGGAGTCGACGATGACGCATATGTGCCTCTAGCGCTCGCTGTCTCACAGCCGGGATCGAAGCCGCTCTTCGCTAGTCCTGATTCGTTCTCGCCGAATGACCGGCTCTATGCAGCTGCCGATTTGTGGGGAACTGAAAGGCTCACTATCGATGCAGCGGCAACCCCATTCGGAGGACAAGAACAGTGGCGGCAATCGGTTGCTGGCACAGGACTGACGTGTCCGACAAAGTGCATTGTGTGGGCTCTTCGTAACGTTGACTCGGCGGAGCCTGTTGACTCAGGCGGACTTGCTGTTGGCACTAATGACATCGGCTTGATGTCCTACTCGGATTATGGATATGGCATAGCGAGTAAGGCATTGAATGTGGCGCCGTGGCAGACGACACAAATGGCGGAGGCAGCGCTCACCAGCGAGACCGCAGGTCAAAAGATTCGTGTGTTGACCGGCGCACGCTGGACGGGCATGGCTCCTGAGGTTCAGACCTCGATGGCCAATGTGATGGTGTCGGTGCAGTTGACGCACGCAGGGGTTTCTCAAGTTATTGCGATCTGCTTTTACTCCGGGGTCTGCCTAAGTACTGATGGAAACGGCACGACTTTCCTGAAGCCTGACATCACGCCCATAGGTGGACGTGTGGCAATGGAAATTGACCCGGCATCGCTGGGCTACACCCTCACGCGAGCCGACACCATCGTTGTAACGACGACTACGCCATGGGGTATCCCAGCAGTCTCCTCAAGCCTCGCGCTGAACCCCACCTCAATCGCAGTTAACACGACAGGAAGCGTGTCAATTTCGACCTCCGGCCAGTGGCTCGGTGGAGTCCTACAGGAGCCAAGCCCCATCCATAACGAGTTTTGGTGGGCCGCAAATAGCGCAATGAATTGGTTCAAAAATGCGCAGCACTCATTGTGGATGTCCATCTTCAATAGCGAGGCCGTTGCATCGTTCCTGATGACGATTACAGCCGTGGGCTTGTCGATGATTCCGATCTACAACATTTTCACCGCCATGACGTGTGCCACCTGGGCGTGTGCTGCCCTTGCGATCGGTTCTACGGTCGCGGGACCGTTGTTCTCGGGCCTCAAGGCTGGATTCGCGGCGTTCAAGGCCGCGAAGGCCGCATCCGCCGCCGCACGACCGGCCACGGCAGCGGCCAGCGCTCCAAGTCGCGTGGCGAAGTTCCTGTCGGCTGCGAAGTCCAGAGCGACGGCCGCCGCAACACGCGTGACCACCAGCATGCCGGCTCAGGTGGCTCGTCAAATTGTGTGGGCTGTGCAGTTCCGGGCCTCGCAACTGAATCAGGCTTGGTTGTTCTTCGGCAAACTTTCCGTCCAGACAGCCCAAGCCGAGATCTTAAAGGCAATCCTGCCGGGGCGGGCGAGCTTCGATGAGCTTGTAGCGAGCTACGCGTCAGACTTAACCGGTGACAATGCGCTAAGCCGTCCAGCGAATGACCCTGCCTTCCGAGAGATCCCCAACTTCACTGTCCTCACGGGAGACCAGATGCTCGCCGTCGATGCCAGCACGCAGGGACAGCAGATCGCCGCTTGGAACCAAGCTGTTGCGGATGCTTACGCGGCAGTTGCTGCCGCGAATCCGCCGCAGCCGATTGATGTTGGCTATGGGCCAGGCGTTGCATTGCAATTCGCACACCAATTCTCTAGCGAGGTGAGCATCGCTCTGCCCAACCTCGATAGTGTCGATCTTGATGCCTCAACTGTTCAGGCCTTCGTGATGAAGAGTTTCTACAATCCGGCGTACGCGAACACGGCTCTCGCGAGTCTGGGCACCTGCACCCTCGCTGGCGCTTGCGCAATGGCGGACGGGATTACCGGCACAGCATTCCGAGGCACACTCGAGGTTAAGGGCGTATTCCCGCAGTCCGTGTCATGGATCCCGCGCGGAGCTTGGATCCAATACGTCATCAACGTGGTTAATCGCACCACGCGGGCCGTGACGACTTACAACGCCGCCTCGAACATCCCCTTCCCGGGGCGCGCCGCCACAGACGTAGAGGCAGGCAGTAGTGCGGCGATCACGATGGCCTATGTGCGGCCGTATGGAACCGATCCGACGGGTCCCTACCTCCCCTGGCCCACAGGCTCATTCGATCCCAAGTCGCAATATTCACCCGACACCGTGATCCTGACCGGCGGTTCTTAAGACCGGCTACCCCGTAGGCTGAGCGTCATGTGCGGCATCGTGGGTTATGTAGGTGAGAAGCAGGCCCTCGAGGTCGTGGTGGAGGGGCTGCGCAAACTGGAGTACCGCGGCTATGACTCCGCAGGCGTGGCAGTGGTCAGTGGTGATCACCTTGACGTACGCAAGAAGGCCGGCAAGCTCGCCAACCTAGAGAGTCTTCTGGGCACGGATCCGCTGGCGTCTTCCACGATCGGGATTGGGCACACCCGCTGGGCTACCCATGGGGGACCGACCGACGCCAATGCGCACCCGCATGTCAGCGAGGACGGCCGCGTTGCTGTCATCCACAACGGCATCATCGAGAACTTCGCCGAACTACGCGCCGAACTCACGGCGGCGGGCGTAACCCTTTCGTCCGAGACCGATACAGAGGTCGTCGCACACATCCTGGCTCGGTCACTGCCCGCGGTGGGAGGTGACCTAGCTGAGGCTATGCGTCACACGTGCCAGCGTCTCGAGGGAGCCTTTACGCTCGTCGCTGTTGTCGCCGATGACACTGATGTGGTGGTTGCTGCGCGTCGTAACTCTCCGTTAGTGGTGGGTCTTGGTCAGGGCGAAAACTTCCTCGCTTCCGATGTGTCGGCGTTTGTCGCTTACACCCGCGAGGCCTTAGAACTTGGACAGGATCAGGTCGTCTCAATCACGCGTGAAGGCGTCACCATCACAGACTTTGACGGTGTCGCGGTCGAGGCTAAGCCCTTCACCGTGACGTGGGATGCAGCGGCGGCCGAAAAAGGTGGCCATGACACCTTCATGATGAAGGAGATCTACGAGCAGCCGAAGTCAGTCGCCGATGCACTTCGCGGCCGGGTTGGGACTGATGGCCGATTACAGCTCGACGAGATGCGTCTGAGCGATTCTGACCTCCGTGAGATCGACAAGATCGTCGTGATTGCGTGTGGCACGGCATATCACGCGGGCCTCGTGGCGAAATACGCCATCGAGCACTGGACTCGCATCCCGGTCGATGTCGAACTCGCGTCTGAGTTTCGTTATCGCGATCCCATCGTCGACGATCGCACACTCACCATTGCCATCTCACAGTCTGGCGAGACTATGGACACGCTGATGGCCCTTCGTTACGCGCGCGAGCAGGGGTCGAAAGCACTCGCAATCTGCAATACAGTCGGCTCAACGATTCCGCGCGAGTCCGATGCGGTGCTCTACACCTATGCCGGGCCCGAGATCGCAGTCGCATCTACCAAGGCGTTCCTGACCCAGATCATCGCGGCCTACCTCGTGGGGCTCTATCTCGCGCAGGTGCGTGGCAATATGTTCGGTGACGAGATTGCCTCCGTGATGCGTGACCTACAGGACATGCCGCAGGCGGTTGACCGCGTTTTGGACACTGTCGAGCCCGTGACCGAACTCGCTCGCGAACTCGCAGCTGTTCCGTCGGTGCTCTTTATTGGTCGACATGTGGGTTATCCCGTGGCACTCGAAGGCGCACTCAAACTCAAAGAACTCGCGTACATGCATGCTGAGGGCTTTGCTGCTGGCGAACTCAAGCATGGCCCCATCGCATTGATTGAAGAGGGTGTCCCCGTTGTCGTTGTCGTGCCTTCGCCGCGCGGTCGCGCAACATTGCACGACAAGATCATCTCCAATATGCAAGAAGTTCGGGCCCGTGGAGCTCGCACCATTGTCATCGCCGAAGAAGGCGACGAAACAGTTGTGCCCTACGCAGATCACATCATTCGTGTTCCCGTGGTTCCGACGCTGATGCAGCCGCTGGTGTCGACGGTGCCATTGCAGGTCTTCGCGTGTGCGATGGCGACGGCCAAGGGTCACGACGTCGACCAGCCGCGCAACCTTGCCAAGTCCGTCACTGTGGAGTGACCGTGATTATCGGTGTGGGCGTTGATGTGGTCGACATAGATCGCTTTCGCGCGGCTGCTGATCGCACCCCGCGTCTCTTGGAGCGACTCTTCACCGTAGAAGAACGGGTCACTCCCGGTGGGCTTGAGCGCTCAATCGAGTCGCTCGCGGCGCGATTTGCCGCCAAAGAGGCAGTAGCAAAGGCGCTCGGAGTTCCCAACGCTCTTGAGTGGCATCACTGTGAGGTGCGCCAGAGCGAACGCGGCGAACCGTCCCTACGAATGACTGGGACAGTGGCCGCTGCAGCCGAAGAGCGAGGCATCACCACCTGGCACATGTCATTGAGTCACGATGGTCCGATTGCCATCGCTCAGGTAATTGCAGAGTCACGCCCATGAGAGCTGCTTACGACGTGGCCTCAGTGCGAGAAGCTGAATCGGCACTTATGCAAGAACTGCCCGAAGGCACCTTGATGCAGCGCGCATCTTTCGGTCTTGCGCGCACATGCGCGGCCCTCCTCACCGATGTCGAACACGGTGTCGCCGGAGCACGAATTGTCCTGTTGGTGGGCAGCGGCAACAATGGGGCGGATGCGCTCTATGCAGGGGCGTTTCTGGCACGTCGTGGAGCGCAAGTCACCGCGTTGCTCCTCTCGGATCACTCACATGATGGAGCAGTTGTCGCCCTGCGGATGGCGGGCGGTCGCGCTCGCACGGTCACCGGTCCAGACGACAGTGAGGCTCTTTCGGCTATCGCGCGTGCGGCCTTGGTAATGGACGGCATCGTTGGCATCGGTGGAAGTGGGCCCTTACGCGGCCCAGCAATTGCTCTCGCACGTGCGGCCCGTGACTCTGGATCGCTTTTAGTTGCAGTCGATGTTCCAAGTGGAGTCGACTCCGACACGGGGCTGATCGCTGACCCTGATGCATGCATTTACGCCGATGTGACTGTGACCTTCGGCTGCCTCAAGCAGGGCCTAGTTATCTCGCCGGGACGCGAAGCGGCCGGCGCCGTAGTTGAAGTTGATATTGGCCTAGACGATTACCTGCCTGCTTATGGCGTCGCATTACTAGATGGCCTAGACGTTGCGTCTGCGCTCCCTGAACCGCAGGGTGTTGACTACAAGTATTCGCGCGGCATCGTCGGCATCGTGGCGGGTAGTGGGCGTTACCGGGGGGCGGCCATGTTGTGTGTGGGTGGCGCTCGGCAGGGAGGTGTAGGCAAGGTGCATTTTGCTGATCGTGGTGATGGGGTAGCCGCTGCTGTCGTCCAGCAATTCTGGGATGTTACGTCTAGTGATGCGCCTCCTGCAGATTGTGAATTCGAGGCCTGGGTAATTGGCCCGGGTTTGGGCAACGACGAGGAGTCAGTCCTACGGGTTCGCGAAATGCTCGCGATGGAGGCGTCGATCGTCTTTGATGCAGATGCGTTGCGAGTTATCTCCGGCTACGCGGACGTGCGCGATGCGCTTATTGAACGTGGTCGCCGAGGAGATGTCTCAGTTTTGACCCCTCATGTCGGCGAGTTTCGAGCCTTGGGTTTTGGCGATGCACTCTCGTTGGGTCGGCTAGGAGCGGCGCAGGTAGCAGCGCGCGAATTGGGTGCAATCGTCGTACTGAAGGGGCCAGGCACGATTATCGCTGCACCTGATGGCACCACCTTTGTTGACAGCTTCGGTGGCGCCGAGCTCGGAACCGCGGGCACCGGTGACATCCTTGCTGGAATAGCTGGCTCCATGCTGGCGGCCGCTCAGGTCCGTGGTGAGATCACTGATAGCAGCGAAGCGGCGCGCATCGTCGCGGCTGCGGTAGGCGCGCATGGCGCTGCAGGAGCCCTCGCGGCCGCAGATGGTCGCCCGGTGACGGCCATGGATGTCGTCGATGCGCTACCGGATGCCATCGCTTTACTGCGCCGAGTGATGGAATAGGTGCTGTGACCCAACCTCACGGTCCGGCGGAAGCCGTCATCGACATCGACGCGTTGCAAGCCAACCTCGCGCACATCATGTCCGCTGTGGCACCTGCAACTGTGATGGCGGTTGTCAAAGCAGATGCCTATGGCCACGGGGCCGTCGAGATTGCTGCAGCCGCCCGCGAAGTAGGCATCGAGTGGCTCGGCGTCGCTTTCCCGACCGAGGCGCTCGCGCTACGTGCCGCTGGCGATGTGGGCCCGATGCTCGCATGGCTTTATGCGCCCGATGATCCGCACCTGCAGGCATGTATTGCGGCTGACGTCGATGTGAGCGTGTCGTCCATCGATGATCTAGGTGACGTGGTGATTGCTGGGGCTGGTCGAAAGCCGTTCGTTCACCTGAAGATTGATACCGGTCTTGGGCGTGGCGGCTGCCCCATCTCGGACTGGCCCGCTCTTGTGCGGGCTGCCCGCGATGCTGAAGTTGCTGGCGTCCTCACTGTGCGAGGAATCTGGTCCCATTTCGCAGTTTCGGACGAACCGCATCGATCAGAAAGTGCCGATCAGATTGCTTTATTCAATAAAGCTCTGGGCATTGCGCGTGAGATGGGACTTGAGCCAACGATCACGCACCTCGCAAATACCGCCGGAGCGCTTATGCGCCCGGAGGCCCGGTTTGATCTGGTCCGTATCGGCATTGGTGCCTACGGTATTTCGCCCGGTCACGATCTCGGCTCGCCGGACGATCTCGGCATAACGCCGGTGATGTCCTTACGCACTCAAGTTGCTCAACTCAAGCAGATCCCGGCAGGGCACGGTGTGTCGTACGGACTGACATGGCGCGCCGACCGGCCCTCGACATTGGCACTGATTCCGCTGGGCTACGCCGATGGCATCCCGCGATCGAGCGTCGGAGCCGAGGTGCAGATCTCTGGGCAAAGATTCACAGTGGTCGGGCGCATTGCGATGGATCAGTTCGTGGTTGATGTGACGGATGGCGACGTGGCTTCCGGTGATGAGGTGGTCATTTTCGGCTCTGGAGATGACGGTGAACCAACGGCTGCCGATTGGGCGATGTGGGCAGACACCATCGCCTACGAGATCGTCACGCGTATTGGACCGCGTGTACGCCGCCGGTACAAGGTGTAACGAGCCGTTATGGGACGCCAGATTCCGGTCGCTGCGCGACTGGCCTTGTTGGGGCTTGGTGCAGTGGGGTCAGTTGCCGCTGGTGCCGCCGTAGGAGTATTCACCGAACGGCGCCTCGTCGGTCGTAGGTTCGACCTGCTGTCTTCGCCGTACGGCACGCTGACCGGCGAAGAGGTTGGTGTCATCGCTGACGACAACGTCTACATCCACGCAGAGGTTGATGAACCTGAGCAACCCTCTGACCTGACGGTGATCTTCTGTCATGGCTACGCGTTGAATTTGCACTCATGGCACTTTCAGCGTCTTGCGCTTCGACCTCACGCCCGGCTCGTTTTCTGGGATCAACGCAGTCATGGTCGATCGCAGCGATCGGTCGCGCCACCGTCCATCGACGAACTTGGCGAGGATCTGCGTTGTGTAATGGACAACCTCGCTCCGACGGGTCACATAGTGCTGGTCGGGCATTCGATGGGTGGGATGACGATCATGGCGCTCGCCGCGCGGTATCCCGAGCTATTCGGCACGCGCGTGACCGGCGTTGCTCTCCTCGCGACGACTGCGGGAGGGATCTCCGACATCTCCTTCGGCTTGCCGACGCCGATCGGCAAGTTGCTTCATCGGTGGGCTCCGACGTTCGCCGGGGCGTTAGCCAAGCGTCCTGCCTTGGTGGAGAGTGGTCGTCGTAGTGGAAGCGACCTAGGCTTGATTTTGACGCGACTTTTCTCTTTTGGAAACCCTCGGGTGGACTCTGGCCTGACTGCTTTTGTGGCAGAAATGATTGATTCGACGCCCGTGGAGGTCATCGCTAGTTTTCTTCCCGCGCTCGAACGTCACGACAAGATCGAAGCTCTCTCAGCACTGGAAAGAGTCGAGACGCTAGTGATGGTGGGGGATTCGGATCTGTTGATCCCCGAGTCACATAGTCACGAAATTGTTCGAAGATTGCCGGGGGCAGAATTCGTGGTTCTGCAATCTGCAGGGCACATGCTGACGCTCGAGAGACATGAAGAAGTCGATGCGCACCTGTTGGCGTTACTAGAGCGGGCCCGCGGGGCATGACGACTTTCATCCTGACTGATGCCACAGCGATGATGCGCTTCGGCGAATCGTTGGGCAGCCTTCTCCAGGCGGGCGATGTAGTCATTCTTGATGGTCCTCTCGGAGCCGGTAAAACCACTCTGACGAAAGGTCTGGCACTCGGTTTGGGTGTCACCGATCCCATCACCAGTCCGACGTACGTGATCTCTCATGTGCATCAAGGAGTTCGCACGTCTCTCGTGCATGTGGACGCTTACCGCCTTGGCTCCCATGTCGAATTCGACGACCTCGATCTCGATGCAGATCTCGACACCACAGTCACGGTGGTGGAGTGGGGCGAGGGTCGAGCAGAGGGATTATCTGAGGAGCCGTTGTACGTTCGCATTAGACCTGAAGACGATGGTGATGTTCGACAATTGACTCTTTCTGGCTCACTTGATCGTTGGGCTGCTGTGATTGATGCGTTGCGCGGTTGGTCATGATGAGACTTATAGCGCTGGATACCGCGACACCTGCATCGACTGTGGCTGTTCACGACGGTGACCGAGTTCTTGCGTCTCGTCAGGTGACTGATTCGAGCCAACATGCCGAGGTGCTCGCAGTCCTAGTGCGTGATGTGCTCGCGGAAGCGGACGTCAAGATGTCCGAGCTCACACATATAGCGTGTGGAGTAGGCCCGGGCCCCTTCACCGGATTGCGGGTGGGCCTGGCAACAGCAAATACCATGGGCTACGCCCTTGGGATCCCGGTAGTCGGAATCTGCTCGCTGGATGCGATTGCTCGCGCACATCAGGCGTCTAGAGCAGAGTCAATCACGGTTGTGACCGGTGCTCGCCGACATGAGTTCTACTGGGCTTCGTACGACACCAGTGGGACTCGCATTGCGGGTCCCGAAGTTGCGCGCGAGGAGAATCTCCCGAATTTTGGTGCAGTAGTGGGCACACCGAGTTCGCCCGCGATCCCAGATGCACATTGGATCGCGCAGATTGCTGTTGAGGCGATGGCTAGGGGAGACGAAACAGCACCCTCCGGAGCCGTAAACGTCGAGCAACCCGCCGGGGGAGATGGCGCTAGCACCGCCGACTTCATCCGAGGCCGAACGCTCCTCGCCGCTGAAGCCTTGTACCTGAGACGTCCCGATGCCGTCCCACCCGTCAGTGTTGTCTCCGCTACTGCATCTCGACCTAACGTGCGGCTCATGCGCTGGTGGGATATCGATGCGGTGAGTGCACTTGAGCCGCAGCTCTTTTCGACCACGGCATGGAGTGCCGGCACGTTCTGGTCGGAGTTGGCAGGTGCGCCCGACACCCGACACTATGTCGTCGCAGAAGAGGCAGGACAAATAGTCGGCTATGCCGGTATCACGATCTATCCACCCGAAGCTGAAGTGCAGACGATTGCCGTCGCGCCGTGGCAGCAAAGACATGGCACAGGGCGCGCGCTTCTTGAAACTTTGATAGGTGAATCAGTCGCGCGTGGTTGTAGTCGCATGCTTTTGGAAGTCCGTGCAGACAACACGGCTGCTATTTCGCTCTATGCGTCCTTTGGATTTGCGATCAACGGACGTCGACGTGACTACTACGGCGCTGGGCAAGACGCAGTTCTTATGCAGCGAGATGCGCAATGAGTGAGCCTCTTGTTCTAGGTATTGAGACATCTTGCGACGAGACTGGTGTGGGACTCGTACGCGGCACGACGTTGCTCGCGGATGAAGTCGCTTCGAGTGTGGACGAGCACGTCCGTTTCGGAGGAGTAGTCCCAGAGATCGCCAGTCGCGCCCATCTCGAGGCAATAATCCCGACGTTGGAGCGAGCATGTGCGAAGGCTGGTGTCACTCTTCGCGATGTTGATGCGGTAGCAGTCACGGCGTTTCCCGGCCTCGCGGGTGCCTTGCTCGTAGGTGTTGCATCGGCTAAGGCGCTTGCCTTGACCCTCGGCAAGCCGTTGTATGGCGTGAGCCACTTGTCGTCGCATGTTGCAGTAGATCGACTCGTGCACGGTGAACTACCCGAGCCCGCAATTGCCATGCTGGTGTCGGGCGGACACTCGTCCATCCTGCGGGTGGATGACATCACGGCGGAAGTCGTGACACTAGGAGCGACGATCGATGATGCGGCTGGCGAGGCCTTTGACAAGGTTGCGCGCGTATTGGGGCTGCCCTTTCCCGGTGGACCATGGATTGACCGCGTGGCCCGCGAAGGTGACGCGACATACGTGGACTTTCCGCGAGGGCTCACCGCCACACGAGATCAGGCAGACCATCGTTTCGATGTCTCCTTTTCGGGGCTGAAGACCGCGGTAGCCAGATGGATTAAGGCGCGCGAGGCGAGCGGCGAGCCGGTGCCTGTGGCGAACGTGGCGGCGTCATTCCAAGAGGCTGTTGTTGATGTGCTCACTGCGAAGGCCGTGGCGGCATGTCGAGAGGAGAACATCTCGCACCTCATCTTGGGCGGCGGTGTCGCAGCTAACTCTCGTCTTCGGGTGATGGCTCAAGAACGTTGTGCGGCAGCCGGCATCCAATTGCGAGTTCCACCGGCTCGCCTATGCACCGACAACGGTGCCATGGTGGCGTCTATGGGTGCCGCATTAGTGGCGCGCGGCAGACCAGCTAGCGACTTTGGGTTGTCTATCCGTCCCACCTGATCGTCTGTGTTTGCCCGAGGTTGGCGTCACCGAAGGGAAATGGGCACGTTAGGCAGGCTGCACGATGGCCGCGAAAGTCGCATCGCGCATCATGACGACCCAAGCCTCACCGTGAGCATCACTCTTCGCTCGATGCCCGATGGCGCGAGCAATACTTTCAGCACTGCGATCAATGTCGGACGTTTTGTAACTCACTCGCTCAAATGCGCGAAGTGCATCGCGGAGTTCGCTCACGGGTACGACCTTTTGCACCCGCCACGCTCGCACAAGGCTGCTCTCAGAAGGCGGCCCAGTGAGCCACGTGCTTGCCGGCGTGATTCGAGTCGCACCGCATTGAGCCGCAAGATGGTCGACGAGGCCAGCTCGCTTTACCGCTTCGTGTGGTTCGAGTAGCAGTTCGCCGATGCTGGATATTCCTGCAGGCGTGGCATCCAAGGAATTATCGATTGACTCAATCACGCCCGCGCGACTGATGACAGTGGCACGACGTGAGGCGGAGTCATTGATCGGGGCAAACCATACGCAGGCTTCGACAACCTCACTTCCGATGCTGATCCACTCGACTGTGGCGCCGACGGGAACAAGAGACAGTGGAATGCCCGGAGCCACCTTGGCCACTGTGGGTGTGAGCCCAGCCATATCGCACACCCAAGACCATGGAGGTGACCAGCGTTCCGGGTCGCGCTCTGCGTACGCGCGGCTGCCGTCGCTGCGTCGTGGGCCGGTGGAATCACGACGTGCTGGGTCGACGAACAGTGCAGTTCCCGCTCTCGTGGAAAGCAGTTCGGGCACGATCGCGCATGCATCACCGTGAAGAACTTCAACGGATTCGGGCAAGTTTGCGCGGGCACATGCGAAGGCAACCGCATCCATTTCGATCGCTGTCACGTCCAGTCCACCGGCGTGAAATGCGAGTGAGTCCAGGCCGGCACCACTCGTCGCATCAATCATCGCCTTGACTCCAGCCGCGATCAGGCGTTGGGTCCGATATGCCGACACCAACGGGTTCGTCGCTTGCTGCGCCAGGGTGTCGGTCAGGACCAGCGTCTGGGCGGGGGCGCCGAGTTTGTCTGCGTGGGAGATACACGCTTCTGCAACAGCACATGCGGCTGAAATCTGTGCCGGGGCCGCGTCAGGATAGGCCGCCCGAAGACGGGTGACCGTGGCCAGCGGGCCGAGGACCGGTAGGTCTGTTTGAGCCGCCCGCCGGATGGCCCTGCCCGGACCCGCCACCCAGTCGATATCAGCGGGCTCCATGAGGAAACCGTAGTCCGTGGACGGTCTTTTCTGGCACTCGGTTTGACGGAGTGCTAACGACCCTTTAATCTCAGATCTGGCACTCCCAGCCCGGGACTGCTAGTTGGTGTGGTTCGCCGCACCGAAAGAACCCATCGATCGTGGAGGACAGCTCGTGTCGGTCTCCATCAAGCCCCTTGAGGATCGCATCCTCGTCCAGACCCTCGAAGCCGAGCAGACCACGGCCTCTGGCCTGGTTATCCCGGACACTGCCAAGGAGAAGCCCCAGGAGGGCAAGGTCCTAGCAGTTGGCCCGGGCCGTTTCGATGAGAGCGGCGCCAAGCGCATTCCGCTCGACATCAAGGCGGGCGACGTCGTTATTTACTCGAAGTACGGCGGCACAGAGGTTAAGTACGACGGTCAGGAGTACCTCATCCTGTCGGCGCGCGACATCCTCGCAGTCGTCGAGAAGTAAGACCCCAACGACTTTGTGCCGGGCGTTCCATGTGAGCGCCCGGCGCAGGGTCACCCCTAATTGTGAAAGTGAGCACCATGGCCAAGATTCTTGAGTTTGACGAAGCCGCCCGCCGTGGCCTGGAGCGTGGGGTTAACGCCCTTGCCGACACTGTGAAGGTGACGCTCGGTCCAAAGGGACGCAATGTCGTCATCGACAAGAAGTGGGGTGCACCCACCATCACCAACGATGGTGTGACCATCGCGCGTGAGATCGAACTTGAGGATCCCTACGAGAACCTCGGTGCGCAGCTCGTCAAAGAAGTTGCCACGAAGACAAACGACATCGCAGGCGACGGCACCACCACCGCCACGGTGCTCGCTCAGGCAATGGTGCGTGAAGGACTTCGTCAGGTCGTCGCTGGTGCCGGCCCGATCGAACTCAAGCGCGGCATGGACGCTGCAGTCAAGGCGATCTCTGCCCGACTCCACGAAATGGCTCGCGAGGTGGGCAGCAAGGAAGAGATCGCCCAGGTCGCGACCATCTCTTGCCAGGATTCGGACATTGGCGCTCTAATCGCAGACGCTTTCGACCGGGTCGGCAAGGACGGCGTTATCTCCGTCGAGGAGTCGAGCACTACCGGCCTCGAACTTGAATTCACCGAAGGCATGCAATTCGACAAGGGCTTCATTTCGCCGTACTTCGTCTCCGATGCGGAGCGTATGGAGTCTGTGCTCGAAGAAGGCCGCATCTTGCTCGTACAGGGCAAGATTTCTAGCGTCAGCGAGATTCTGCCGCTGTTGGAGAAGGTCGTACAGGCGAGCAAGCCGTTGCTGATCATCGCTGAGGACGTGGACGGCGAGGCGTTGTCTACTTTGGTCGTCAACCGCATTCGTGGAACATTCACGTCATGCGCAGTGAAGGCCCCCGCTTTCGGTGATCGTCGTAAGGCGATTCTGGAGGACATTGCCGTTCTGACTGGCGCGACTGTCGTGACCACGGATGTCGGCCTCAAGCTCGACCAGGTTGGCCTTGAGGTTCTCGGCTCGGCTCGTCGCATCGTCGTATCCAAGGACAACACGACGATCATTGACGGCCATGGTGATCAGACTGCGGTTGCTGATCGCATCGGGCAGATTCGTCGCGAGATCGAGAATTCCGATTCCGATTGGGATCGTGAGAAGTTGCAGGAGCGCCTCGCCAAGTTGGCTGGAGGTGTTGTCGTCATCAAGGTTGGCGCGCATACCGAAGTTGAGCTCAAGGAGAAGAAGCACCGCATCGAGGACGCTGTGTCTGCGACGCGTGCGGCGATCGAAGAGGGTTTCGTATCCGGTGGCGGTTCGGCACTTGTGCATGCGGCCAGAGTCGTCGACGAGGGCCTGGGCCTGACGGGCGATGAAGCGACGGGTGCACTCATCGTGCGGCGTGCGGCAGTTGAGCCATTGCGCTGGATTGCTGAAAACGCTGGCGTGCAGGGCTACGTCGTGGTCAACAGGGTCGAAGAGCTTCCGATCGGTAGCGGCTATAACGCAGCTACCGAGGAATACGGTGATCTGCTTGCTGCTGGTGTCATCGACCCGGTGAAGGTCACGCGTTCGGCGCTTGCCAACGCTGCTTCGATTGCGGGAATGTTGCTGACCACGGAGGTGCTCGTCGTGGAGAAGAAGGAAAACGCGCCTGAGCCTGCCGGTGGCGGTCATGGGCACCACGGGCACAGCCACTAAGGACTGACTAAAAAGAGAGGGCCCGGGAAATCCCGGGCCCTCTCCTTTTTCTGCTTTCAGGCTATGAGCTCACTGACCGGTGCGAGCCTGCGGCGGTACATCGCCTCGCGGTCTTCCTCGGTGAGTCCGCCCCAGACGCCGTAGGGCTCGCGAACAGCCACCGCATGGGTGGCGCATTGGGTGACCACTGGGCAGCGAGCACAGATGGCCTTGGCAGCCTCTTCTCGCTCCATGCGCAGGGGCCCACGCTCGCCTTCGGGGTGGAAGAACAGACCGGGATCCTCGCCGCGACAGGCGCCTTCGAGCTGCCAATTCCAGATGTCGGCGTTCGGTCCAGGTAGCCGGGACACATCAGCCATTGCGACCTCCTCAGGTTGTAGGTCCACTTTAGAACCGCGTCAAAACCGAGTCAAGTGGTTTCTGTGCGATTTGTGCCACATCCTCGCCGCGCCCTCAGAATGCGAGGATGGCCCAACTGCCCCACAATCAAGGCATGGAATCGGCTCAGGCGCCCGCGATCACGGTTGCGGCAGTGGCTCGCCGACTCGGAGTATCCCCTGCCACCTTGCGCACGTGGGATCGTCGTTATGGCGTGGGTCCCTCGGAGCACAGTGCCGGTGCCCATCGGCGCTACTCCCCAGATGACCTGCAGGCCCTCGAACGTATGCAAGCTTTGATCCGAGCGGGTGTCTCTACCGCGGACGCCGCTCGAGCAGTGCTTTCCGGGGCTGGGCTTGCTGTAGTGGCGCCGATCGCCCGCCCCGAGGCGCCCTCCCGGCCCGGTGGCGGAGCAGTCATCTCGGTAGCAGGTGCGATTCCGAGCGCACGAGGTCTGGCGCGTGCCGCAATGTGCCTCGACGGTCGAGCCTGCGTGGACTTGATTACCGAGTCCTTGCGCGAGCGCGGAGCAGTGTGGACGTGGGATGAGATTTTGGTACCGGTACTGACTGGTTTGGGTCAACGCTGGAACGACACTGGCGGCACTATCGAGACGGAGCATCTCGTCTCCGAGTCAGTGAAGCAAGCCTTTGGAACGTACGCACACGAACTTGTCCGTGGTGAAAGGACCGAGCGGGTTGTTCTGCTTGCTGCCGCTCCGGATGAGCCGCACACGCTTCCGTTGTGGGCACTTGCCGCGGCGCTCGCTGAGCGGAGCGTGGTGTCAGTTCAACTTGGCTCTCGTCTTCCGGTTCATTCTTTGACATCTGCAGTCAAGCGCACTGGACCTGCTGCGGTTTTCGTGTGGTCACAAACCGACGAGACCGGCCACCTTGATCTCCTCGAGGCCATTCCAGACAGCCGCCGACCCCCGCTCGTGCTGGTAGGTGGTCCTGGTTGGGACCCCCATGCGGCCCAGGACCATTGGGTAGGAGACCTCTCCTCTGCGGTCACTCGCCTTGTGCGTGCTGTGGTCGGCTGACACACAGGTAAACTCAGGACCTGACCTGAGGAGCCCCATGGATTCGCGTGACGCAGTGCCCGACCTCTTTGGCTACCTCGGCCTGACTTACGACGATGTGCTGTTGCTTCCCGGCGAGTCTGATGTCGTACCTAGCGAAGTCGATACGTCGACGCAATTGACTCGCAATATCCGGCTGCGCATCCCATTGCTCTCCAGCGCCATGGACACGGTGACAGAAGCCCGAATGGCGATCGCGCTAGCCCGGCACGGGGGTGTGGGGATTCTGCATCGCAATCTTCCCGTCGAAGCGCAGGCTGATCAGGTTGATCTCGTCAAGCGCTCCGAAGCCGGCATGGTGACAAATCCGATAACGTGCGGGCCAGACGACACCCTTGCCCATGTCGACTCGCTGTGCGGCCACTATCGCATCTCCGGTGTGCCCGTTATTGATGCTGACGGCAAACTTGTGGGCATCGTGACCAATCGCGACATGCGCTTTGAAGATGACATGTCCAAGCCTGTTCGACTAGCGATGACTCCAATGCCACTCATCACCGCACCGGTGGGCGTTGCGCCCGACGTGGCTCTTTCGCTCCTTGCCCGCAATAAGGTCGAGAAGTTGCCACTAATTGATGCGGATGGTCGACTCAAAGGTCTCTTCACCGTCAAAGACTTTGTTAAGGCTGACAAATACCCGCTAGCGACCAAGGACGCAGATGGTCGCCTTGTGGTAGGTGCCGCGGTGGGGGTCGGCGAAGACTCCGAGAAGCGAGCAAAGGCACTTGTCGAAGCTGGTGTTGACCTGCTGATTGTGGACACTGCGCACGGACACTCCCGAGCGGTTCTCGACATGGTGCGCCTGCTCAAGCGTGAAACCTCAATCGACATCGTGGGTGGGAATGTGGCCACACGCGAAGGAGCTCAAGCCTTGATCGACGCAGGTGCAGACGGCATTAAGGTCGGCGTGGGTCCTGGTTCGATCTGCACCACTCGAATTGTTGCCGGTGTCGGTGTCCCACAAATCTCCGCGATATACGAAGCGGCAACTGTTGCACGCGTCGCGGGAGTGCCGGTGATTGGTGACGGCGGTCTTCAATACTCCGGAGACATCGCCAAAGCAATTGTTGCTGGAGCGAACACCGTGATGATTGGCTCACTGCTCGCGGGCTGCGAAGAGACGCCTGGAGAGGTCATCTTCGTCAACGGTAAGCAGTTCAAGTCCTATCGCGGTATGGGTTCGCTTGGGGCTATGCAGTCGCGTGGCCAGGCGCGCTCATACTCCAAGGACCGCTACTTCCAAGACGATGTTCTCAGCGACGACAAACTGGTCCCCGAAGGCGTCGAGGGCGTTGTTCCCTATCGTGGTCCGGTTGGTGCGGTTGCCCATCAGCTCATCGGTGGTCTTCGGGCGTCGATGGGTTATGCCGGTGCCCAGACAATCGTCGAGCTTCAGACGAAGGGACGCTTTGTTCGTATCACTGCCGCGGGGCTCAAGGAGAGCCATCCCCACGACGTCACCATGACCGTCGAAGCCCCGAACTACCACAGTCGCTAATGCTCAACGGAAAGAGTCAACGATGAACGAGATCGAGATCGGTCGCGGCAAGCGCGGGCGCACGGCGTATTCCTTTGATGACATCGCCGTCGCGCCGAGTCGACGCACTCGAGATGCCGATGAGGTGTCAACCGTGTGGCAGATCGACGCCTATCGTTTCGATTTGCCGGTCGTCGCAGCTCCGATGGACTCCGTCGTCTCTCCGTCGACTGCGATCACGCTCGGCAAACTCGGCGTCATGGCGGCTTGGAGCCTCGACGGCCTTTGGGCACGCTACGCCGATCCCGCTGTCGCACTTGATCGCATTCGCTCTGCGCCAGCAGAGTCAGCTGGCGCAGTCCTGCAGGATGTCTATGCCGCTGCACCTGTTGATCACGACTTGCTCAAGCAGCGCATAGCCGAAATTCGCGCTGGTGGAGCTACTGTCGCTGTCGGTGTCTCGCCACAATCTGCAGCAACTCTTGCTCCTATCGCGGTTTCAGCAGGCATCGACATTCTGGTTATCCGCGGCACAACGGTGAGCGCCGAACACGTTGCCGACAACGGAGAGCCGCTGAACCTGAAGAAGTTCATCTACGACCTTGATGTGCCCGTGATTGTGGGAGGTTGTTCTACCTATCAGGCCGCATTGCACCTGATGCGCACGGGTGCAGCTGGTGTCTTGGTCGGATTTGGTGGAGGTGCTGCGCACACGACTGCCGACGTTCTTGGTGTTCGCGTTCCGATGGCAAGTGCGGTCGCTGATGTGGCTGCTGCTCGACGTGATTATCTGGACGAGTCTGGCGGACGCTATGTCCACGTCATCGCCGACGGTTCCGTTGGCCGCAGTGGCGATCTTGTTAAAGCGATCGCCTGCGGAGCAGACGCGGCTATGGTGGGCTCGGTCCTCGCTCGCGCTGAAGATTCTCCTGGTGCCGGCATTCACTGGGGCCACGAAGCATGGCACGCACGTTTGCCACGTGGTAACCGGCCGAGCTTGGGCACCGTGGGCACCTACGACGAGATCCTCAACGGCCCTTCGCGTTATGCAGATGGATCAGCGAACCTCAGCGGAGCACTACGCAAGGCCATGGCAACGACGGGTTACCGCGAACTTAAAGAGTTCCAGCGAGTAGAAGTCGTCGTCGATCCGGTTCGATAACTTCGACGAGGTAGCCTCCTAGGGTGACTACCGATCGGCTAGGTCCGTCCTATCGGGCGCAATCTGTGCGTCGGCTTGTGTCGACCACTGCAGACGCACCGATTGATGTGCTGATCATCGGTGGTGGTGTTGTGGGATGCGGAGCGGCGCTAGACGCCGCCTCGCGCGGGCTGCACGTCGGTCTGGTCGAGATGAACGACTTGGCATCAGGGACTTCCTCGCGCTCCTCGCGTCTGGCACATGGCGGGCTGCGATATCTCGAGCAGCGCGAGTTTGGACTCGTACGAGAAGCACTCACCGAACGCGGACTCCTGCTTGATCACCTCGCTCCGCACCTCGTGCATCCAGTGCCGTTTGTCTTCCCCGTGTCCAAGAAGTGGGAACGGCCTTACGTGGCTTCGGGCGTGCGGCTCTACGACGTGATGTCACGTGTCGGCGCCTCGGGCGGTCTGATGCCGAAGCCCAAGAGTTTGTCTAAGGAGGAGCTTGGCGCGCTCGCCCCCGACCTCAACCTTGACGAAGTCACCGGGGGAGTCACTTACTACGACGCGCAAATCGATGACGCCCGGCACACAGTCGCTGTCGCGCGCACGGCAGCGTCCTACGGGGCAGCGCTTGTCACTCGCACCGAAGTGGTCGCCCTGCTGCGGGTCACGATTGAGGGCGACGAGCACGTGAACGGCGTGCGTGTCAAGGACGTTCTGACGGACGAGACGTACGACATCTATGCGCGCGTGGTGATCAGTGCGGTTGGTGTATGGACAGATCACATTCGCGCTCTCCTAGGCGGACCGCCTGCTGCGGAAGTGCGACAGAGCAAGGGGGTGCATCTAGTCATTCCTCGCGACGCTTTCCATTCGAATACAGCTGTCATCGCTCGAACGCCGGCCAGTGTGTTGTTTCTACTTCCGTGGGGTCGCAATTGGTTGGTGGGAACTACTGATACCGATTGGCAAGGAGATCTGGCTCATCCGGCTGCCGAAGAATCCGATATCGATTACCTCATTGGTCAAGCAAACCGTTGGCTCACACGTCCACTGCGCCGTGAGGATGTCATTGGTGTTTATGCCGGTCTGCGCCCGTTGGTGTCTGATGGCAACACTGATGACGCGACGACGACACTTTCGCGTGAGCACGCGATTTTCCGACCCGTGCCGGGGCTAGTGCAGATTGCTGGCGGGAAGTACACGACCTATCGCGTGATGGCTGCCGATGTGGTCGACGCGGCTGTCACTGATCTCATCTCCCAGGGTCACTCATCCGTGCGTGAGTCGCGGACCGCAGATATCCCATTGGTGGGGGCGGCTGGCTATGAGACTGATTGGGCCGCTCGAGCTCAGATCGCGGAAGAAGTGGGTCTTTCGGTAGAGGTTGTCGAGTCACTCTTGCGTCGCCATGGGGGACGCGTCAACGAGGTGTTTGACCTGCTGGATGATCCTGCGCTCGCTGAGCCGCTGGTCAATGGAGAGCCGTATCTCAGAGCTGAAATCGTGCACGCCGGCACTCACGAAGCTGCATTGGCTGTGGAGGATGTCCTGATTCGGCGCACGCGAATTGCGCTGGAGACACGGGATGGGGCGAAGAGTGCCGCGGTGGATGCGGCTGAGCTGCTCGGGCGAGCCTTGGGCTGGAGTCCGGCTGAAGCTGAACGCGCTGCGGGCACCTACGAGTAACCTGTGGGCATGGCTGGTTTCGACTACGACGTAGTCATTGTGGGGTCCGGATTTGGCGGATCTGTGTCGGCCCTTCGCCTTACGGAGAAGGGCTATCGCGTCGGCGTCATTGAGGCAGGGCGCCGCTTCACTGAGCAGACTTATCCCAAAACATCATGGCGATTGTCGTCGTTCCTGTGGGCGCCGCGCCTAGGTTGCACCGGCTTACAACGCATTCACATTCTTAAAGATGTTGTGGTGCTCGCGGGGGCAGGCGTTGGTGGTGGCTCGCTGAACTACGCAAATACGCTCTACGTACCACCGAAGCGATTCTTCGATGACCCACAATGGAGCGGCATCACCAATTGGGCAGACGAACTTGCACCGCACTACGACCAAGCCGCTCGAATGCTTGGCGTTATCGACAATCCCACGATGACGCCCAGCGACGTCGTGATGAAAGCTGTCGCAGATGAAATGGGGGTTGGACACACGTTCCGAATGACCCCCGTAGGTGTCTACTTCGGTGAAGGACCCGGCGTCACAAAATCTGATCCGTTCTTTGGCGGTGTGGGTCCGGCGCGCACCGGTTGCATTGAGTGTGGTGAGTGCATGACCGGGTGCCGCCACAATGCCAAGAACACCTTGCCCAAGAACTACCTAGGCCTTGCCGAAGCAGCTGGCGCTGTTGTGCATCCGCTGCGAACTGTGACCGAGATTCGCGAGCGCGTTAGCGGCGGTTATGACGTGGTCACTGCTCGCACCGGTTCGTGGACCAATCGCAAGACTCGGTCCTTTAGTTGTGAGCACGTCATAATGGCTGCCGGCACTTACAACACACAGAAGTTGTTGCATCGTATGCGCGACGAGGGCCGGCTGCCGCGTCTGTCTCGTTCACTTGGCCGTTTATCGCGTACCAATTCGGAGTCGATCCTCGGCGCGGTGGGTAAGTCTGCGGCCAAGGACTTCTCCCGTGGTGTGGCGATCACTTCGAGCTTCTTTCCCGAAGAAAATACGCACATCGAGCCTGTGCGCTACGGCAAGGGTTCGAACTCCATGGGCCTGCTGCAATCAGTGCTGACGCGACCCGTACCCGGAGTCGCGCGTTGGAAAACCTGGGGGACGCAGATGTGGCAGCAGCGTGACACTGCCGTGAAGTTGCTCAATGTCCACCAATGGAGCGAGCGTGGCGTCATCGCACTCGTGATGCAGTCGGTGGACAACTCACTGACTCTTACTGGCCATCGTGGCCGTCTCGGCTGGCGTATGACGACTCGCAAGGATGCATCATCGCCTGCTCCAACTCATATCCCAGCTGCAGCTGAGGTAGTTGAGCGTGCCGCTGAGATTATCGACGGATGGGCAGCCGGCAATGTCTTCGATAACTTCGATGCGGTGCTCACTGCGCACTTCGTCGGTGGCTGTGTGATCGGTGCAGACTCTGACTCAGGAGTGGTGGACGCTTATCACCGCGCCTATGGACATCCGGGTCTGCACATTGTCGATGGCTCAACTATCACCGCAAATCTCGGTGTCAACCCATCCCTAACGATCACCGCACAAGCTGAGCGGGCGATGTCGTTGTGGCCCAATAAGGGTGATGTGGACTCGCGCCCGCCTCTCGGCTCTGGGTATGAGCGACTGGAGCCCATCGCGCCGCGATCTCCCGTGGTGCCCTCGGCTGCCCCCGGCGCGCTGCGTTTGCCGTTGAGTGTCATTTAATGAACGGTCACACATATCGTCCTCACGGCGGAGCGCGGCCGTAAAACCTTCTGTAACTCAGAGTCGGCGACTACCCTGTCCCTATGACTGAACAGCCTGAAGGCACTGAGCCCATCCCGGCACCAGAACCACCCACCGCCCCACCGCCCCCCGTGTGGCCACCAGCCGGTGCTGTGCCCCCGCCCGGGACTCCGCCGCCCCCTCCTGTGCCTGCAGTGACGTACCCGACCTACACGTCCCCGAGCCCATACGGCGGACAGCCTGTTCGGCAGCCCCAAAACGGACTAGGCGTTGCGGCGCTGGTGTTGTCCATCCTCGGAATCGTGGGCTGTATCCCCTTTGTTGGTGGCGTCTTGGGTGTGGTCTTTGGCATCTTGGGAATGAAGAACGCCGACCGGGGCATCGCCAACAACAAGGGCACGGCCAAGGCGGGGCTGATCATCGGAATCGTGGGGCTCGGACTTTGGGTTCTCGTCGGAATCGTGTGGCTACTGGTCGTCTTGGTCCTACTGGCCAATGAACCGGGCAATATCAACTTCACGGTGGTCCCGTCCCCGACAGGCTTCTAGGACCGACGACTACGCTCAACGCATGACCAGCGTTCTCGTCGTTGACTTCGGAGCCCAGTACGCGCAGCTCATCGCTCGACGCGTACGGGAGGCCCATGTCTACTCCGAGATCGTTCCCCACACGATGTCCGCAGCCGAGATGATCGCGAAGAAGCCAGCGGCGATTGTGCTGTCGGGAGGACCGTCGAGCGTCTACGCCGAAGGTGCCCCGAGCATTGATCCTGCTCTCTTTGACGCAGGCATTCCCGTGTTCGGTATCTGTTATGGATTCCAAGCTATGGCCCAGGCCCTAGGCGGCACTGTCGAGCGCACTGGGCAGAGTGAATTCGGATCAACACAACTCACGGTCGAAGGTCAGTCGCGGTTGTTCGACGGATTGCCGACTGAAATGACCGTATGGATGTCACATGGCGACTCGGTAACAGTTGCGCCTAATGGCTTCACGGTGACTGCACAGTCACCCGGTGCCCGGGTCGCGGCCTTCGAAGATTCATCTCGTCGCCTTGCCGGCGTTCAGTTCCATCCTGAGGTGTTGCATTCCGAAAACGGCCAAAAGCTGCTCGAAGCATTCCTGCATGAAATCGCCGGTTGCGAGCCCTCGTGGACAACTGAAGGTGTGATTGACGCTCAGATCGCAGCCATCCGCGAGCAGGTCGGCGCCAAGCGCGTGTTGTGCGGGCTTTCTGGAGGTGTCGATTCTGCTGTAGCTGCGGCCCTGGTCCAGCGCGCAGTAGGCGATCAGTTGACATGTGTCTTCGTTGACCACGGTTTGTTGCGCGAGGGCGAGGCCGAGCAAGTTGAGCGGGATTTTGTTGCCGCAACGGGTGTGCGTCTTGTCGTCGTTGATGCACAAGAACGATTTCTTGTCGCACTCGCGGAAGTGACCGACCCAGAGCAAAAGCGCAAGATCATCGGACGCGAATTCATCCGCGTATTCGAGGACGCCGCGCGTCAGGTAGTTGCCGAGGGTGGAGATTCTGACCCGGTTGAGTTCCTCGTTCAAGGCACGCTTTATCCCGATGTTGTGGAGTCAGGTGTGGGGGCGGGCGCCGCCACAATCAAGAGTCATCACAACGTCGGCGGGCTTCCTGATGACATGCAGTTTGCGCTGGTTGAGCCCCTACGCACTCTTTTCAAGGACGAAGTGCGTGCGGTGGGATTAGAGCTTGGGTTGCCTCGTGACATTGTCATGCGGCACCCATTCCCTGGGCCTGGCCTGGCTATCCGCATCGTGGGCGCCATCGACTCCGATCGTCTTGCAATCTTGCGTGCAGCAGATGCCATTGCTCGTCATGAGCTCACAGCTGCGGGGCTCGATGCGAGCGTATGGCAGTTCCCGGTGGTTCTCCTGGCCGATGTGCGTTCGGTGGGAGTGCAAGGTGACGGACGAACCTATGGCCACCCAATCGTCCTTCGTCCGGTGTCGAGCGAAGATGCGATGACCGCAGACTGGTCTCGCCTCCCCTACGACCTCATCGCGCGCATTTCTAACCGCATTACTAACGAGGTCCGCGAGATCAACCGCGTTGTCCTCGATGTCACCAGCAAGCCACCGGGCACTATCGAGTGGGAGTAGCCACATGTATGACATTGCGTTGAGTGTTTCTGCATGTGTCCGCTCGGGCACGCGCGCGGATGTGGTGTGGATGGTGTCTCCGTCAGCCTCAGATGAAGCAGTGGCGTTTACTCCCGGTGGTGGGCGTATCGGAAGTGTCGCTGGTGGTGCATTCGATGGATTTCTCGCTGATGTTGCCTCGCGGAAATTGTCGACCGGTCGACGTATCGAACATGTGGTCACCGATCTCGAAAGTTCTCTTTCTGGACTACCCGCCGGAACCACGGTGGGTTTCCTTGTGGTCCCAGCAGATCAACTGCCGAGCACGATCTGGCCGCGACTGCTCAACCGTGAGGCGGTTGCAGTGTCGGCGACACTCACCGAAGACGACGTAACGGACATCTCAGTAGCGACTCTCGACGATGCGCAGGGACGTAATCGCGAGTTGTTGGAAGCGGGTGTTTCTGCAGTCGAGACCGAAGGCCTCGTCACCACCACAGTGTTTGCGCCTTTCCCACGTCTTGTGGTCGCCGGGCAAGGGCCGATCGCCGACGCTTTGGCACAGCAAGGGGCTCTTCTTGGACTCAAAGTGCTCGTCGAGCCGCGCCCTGGCCTTGTCGCAGGAATCGCCGCGACCCTGTCATCGATCGATTCCATCGTCGTCATGGGCCACGACGTGGAGTCGTCGAGTAAGTGCCTCCTAGCAGCGCTCGAGAGTGAAGCCGGGTATGTCGGTGCGCTCGGGTCCCAAGCAATGCAGCAGTCCCGCACGGACTGGCTGGCATACCAGGATGTCCACGACGTGTCCCGTGTCCATGGGCCAGCCGGCCTCAACATCGGGGCCAAGACTCCAGCTGAGATCGCTGTCTCCGTGGCAGCGGAGATCATCGGGCTAAGGCGAAAGTAAGTCAGTCCTTACTTTTCTATCAAGTTTCCAGTTGCAAGTGCTTTGAATGGGAGTAGTGTCCCGGCAACCGGTGATGTGAAAGGGAGCCTCGTGGGCGTCGAATCCAGTGGTCAAGAGCGTGGTACGCCACGCCTGTATGCGTTGATTGAGAATTCCCCTAAAACCGGCAAGAGCCCCACAGTGTGGGCTTGGCCGCAATTCGTCGACTTCCTGAAGGTGGCGAGCCAGCCTGTGCAGGGGCCGTGGCCGCCCCATCAGGAACCACATCCCGATCCCGATGCCGACTCGATGCCTGTCGCCGTGCGCGACCCGCAGGCATAGTCACCGAGAGGACACTCATGTACCCATCACGCTTTGAGTACGACGCGCCAAAGACTCTCGAGGAGGCCATCGCCATCCTCGACCGCAGTGGTGGCGAGGCGAAGGTTCTTGCCGGTGGCCAGAGCCTCGTGCCCATGCTCAAGCTGAGGTTCGCCTCACCGGAGCGCATCGTGGACATCAACGGAATCCCCGGGCTTAACCATGTCCGAGTGGATGCTGACGGCACCTTGCGCATCGGCGCATTGGTTCGCCACGAGGACATGGAAAACTCCGCGCTGCTGGAGAAGTCCTACCCCACCCTCGCCGGAGCCGCGTCTCTCGTCGCAGATCCGATCGTGCGTACACGCGGCACATTTGTGGGGTCCGTGTGCCACGCAGATCCGCAGGGTGACTGGGCCGCGACCATGATCGCCCTCGGTGGCCGCATTGTTGCTCAGGGCCCCAATGGTCGTCGCGAGATTGATATGCGCAGCTTCGTGCTTGGTCCCTTCGTCACGGCGCTCGCCTTCAATGAGATCGCTGTTGAGGCCGTTATCCCTGGCGCGAAGGGAACTGCTCGCGGTGGCTACCTCAAGCTTGAGCGGCGTGTAGGAGATTTCGCGACCGCTTCGGTGGCCGTCTACTTGGATATGTCTGGCGCCACGGTCAATCGGGCTGGTTGCGCGCTTGCCGGCGTCGGGGGTCGCACCATCGATGCCAACGATGCAATCTCTGTGCTCAACGGCAAGCAGTTAACGGATGAGAACATTGCTGCGGCTGCAGAGGCCGTTGCAGATGCAGCAGATCCGCGTACCGACCATCGCGGCTCTGCCGACTACAAGCGCCATATTGTGAAGACCTTTGTAACCCGCATTCTCACCGGCATCGCCCGGACCGAGCAGAAAGCAGCGTGAGATGACAAGCCTGTATGAAGAAGTCACTCAGGTTCCTGACGGCGTACCTACCCGTCGAGTAACCATCACAGTTAACGGGCAGAAGCGCACCGTTGACGTTGAGCCGCGTCTGCTGCTCGCCCATCTCATTCGCCAGGGGTTGAAGCTGACGGGCACTCACACCGGTTGTGACACAACCAACTGCGGAGCATGCACGGTGCTCTTCGACGGTCGTCCGATCAAGAGCTGCACCATGCTGGCTGTGCAAGCAGATGGCCACAAGGTCGAGACCGTGGAGGGCATGGGCACTGCCAGCGAACTTCACCCGATTCAAGAAGGCTTCAAGGAGGAGCACGGGCTGCAGTGCGGTTTCTGCACCCCCGGCATGATGCTCGCTGCGAAGGCGCTGCTTGAGAAGAACCCCAACCCGACAGAAGACGAGGTGCGCTGGGCCCTATCCGGCAACCTCTGCCGCTGTACGGGCTACCAGAACATCGTGAAGGCAGTCCTCTGGGCAGCCGACAAGATGCGCGACCAGCAGGCCTAGGAGGCATCATGGCGCTCGACGAACTCAAGATCGGTGGAATGGGCGCAAGCCGCCGCCGGGTCGAAGACAACCGATTTATCCGTGGCAAGGGTCAGTACGTTGATGACATCGTGCTGCCCGGCATGCTGCACATGGAGATTCTGCGTAGCCCCGTCGCACATGCACGCATCAAGTCGATCGATACAAGTGCTGCGTGGGAGGTGCCCGGCGTTCGTCTGGTGATGACTGGCGACACGATGGCTGCTCGCAACCTCGCGTGGATGCCTACGTTGTCTTACGACACGCAGGCAGTGCTCGCGACGGACAAGGTCCGCTTCCAGGGGCAAGAGGTCGCTGCGGTCATCGCGGACGATCCTTACATTGCCAAGGATGCCGCCAGCAAGATCATCGTCGAGTACGAACAGCTCCCCGCCATCGTCAACCCCATGCAGGCGCAGGACCCCAACTCGCCGTTGATTCGCGATGACAAAGAAAATCAGACCAATAACAAGGTCTTCGACTGGGAAATCGGCGATAAGAGTGCAACGGATCGCGCATTCGCTGACGCTGACGTGGTGTCCAAGATTCAGTTGCATTACCCGCGTTCGCACCCGTCTCCCATGGAGACCTGTGGGTCAATCGCGGATTTCGACCGCGCCACGGGAAAGCTCACGGTCTACATGACGTCGCAGGCACCGCACATCGTGCGCGCTGCTGTTGCCATGGTCGCCGAACTTCCGGAGCACATGATTCGCATTGTGTCTCCCGATCTCGGCGGCGGCTTCGGCAATAAGGTGCCGATCTACCCGGGCTACGTCATCTCGATCCTTGCGTCGATCCTCACCGAGCACCCAGTCAAGTGGGTGGAGGACAAGAGCAGCAACCTCATCTCGACCGGTTTCGGCCGCGACGTGTATCTGCAGGGTGAGTTGGCACTACGCAAGGACGGCAAGATCCTCGGGATGCGCATGCACACCGTCTCCGATCACGGTGCCTTCTTCGCAGACGCTCAGCCCACCAAGTTCAAAATCGGCCTAATGCACTCGACATTCGCCTGCTACGACGTTCCAGCGGCGCATCTGACAAGTGAAGGTTGGTACACCAACAAGGCACCGGGTGGCGTTGCCTATCGTTGCTCGTTCCGCGTGACTGAAGCAATGTTCTTCCAGGAGCGCATGATTCATGCCGCTGCGGATGACCTCGGTATGGATCAGGCAGAGTTCCGCCGGGTCAATCTGGTCAAGGACGACATGTTCCCCTACCGGACTGCGTTCGGGTTCCTCACGGACTCAGGGCAGTACCAGAAGTGCCTTGATCTCGGACTCGAGGCGATCGGTTACAGCACTTTCGCCCAGGAGCAAGAAGAAGCGCGCAAGCGCGGCAAGCTCCTTGGCCTTGGCATCTCCACAATGACCGAACCGCTTGGTGCTGGCAACAGCCGCGAGTACGACATCATCGGCATCAAGATGTTCGACTCAGCCGAGTTGCGCGTACACATGACCGGTAAGGCGATTCTGCGCACGGGTGCCAAGACACAGGGCCAGGGCCACGAGACCACGTGGGCTCAGATCGTTGCGCACGAATTGGGCATACCTGCAGACGACATCGTCGTCGAAGAAGGCGATACCGATACGGCACCGTTTGGCATGGGCACCTACGCATCCCGGTCGACTCCCGTTGCTGGTGCGGCGGTCGCGATGGTGGCGCGCAAGATTCGAGCCAAGGCTCGCAAGATCGCTGCTCATCTCCTTGAGGTTTCGGAGGAGGACATTGAGTGGGAGCTTGGTCGGTTCTACGTGCGTGGCAATCAAGAGCGTGGAGTCACGATTCAAGATTGTGCTCTTGCCGCCTACAGCAATGTGCCTGACGGCATGGAGCCCGGCCTAGAGAACAACGCCTACTACGACCCGCCCAACCTCACGTGGCCATTTGCGGCTTACATTTGCAAGGTCGAAATTGATCCGGAAACGGGCGTCTGGGACGTGTTGCAGTTCGTCGCAGTGGACGACTGTGGCGTTCGAATCAACCCACTCATCGTCGAGGGCCAGATCATGGGCGGTCTCACAGAGGCGTACGCCATGGCGAGCATGCAGTACATCACCTTCGACGAAGAGGGCAACTGCATCGGCTCGAACTACATGGACTACTTGTTGCCGACAGCGTGGGAGACCCCGGGCTTTGAGCTTTACGAGGTTGTCACACCGTGTCCGCATCACCCCATCGGCGCCAAGGGCATTGGTGAGTGCGCGACTGTGGGCGGCCCCGCCGCCTTCGTCAACGCGGTCATGAATGCCCTCAAGCACACGGGTGTTCGCAATGTCGATATGCCGCTGATGCCTAACCGCGTCTATGAGGCATTGCAGACCGGCAAAGATGTTTCGGGCATGCCACCGGTGAAGGCTGGATGACGTGACTGCTGGATCTGTTGACGGGTTGGACATCATGGAACGCGCGGCATCGCTCGCGCGTTCCGGTGAGTCCTTTGTCTTGGCGACCGTTGTGTGGCGCCAAGCTCCGTCTTCGGGTCAGCATGGCTCGCGTGCAATCGTGACCGCCGAGGGTGAGTTGATCGGATGGATCGGTGGAGCATGTGCTCAACCGGTGCTCATCCGTGAAGCGAAGCGAGTGCTCGCTGAAGGCACGCCATCCCTGGTGTGGCTCGGACAGGAAGCAGACTTCTCCGGGATGCACGTGCCCGAAGGTGTGTTGACTATTCCGATTTCCTGCCAGAGCGACGGTGCGTTGCAGATCTACATCGAACCTGTCATGGCGGCGCCTCATGTTCTTGTTGTGGGCAATTCGCCAATGGCCGCGACCCTGCTCGATCTGGTGCGCGACGTCGGCTGGCGTGGGGAATTGGTCGACGGGTCGGCATTTACATCTGCCATGGTCACCCCGACGAGCGTCGTGATCGTTGCGACTCAGGGGCACGGGGACGAAGAGGCCCTCGAGTCGGCCTTGGCTGCTAGCCCGGCTTTTGTCGGCCTGGTCGCCTCGCGCAAGCGTGGCGATGTAGTGCGTGGGTATCTTGCCGATCGAGGAGCGTCAGAGTCGGATCTGGCGCGCGTACAAGTTCCCATCGGCCTCGACCTTGGTCACACCACCCATCGCGAGATCGCCGTTTCGATTCTCGCCGAGTTGGTCCAGCTGCGCGCAGCCGGGCAGCTCAAGCCTCGCAAGCGCACGATGCTTCCCTTGATAGAACCGCAGGAAGTCATTGACCTTGTTTGCGGCATGACCGTCCAAGCAGTTCCTGCAAATCGTCCGTTTGTTCACGA
>CAINMH010000023.1 GCA_903850745.1 uncultured bacterium
GTTGTGGGTGCGGTAGTAGCCGGTGTTGTTGAGGCCACGAAAAGCGAGCGTGGGTCCAGTCAGGCTCGCTTCACACGTGTGGTTGTAGACCACGTCGAGAATGACTTCGAGTCCAGCGCGGTGTAGTTCCTTGACCATCTGTTTGAATTCTGCAACTTGCCCGCCACGCTCACCACGAGATGAGTAGGCAGCGTGCGGCGCGAAGTAGCCGAGTGTGTTGTACCCCCAGTAGTTGGTCATTCCATCGCGCATGAGGTGCACTTCATCGACGAAGTGATGGACCGGCATAAGTTCGACGGCAGTGACGCCAAGGTGAATCAGGTGATTGACGAAAGCGGGGTGACTCAGACCGGCATATGTGCCGCGGAGATGCTCCGGAATATCGTGATGACGCGCGGTTGCGCCCTTGACGTGAGTCTCGTAGACAACTGTGTCGCTCCAGGGAGTGCCAAGCAGCTGGTCGCCCTCCCAGTCGAAGTGTCCATTCACCACGACACTGCGCGGCACGTATGGCGCAGAATCCAGATGGCTGATCTCGAGCTCGTTGCCATCCGCGTGAGCGAAAATCGCTTCGTGGAGAGTGAGACGACCGCTCATCGCCCGGGCGTAGGGGTCGGCGAGCAGTTTCGCAGGGTTCCAGCGTGCCCCACGGTCTGGATCCCAAGGCCCGTGGACCCGGAATCCGTATTCGGTGCCTGGCGCGAGGCCCGGGATATGGCCGGAGAAGATTCCGTAGGTCTGATCAGGCAGTTCGATGCGCTGCTCGACGCCGTCCGAGAACACGCAGAATTCGACAGCTTCTGCCCCACTGGCCCACACCGCTGCGTTGGTGCCGCCCTCGATGAGGTGCACACCGAGGGGATCCCAGTCTCCGGGCCGTGGATGGATCACCTAGGCACGCTATCGCAGTGGGTTGGCTAGGCTGCTCGACGCAAGAACCCCTATCTACAAGCCTGGAGGCAACCGGTGAGTGAGCGCGAGTTTGTCCGAATCGATGTTGATGGCGCCGTGGCTACCATTCGCCTTGATCGACCCAAGATGAACGCCCTCTCGCGCCAGATGCAGGAGGAGATTGCGTCCGCTGCTCGTGAGGTCTCGGCGAATTTCGCGATCCGGGCGGTCGTGGTCTACGGCGGCCCGAAGGTGTTCGCCGCCGGTGCCGATGTTAAGGAGATGGCGCAGTGGGACTACCAGCGTGCACTCGTGGAGGCTCCGGCTCTGCAGGCGGCATTTACCGCCGTCGCAGGCATCCCGCAGCCCACGATTGCTGCCGTCACGGGGTATGCCCTTGGCGGTGGCTGTGAGCTTGCGCTGACCTGTGACATCCGTATCGCCGGTGATGACGCCAAGATCGGGCAGCCGGAGATCCTGCTCGGCGTCATCCCTGGTGCGGGTGGCACGCAGCGACTCTCTCGTCTGGTGGGACCTTCCCGTGCAAAAGAAATCTGTTTCACCGGGCGTTTCGTCGGCGCCGATGAATGTCTGCGCATCGGCCTAGTCGACCGGGTTGTTGCGCCGGATGACGTCTACACCGAAGCGATGGCTCTCGCGCAGCAGCTTGCGAAGGGTGCACCGTTTGCATTGCGTGCAGCCAAGCGTGCGATCGATGAGGGCCTCGAGGTTGACCTGAACTCAGGACTGGCGATTGAGCGCATTCACTTCGCTGCGTTGTTCGGCACGGAGGATCGTACGATCGGCATGAATTCGTTCGTCGAGAACGGTGCGGGTAAAGCGGAGTTCAGAGGTCGCTAGACGCCCGCGGTCTCGCGGATCAAGTTAACGAATGCCTTGATGCCACCCGGCCATTGCGGGTGCGTGCCATCAGCCACGAAGTATTCGGGGTGGTCAATAGACGCGGAGTACCAGTCGGCGATCACGGCATTGGGATAGTCAGGCACCACTCGTGCGATCATTGCGTTGTTGCCGTCCATCCATGTGCGTGGCACGTTGATGTTGATGATCACGACGCGATCACGATCCGAGAGTATTTCGAGCATTTTGCGAAGTTCGTCCTCAGTGATCTCCCCGTTGGTACCACTGTGAATCACCACAATCGGAGCAAGCAGTCCGTCGCGTTTGAGATTCTGGATGACGTCGAGCACCTCCCACGACTGGCGGCTGACCGCGGCGTCGACCTGAGCGCCTTTGACTTGCCCGGTGAGGGTGGGTCCAACACCGAGCATCACTGAGTCACCGATAGCGGTGAGCACGCCATTGGCATTCTTGGTGGGCTTTGACGTGGTCGGCGCTATCGGCACCGAGGATCCGCCGCTTGGCTTCGTTGTCGGTGCTGAAGTTGGGTCGTCAGTGGGTGCGGTTGTCACCGGTGATGATGCTGACGGTGCTTTGGTGATGGTTAGGCTGGTACGACCCTGGAAGTAATCATCTGCAAGATTCATGGGGGCAGGTGCTGCCGCGAGTGCGACACCGGTCACGCCGAGAGTGAGAAGCGCGATCACCGTGGTGATCGCTGCCTGTGGCGCTGTAACCCTTCGCTCACCGCGCGGCGTCGCGCGCCATTTCTTCCACGTACGGCCGATGGCGCCGCGACGGATGGGGAGTTCAACGAAACGGTAGGACAACTCTGCGACACCGCACGTAATCCCCATCCGCAAAAGGAAATTCCAGACGCCTTGTATGGGGATGTCTTCGACTGGCTGCAGGAGCAAGAAAATCGGCCAGTGCCATAGGTAGAGGCCATAGGAGCGCTGACCGAACCAGCGCATGGGCTGAGCGCCGAGGATCTTCCCGAACGGGGCACCGGGATGACTGGCGCCAGCTATCAGCAGACACACGATGAAGGAGATGGCGAGGAACCCGCCCTGGTAGAGCCAATGTGAGGACTCGGGGACACCAATGAAAATCCAGATGATCGCGGCGAGGGAGGCGAAACCGATGAAGGTAATCATCATCTGGGCGCCCGCGTTCAGTGTCTGCTTGAGTCGGCCTGGTCGCCAGACCATCGCCATTGCAGCACCGAGCAGCAGGCCCATGACGTGCGTGTCTGTGCCGAAGTAGGCACGGCTTGGATCGGCGCCGGGCTGGAGAAGGCCCTGCGATGTGACTACGTAGAACATCCAGATCGTCGACGCTATGGACAGCACGAGTGCGGTGATGAAGACAGCCTTGCGTCCGCGCCACTTCAACAACAGAAAAGCGGCAACTGGCCAGATCAGATAAAACTGTTCCTCCACTGCCAGCGACCACAGATGCTGAAGAAGAGAGTTGTCCCACGAAGTGAAGTAGGAATGCTCTTGAAAGATAAACCACCAATTGGTGACGTATAGGAGTGAAGCCAGCCCGTCGGTCCGAACTGACTGCGCGGCATCGTGATAAAAGAATGCAGCGATGACAGCGACAACGGCGAGCATCAACAAGGCCGCGGGAAGCAGACGGCGGGCTCGGCGTAGATAAAACTGCCTAAAGTTGATTCGACCTGATCGGGCAAATTCCTCGACGATGAGGGTGGTGATCAAAAAGCCGGACAGAACGAAGAACACATCGACGCCGAGGAATCCGCCAGCGAATCCGGTGAAGAAGCCGCCCTTTGTGCCGGTCACGTCTGCGTGATAGAGCAGCACACCAATAACGGCAAGCGCACGGACGCCATCGAGGCCGGGGAGATATCCCATTTCACCGGATTTACGGCCGCGGTCAAGGTTCCACGGGGAGCGGCGGCTGGCGCGGCCTGTCGAGGGCACGTCGGACACGCCTCAAACCTCCCTCACGGAAGGCACGCCATTGGAGCGCGCCTAGATGTCAATCGTAAGGGAGCGAGTGCTCCGATCCCGGGTCAGACGTTGCGGAAGCGGTTGATGGCGTCGTAGTGCTTCGAGCGCATCTCGTGATCGCGGACCCCTAGCCCCTCCTCAGGAGCGAGACATAGGACTCCCACCTTGCCCTGATGGAGATTGCGGTGCACATCAAGCGCCGCCTCGCCGGTCTGTTCCAGCGGGAAGGTCTTGGACAGGGTCGGGTGGATCATGCCCTTCGCAATGAGGCGATTGGCCTCCCACGACTCACGGTAATTGGCGAAGTGCGAGCCGATTATGCGCTTGAGGTTCATCCAGAGGTAGCGGTTGTCGTATTCATGCATGAAGCCCGAGGTGGATGCGCACGTAACGATTTTGCCGCCCTTGCGGGTGACGTAGACCGACGCACCAAACGTTTCACGACCGGGGTGCTCGAAGACGATGTCAATGTCGTCGCCGCCGGTGAGTTCGCGAATCTTCTTGCCGAAGCGCTGCCATTCTTTGGGGTCCTGCGTGCGCTCGTCCTTCCAGAATTTGTAGCCCTCGGCATTGCGATTGATAACGAGTTCGGCACCCATGGCGCGGCATAGATCGGCTTTGTCTTCGGACGAGACTACGCACACTGGGATTGCTCCGCCATTGACTGCATATTGAGTGGCGTATCCACCGAGGCCACCTGAGGCACCCCAGATGAGGACGACGTCACCCTGCTTCATGGCACCGCCATTCTGGGAGACGAGTTGACGGTAGGCAGTTGAGTTGACGAGCCCGGGTGACGCCGCTTCTTCCCAGGTGAGGTGCTTGGGCTTAGGCATCAACTGATTGGACTTCACCAGCGCGATTTCTGCGAGCCCGCCGAAGTTCGTCTCGAATCCCCAGATGCGTTGTTCTGGGTCCATCATCGTGTCGCTGTGGCCTGACGGGTGCTCCAACTCAACGGACAGACAATGCGCGACAACCTCATCGCCCGGCTTCCACATGTTGACGCCAGGCCCCACGCGCAGCACTACGCCAGCCGCATCGGAACCCACAACGTGGTAGGGCAGGTCATGGCGCTTGGTGAGCGGCGAAATGCGGCCGTAGCGATCAAGGAAACCAAAGGTGGAAACCGGCTCAAAGATTGATGTCCAGACAGTGTTGAAGTTAATGGCACTCGCCATAACAGCGATCAGCGCCTCACCTGGACCGAGCTCGGGGAGCGCGACTTCGTCTACATGTAGCGACTTGCGCGGGTCCTTGTCCTTTGTCGCGACACCAGCGAACATTTCCTGCTCGTCCTTGTGCACGGTGACGCCCCGGTAGTGGTCCGGGATGTCAATGTTGGCGAAGTCCTCAGGGGTCGTATCACCGGCAAGGATGGCATCGCGGACCTGCTGCATGGGAGTTCCTTTCGGATGCGTTTCGGTGTGTTAACGCTCGTTCACAAATGCTACATCAGTGTCCGTGACCCGGCTCGACGAGTTCGACCAACACGCCGCCCGCGTCCTTGGGGTGCACGAAGTTGACGAGTGAACCCGCAGTGCCGTTCTTGGGCTCGTCGTAGAGCAGGCGAAGTCCGGCCGCACGGAGGGCATCAGCCGCCGCCCGCACGTTCACCACCGTGTAGGCCATCTGCTGAATGCCTGGGCCGCTGCGCTCGAGGAACCTGCCGATCGGGGAGTCGGGGGAGAGGGCCGCAAGGAGTTGAATGCAGGAGCCGGAGTCGGCGACGGCCATCATGGCCTCACGGACGCCTTGCTCCTCATTGACCTCCTCGTGGACGAGCGTGAAGCCAAATGCGGACTCGTACAGGGCAATGGCCGCATCAAGATCGGCTACGGCGATCCCGACGTGATCGATTCGGGTGATTCCAATGCCGGGCATGGGTACAGCCACGGATCCTCCTCAACTAGATTGGATCCATTGTCCCGCGAAGGCCCCTGCCCCACAAAGGAGACCCCATGTCCGCATCAGATCCCACTGTCATCGTCGCTGGCGCTCGCACGCCGATGGGCAGGCTGCTTGGCTCGCTGAAGGGGTTCAGTGCGTCCGATCTCGGCGGCATCGCGATCAAGGGCGCTCTGGAGAAGGCGGGTGTTGCTCCTGAGCAGGTCGACTACGTGATCATGGGCGAGGTCCTTCTCGCGGGCGAAGGTCAAATGCCAGCTCGTCAGGCTGCCGTCAAGGGTGGCATTCCGATGTCGGTGCCGTCACTGTTGGTCAACAAGGTCTGTCTTTCCGGCATAGACGCAATCGCGCTCGCCGATCAACTCATCCGCGTAGGTGAGTTCGAGATCATCGTGGCCGGTGGCATGGAGTCGATGACAAACGCGCCGCATCTGGTCAAAGGCTCACGAGAGGGTGTCAAATACGGCGAGTGGACCTTGGTCGATTCGATGGCGTACGACGCTCTCACCTGCGCTTTCGACAAGGCGCCAATGGGTCAGGCGACAGACGACTTCAATGAGCGTTACAACATCAGTCGCGAAGACCAAGATGCGTTCTCTGCGCGTTCGCATCAGCTCGCTGCAAAAGCTTGGGCCGACGGCATTCTCGACGATGAGGTCGTCGCGGTGCCGATCCCGCAGCGCAAGGGCGATCCAGTGATGTTCAAGACCGACGAGGGGATCCGTAGCGAGACGACCGCAGAGTCACTTGCGGGTCTGCGTCCGGCGTTTGTTAAGGACGGCACGATTACGGCAGGTAACGCGTCGCAGATCTCCGATGGTGCTTGTGCCGTGGTCGTGATGAAGAAGTCAAAGGCTGAGTCGCTCGGGCTTAAGTGGATCGCGGAGATCGGTGCGCATGGCGTGACCGCTGGGCCCGATGCTTCTTTGCACGAGCAGCCGGCAAACGCAATCATGGCTGCATGCGCCAAGGAGGGCATCACGCCTGCCGATCTCGATGTCATCGAGATCAACGAAGCCTTTGCCATCGTTGGTGTCGTGTCGACGCGCAAGCTCGGTGTGGATGAGGCAAAGGTCAATCCCAACGGCGGAGCGATTGCCCTCGGTCATCCGGTAGGTATGTCGGGCGCTCGCATTGCGCTCCATCTCGCTCTCGAACTCCAACGTCGCGGTGGCGGCATTGGTGCCGCAGCCTTGTGCGGTGGTGGCGGCCAGGGCGATGCTCTGATCCTTCGCGTGCCCAAGGCCTAGTAGTGAACGAAGTCTCCGAATGGGTCGCGCGTGCTCAGGCTGGTGAGCCTCGAGCTGTCGCGCGCCTCATCTCGTGGGTCGAGGACGGCTCGCCGGATGTGGCCGAAGTCATGTCGCTTCTTGCCCCCACCTCGGGAACAGCGCACGTAATTGGCCTCACCGGATCGCCGGGTGTCGGAAAATCGACGACCACCTCGGCGCTCGTGGGAGCGTTACGAGCTCGTGGAAACCGCGTCGGCGTGATTGCTGTTGATCCGAGTTCACCGTTCTCGGGAGGCGCACTACTCGGTGATCGCATCCGCATGCAGGAACATGCGACGGATCCAGGTGTATTCATTCGTTCGATGGCATCTCGTGGTCACCTAGGCGGACTATCGGCAACGACGCCGCAGGCTCTTCGCGTTCTTGAGGCCGCCGGCTGCGATGTCATTTTGATCGAGACAGTAGGAGTGGGGCAGTCAGAGGTGGAAGTGGCTGCCGCTGCGGACACGACAATTGTGCTACTCGCACCGGGCATGGGTGATGGCATTCAGGCCGCGAAGGCAGGCATCCTCGAAATTGCTGATGTTCTGTGCGTCAACAAGGCAGATCGTGATGGTGCTGACACGACGATGCGCGAGCTGCGCCACATGATCGCATTGGGTGAACGTTCATCGAGTGCTTGGGAAGTTCCCGTTGTTAAGTCGGTCGCTTCGACTGGTGTCGGAATCCCTGAACTTTTGGATCTACTGGATAAGCACTTCGCATGGCTGACTGAGAGTGGTGAGTTGATAACGAGGCGCGAACGTCGCGCGGCTGAAGAAATCAGTGCGCTCGCCATCGCAGCGCTCAAGCGACGCCTATCTGCTCAGGAGCCGGAGTTGTTGGCAGATTTAGCCAAGGCTGTTGTGGAAGGCCAGCTAGATCCCCATGCAGCCGCCGCGCAATGGGTAGAGCGACTCCTCGCATGAAGCTCCTCGAGGCCACGGTGACAGGATCACCTTGTGAATAAGCCACCGAACCCGGCTGCAGCCGCGGCTACCTTAAGGGGAGCAGTCGACCTAGGCGCTCTGTCAGCACAGCGTGAGGCGCAGCAGCGCGCCGCATCGGCGCCGCCGCCACCCCCTGGTGTCGTGATTGACGTAACCACAGAAAACTTTGAGAAGGCGGTCATTGAGCAGTCAATGACAGTGCCGGTCGTGGTGGATCTTTGGGCGACGTGGTGTGGTCCGTGCAAGACGCTTTCGCCGATTTTGGAGATGTTGGCGGGCGCCTATGGTGGCCGATTTGTCTTAGCAAAGATTGATGTAGATGCTGAACAGCAAATTGCGGCGGCTTTTCAAGTTCAGTCCATCCCGACAGTTATCGCTGTCGTCAAGGGTCAGCCCGTGCCGCTCTTCCAAGGGGCACTCCCCGAAGCACAGGTTCGGGCGTACCTCGATCAGCTTATGAAGGCTGCCGAGGAGATGGGTGTCAATGGGCGCGTAGGCGCAGCGGACGAACCCGAGAGCGACGAACCCGTTGAGGAGCCTCTAGATCCTCGCTTCGTCGCGGCCTTTGACGCCATCGAGGCAGGTGACTGGGCCCAGGCGGAGGCGGAGTACGTCAAGTTGCTGAATGATTCGCCTGCCGATGCAGACGCGAAGGCCGGCGTACTCCTCGCACAGTTGATGCAGCGAGTGGAGTCCCCTGCTGAGGCCGGTGATGCTTTCACACTCGAGTTGGCCGCCGCTGATCTCGACGCAGGTGGCGGCGACTGGGCGGGTGCCTTCGCGCGGCTGGTGGAGCTCGTTCGCGTAACGAGTGGCGATGAGCGCAATGCCGCACGTCAACGACTGCTTGAATTCTTTGAGTTGGCGGGCGATGACCCCGCTGTGCAGCCCGCTCGCATAGCCCTAGCGAGCGCCCTGTTCTAGTGGCGTTGGCATCCTGAGCGGACTAACCTCCTCTTCACTGACTCCTCGGTAAGGGAATGGATTCTCGTGCGAGCAAAGTTCTTCATGGCGCCCGTCGGTGTGCTGGTCCTGCTGTCGGGCCTGGTCGGGGCAGTTGCTCCGACCCAAGCCGTAGGTGTCGCCACAGCGAGCGCACCCGGTGTTCCCACTCACGTGGTCACGTCTGGCGCGACTCCGCGCACCATCAACGTGGCATGGACTGCGCCGATCTCAAACGGTGGAGCGGCCATCACGGATTATTCCGTCGAATATCGCAAGGTCGGCGAGTCGACGTGGACGAGCGTTCAAGATGGGGTCTCCGCGGCAACATCAGCAACGATTAGTGGACTAAGTGGTTCATCACTCTATGAATTTCGCGTAAGCGCTGAGAATTCACAGGTTGGCCAATGGAGTCCTCGCGAGTCGGTTGTTGCGGCAGGAGACTTTTCGTCGTGTGCCGTCATGGCCGCAGGTTCGGCCCAGTGCTGGGGCGACAACACCAACCTTCAATTGGGTCATAGCGGGGCAACGTACGGGGATGCGGCGGCGCAGGTAGCCACTCTTGATGGTGGTGGCCCGACTACAACCGTGGTGTCTCTTGCGGCAGGCTCCGCGCACTCGTGTGCAGTTCTGGCAGATGGCTCGGCGAAGTGCTGGGGAGCGGGGTTGAGCGGCCGGCTTGGTGACGGCTCTGGGGACAACAGCAGCACTCCACTCTTGGTGGCGGGGCTCGACGGAACATCACCGGGGAAGTCGGTGGTTGCGATCGCTGCGGGTTCGGGTCACACATGCGCAGTTCTGGGAGATGGATCCGCAAAGTGTTGGGGGGCCAATTTTTCTGGTCAACTGGGCAACGGCACGACCGATAGCGCTTCAGAGCCCGTGGCAGTGATGGACCTCGATGGCTCCTCACCAGAAAAGATGGCGTTGTCGATTTCCGCTGGAGCATCGCAGTCGTGTGCAGTTCTCGCCGATGGTTCAGCCAAATGCTGGGGGAGCAATACCAGTGGCCGATTGGGTCGGGGGACCGACGAAGACAGTCTCGTCCCCGTGCTCGTTTCGGGCCTTACCGGCGGCACGACAGCAACGACGGTCCGATCAATTTCCACAGCCGTACTACACACATGTGCAGTGCTGGAATCAGGTGCGGTGACTTGTTGGGGCGCAAACTTCAATGGTCAACTCGGTGATGGCACTACCGATTCGAACAACTCGCCTGTCGCGGTTCCGGACATAGATGGCACGACACCGGCGAAGACTGCTATCTCCGTCTCGTTGGGTGATGCGCACACGTGCGCGTTGTTGGCCACTGGCGCTGTGAAATGCTGGGGTGGCGACGATCGCAATGAGTTGGGTTCAGGTCCAGGGACCAGTCTGACTCCCGTGACCGTGACGGACGTTGACGGCACGTCTCTCGATAAGACGGCAATTGCTCTTGCTGTGGGTGGAACTCATTCGTGCGTTGTCCTCGCTACCGCTGCAACAAAATGTTGGGGTGGAAACACCCGAGGCGAGGTGGGCAGCAATACGGGAACTACGCAAATCGCTCCGGTCAGTGTGCCGGGAGTCGATGGAACCAGCCAACAGGCCATGACCGCCACTGGTGCTTATGGCGCAACGGCACCGATCGAAGCACCCGGAGCGCCCACAGGTGTGATGGCTGCAAGTCCCACTACTTCGTCACTGGAGGTTTCGTGGACGGCACCAGAGTTTGATGGTGGTGCAGATGTTGTGAATTACGAGGTGCAGTATCGCGTTGTTGGATCGACGGAGTGGGTGCCGTTCACGCGTGAAGTTTCTGGAGCGACATTAGTTGTCGTAACTGCCCTGGCCTCGGACACGGCGTATGAGTTCCGCGTTGCAGCAGCAAACGTGATGTTGACTGGCGCATACACACAAACAACAACTGCGACTCGCACACTTTCTGGCGGACCCGGCGCGCCGACTAACGTAGTTGCCTCCGCGCCAACCGCTACGCAAATAAGCGTGGCGTGGACATCTCCGACTGCGACGGGTACGTCCTCAATCAGCGACTACGTTGTGCAGTACCGGACTCTCACGGCACAAACGTGGTCTACGGCTAGTCACGTGAGGTCTATTCGTACTTCTATGACAGTGACCGGGTTGACCGCTGGAACGACCTACCTCTTCCGTGTAGCGGCAGTAAACACAGCAGGCACGGGTGAGTATTCAGCGGAGTCCAATTCGGTCGTGACTTTGGTCTTGCCAAGTGCTCCGGGGAAGCCGAAGATTGTCACAAGATCAAGCACAAGTGTGAGCATCTCGTGGACCGCAGCAGCAGCGAATGGAAGCCCGATCTCGAACTACTTTGTGGAGTACCAAGCCGATGGCGGAGCGTGGAAGTCGCCGGTGTCAGCGACTTCCATCGCGAGAGCCCGGACGTTTACGGTCAAGGAAGGGTCCACGTATGTATTCCGAGTCTCGGCCATCTCTGCAGCTGGCACCGGCCCTGCGTCATCTGTTTCTCTAGCCGCTTTGGCAGCGAGCCCACCAGATGAACCGACCAGTATGAAAGCCAGCACGACGCAGCGGGCCGGAGAAATTTCGGTGACCTGGGGGCGAGCCGACCTGAATGGCGCATCATTTGCTCGCTATACAGTCTCGTGGCAGGCGAAGGGCGGCAAGTGGCAGAAAGAAGTAGATCCAGTACTTCTGTGGCGTCACACCATCACCAAGCTATCAAAGGGAGTCACGTATTCCGTTCGTGTCACGGTCACCACGGACGAGGGATCAGCAGCGGTGACAAAGTTGGGGATTCTGGTCGCCAAGTAGATCTCACTCTAAGCGAGCCTCGGCAAAGGTGATAAAGACTGGAAGCGTTCTTCCGAATGGCTAAGGTGCGCTTCTAGAACGGTGGTGGTCCGTCGTTTTCGTCGGGCGAGACTATTTTGGGCGTGGGCGTGGGCGTGGGCGTGGGCATGGGCCGGTAGGGATGTGGTGCTTTCGCGGTGAGGCCGCGTGGGCTGGTCCAAGTGGTTTCGCCCGAGTCGTGGTCGCGGGTGACCTGCCAGTTGCCGTGGGTTTTCAAGTTGTGGTGATGCACGCATAACGGATGCAGGTTCGATCTGTCGGTTGGACCTTGCGGCCAAGGCGTGATGTGGTCGAGTTGGGATCTTCGCGCTTGGTGATTGCAGCCGGGATAAGTGCATTTGGGGTCTCGGGCGTGAATGAATTCTCGAAGTTTTCGACTGGGTTCGTATTTGGTGTGGCCGAGGTCGAGTATTTGTCCGGTTATCGGATCGTGGAGGAATCTTCGCCACTCATTGTCGGCCGCTAA
>CAINMH010000024.1 GCA_903850745.1 uncultured bacterium
CAAGTGCTCGCTCCTGCAGGAGGCGCGCCAGCTGCGATCACGTCCTTGCCCGGTGCGGGTGGGTTGGCGGGAATAGCCAGTGGACTGCTAGGTGTGTCACTCCCCGGCCAGACGGCCGTTTTTGTCTCTGAGCCGCTATCTGCTTCACGGCGCATCGTCGGGGCATCGCGTGTGAGTATCACTGTGTCGAGCGACCGTCCAGTTGAGGATGCGGTGCTGTTCGCATCGTTACGAATTGTGGGAAGCAATGGACGCCAGTCGTTGCCACAGGGGCTCGTTGCTCCAATTCGTGTGCCCCAGTTGGACTCGCGTCCGGTCACTATCAATGTCGTCCTGCCTGCGGTAGTCGCACAGGTAGCTGCAAGCGATCGCCTCGCGATTGTCATCGGCACTACTGATCAGGCATACCGCATGCCGAAGGGGCCAGCCGTCTACTCCGTCTCGGTCGCCGGATCGGTATCGGTGCCGTCGCTGGAGGGCACTGTCACGCGCTCTAGTGCCGCGTTGTGGGTATGGCCGTTGGTTGCATTGGTCGTGATCGTGATCCTGTGGATTGCATTGAGATTGCTACGTCCCCGTTCCGGGACGGCTCCGCGCCGCGAAGATCTCGCGCAGGTACCTCTGGCGATTGAGGGCCTAGCGAAGGACTTCCGGGGTGACGTACGCGCTGTAGACGACCTGAGTTTCGAGGTGCCTCCCGGCGTGATACTTGGGCTCCTCGGACCCAACGGAGCAGGCAAGACGACGACGTTACGTATGGCTATGGGACTCATTAGGCCAACATCCGGCGACGTCTGGGTTTTCGGCGAGCACATTCTGCCGGGTGCACCGGTGCTGGCACGTATCGGAAGTTTCATCGAAGGGCCCGGATTCCTGCCGCACCTGTCTGGTCGACGCAACCTTGACCTGTACTGGCGCGCAAGTGGTCGCTCGCACGACGATTCACATCTCGAGGAGGTCCTTGAGATCGCTGGGCTCGGTGCGGCTATCAACCGACGTGTTCGCACGTACAGCCAGGGCATGCGACAGCGGCTTGGCATTGCGCAGGCGATGCTTGGCTTGCCAGATCTCCTTGTGCTCGACGAGCCCACGAACGGCCTCGATCCGCCGCAGATCCGCGAGATGCGCCAAGTGATGCACAACTACGCAGCGACGGGCAAGACCGTGATCGTGTCTTCGCACCTGCTGAGCGAAGTAGAGCAGACCTGTAGTCACGTAGTGGTCATGAATCATGGCCGCCTGTTGTACTCAGGCACGGTGGAGACGCTTCTAGGTGGGCGAAGCGACCTACGACTCGAGGACGTGTTCCTCAAGCTCGTCGGAGAAGGGCATCAGGTGGAAGCATGACGGTCGACATCCAGACCTATACACCTCGAGCGACACTCACGGTGCGCGTCGAGCTCGTCCGCCAACTTCGTCGAGTGCGCACGATTGCCGTATTTGCTGTCATGGTGGCTCTGCCGCTGGTTGTCACGGCAGCGGTCAAGTGGGGCGGATCCAGTCGTGGCGTGGGAGATGGTGACTTCGACCTAGTCGGCCTCGCGACAGCCGGACCATGGAACTTCACGCTCACGATGCTGTTGTTCACGTCGGGATTTCTATTGGGGATTCTTGCTGCGATGTTCTTGGGTGACACTGTCGCCAGCGAGGCCTCATGGTCGACGCTGCGCTATCTGCTCGCTGCACCGGTCCCACGCCGCAGATTCGTACGCGCAAAGATCATCGTTGGTCTGCTACTCACGGGTGCTGCTGTGCTCGTGCTCGTCATCGTGTCCTTCGTGATCGCACTCGCCGTCTTTGGTTCGGCACCCTTGGTCAACCCGCTGGGCGGCTCGTTTGATGCCGCCACCTCATGGCAACGCCTTGCCATCGTGGCTGCCTACATTGCGATTCAGCTTCTCGTGCCGGCAGGGCTTGCCTTCCTGATGAGTGTGTTGACAGACGTGCCACTTGGTGCGGTCGGTGCGGCTGTCCTGCTACTCATTCTCATGGGTATCCTCGACCAGATCGATGCCCTTGGCGATCTGCGTCGCTTTCTGCCGACGCACTACTCGAACTCGTGGGTGGACGCATTGGGAGAGACCATCCTCTGGAACGACATGGCGATCGGGGCGTCGTACGCTGTGGGGTTCTTTGCCGTATTTGTCTCGGTCGCAGTGTTGAAGTTTGATCGCAAGGACATCACCTCCTGATTTGAGTACCTAGCCGAGGTCATCGGGTGGCTGGCAGGTACAAAAAGTCGAGTACGTCGGTTACTAATCTGATGACAGGGAAAAGAGTGCTTTCCCGAGTAGACCCACTGCGGCATCGAGCTTCCAGGCGTTCCCGGACAGTGGGTGTCCATGGCGCGACAACTCATCGTCGAAGACACGAAGAACCTTTTCAGTCGAGTCGTTTCGATCCAGAGCTGCCTCGGTCTCGATCGCGCGCCAGGGGATCGGGGCGAGCGCACCAAGGACTACGCGATGATGTGGCGACGATTCGGGTAGTCGACTCACGGTCACAGAAGCTGTAGCGAAATCACCCGACCACAGCGCGAGCTTACGAAACTCCGCGACGCGGAGGCGAGCAGCGGCGGGAATGCGTATCGCGCACAAAACCTCATCCGGTCGTACGACCGACTCACCGGGCCCGCTGTACAACTCGCTAGCGGGAATCACTCGCCGACCATCGGTGCTGAGGATTTCGATTGAGGCGTCCAATGCCACAAGCACGGTGCCAAGATCGGATGGCGTGGTTGCCTGACAACGATGGGCCTCCATGGCCGCGTGGTGGAAGCGGTGATCACCTGTGACGGCGAAGCAGGGCGCTGTTGCACTTGCGCGCTTGTAGCAGTCGAATCCATTGCGGAAAAACCAGCAGCGTTTCGCCTGCAGCAGGTTTCCGCCGATCGTCGCTACTTCGCGCACCTGCGCAGAGGCGATGGTCACTGCTGCATCGTGGAGTAGCTTCGGGACGGCAGGATCGTCGATCAATTCCTGCAGAGTCGTGGCAGCTCCGATCCGCAAGTCACCCGACGATTCCTCCATCACCCCCGCCAGATCATGCGCGAGGCGAAGGGAGACAAGTCGCGTGTGCTGGCTAATTCCTTGCCGACGCTGCAGATGCAGGTCCGTGCCCCCGCCGAGGACTGCCGTGTTATCGCCCAACGCGCTGAGCACTTCGTCGGCAGAGGTGGGCGCGAGGACTTCGGCGATCTCTACGGGTTCGACACGATTGGCTACCTTGCGGCCGAAACGCTGGAGCATCGACTGAAGCCCTAGTGGATACGCGCGGCGGACTAACGCGATCTGCCAGCGACTCGGACGTCGCCAGATCTTCAGCTTGCGTGGCGGCTTGCCATCACGCAAGCGTAGGGCCGCCAGGACCTTGTCAGGCGTGAGCGGCAGTGAGTCGAAGCGAATACCGATGGCGTCATAGATGGCGTTCAAGACGGCGGGCGCAGCCAGGCAGATGGGAAGTTCACCAACACTCTTGGCACCATATGGTCCGTTGTCCGTCGCTCCTTCGATAAGGATCGGACGGATCTGCGGTAGATCTGATGCGCGAGGCATGGCGTAGTTCAAGTACGAGGGATTTACGACCCTGCCGCCATCGACAATGATCTCTTCGCCAAGGACAGCTCCGAGCCCCATGACCGCACCACCGATGATCTGGCCTTCACACGCGCTGGGGTTGATGGCCTTCCCAATGTCGTGTGCCGCGACGTAGTCGACAATCGTGATCTTGCCCGTCGCAGGGTCGACTTCGACCTCAACTGCATGGGCTGCGAACGAAAACGTACCCGTGACATCGTCGAGGACAGGGTTTTCGGGGTCGAACGAAATGATGTGATCGATATATGTGCTCTCATGGGTGAGCTTGCCGTCGACGAACGCATCAGAAGAGGTGATGACTTCGGCGATAGTCAGGTCGCCGTTTGCGGAGCGAGCCCAGCCATCTGACAATGTCACCGCTGCGCCAAGTTTTGCCTCGGCGAGAGTGCGGATGCGGTCCGCCATCTCCGAAGCCGTGAGCCGCACAGAATGACCAGCGAAGTAAGTGCCCCGCGATGCCCATTGCCCCAATTCGAATGGAGACGTGGCTGTATCCGCCAAAGCAACGTGAATGTCCTCGGGACGAAGCCCCAGCTCCTCGGCAACGATTTGTGCCATTGCTGTCACCTGATGGGTGCCAAAGTCGATTGAACCGAACCGCAATTGGACATTGCCATCGGCAAAGATATCGATGGCTGAAGCCGAACGGTGTGAATCGGGCCGACCACCATTATCGCCGCTGCCGTGGATGCCTGCCGCAACACCGAGACCACGGTTGGGTGTGCGATCGCTGCGCTTCGCAGCCCACCCGATCGATTCACGCACGGCTTCTAGACATGCCGGAAGTTCCGATGAACCGATCACACCTCCACCGAGAGTTATTTGTCCGCCATGGTTGGTGTTGCGTAGGCGAAACTCGATCGGATCGACACCTTGAAGTTCTGCAAGTTGATCGACGAGGACCTCGGACGCCATTGCAACCTGGGGGTATCCCAGTCCGCGCATCTGGCCGCCCGGAACAGTCGCCGTATCGACGAGGGATGAATCCCAGCGAACTCCGACCGGCTGGTAGAGCCCCCCAAGCCCATGCAGGGCCACGGCCATCACGAATGGTCCCGTCAGGTTGTACGCACCGTTCTCCATCGTGATGGTGGTGTCGAATCCGAGGATGTGTCCCTCCTTCGACGCATGCCCAGTCATGGCTGTCGTAAATCCATGACGGCTTCGCAGCGTGGCCATGTCGTCTTCGCGCGTGTACGCCAACACCACGGGCCGACCACAACGCATGCTCAGCATCGAAGCCAACACCTCGTACTCGCAAGTTCGTGAACGCGAACCGAATGCGCCGCCAACTGCGGTCTCGCGACAGATCACCTGATCGGGATTTAGGTCGAGGAAGTTAGCCACGACCTCGCTGACAATTCGAGGGACTTGAGTGGTCGTCCACAGTTGTAGGCGCTCGGTCTGTGCATCCCAGGAGGCTATGGATGCAGACGGCTCCATTGGCAGTTGTGCGACGCGGGGATAGCGGAAAGTGCCGCTCGCTTTGCTGTGAGATGAAGTGAGGACGGCATCGAAATCACCGTGAGTGCCGCGGCTGTGAACAGAAACGTTGCGCATACCGGTGTGACGCTCGTGCAGGCTCTCGGCACCTGAGGCCAACGCTTGGCCAACTGTCGTTGGGGCCGTACGAACGCGATAGCGAACATCAATGAGGCGTGCCGCTCGCCGTGCAGCTTGCGGAGTCTCGGCTGCAACGACGGCAATTTCTTCACCAATGAAACGTACGTGGTCTTTCGCCAAAGGTCGGCGATCGCTAAAGGGCAGTCCGGCGAAGTACATGTGCTCACCGAAGTCCGCAGCAGTGATCACGGCATGCACGCCCGGGGCAGCGATGGCACGGGACACATCGATCGACAACACATCGGCCAGCGCATGTGGCGAACGATGAATGGCCGCCCACAGAGGTGGTGAATCCATTTTGCCAGCGAGTTGATCAAGTGTGAAGCGCGAGACCCCAGACGTCTTGTCTCGCCAATCCTGTGGCCACCATCGCGCCCCGATCTGAGTCATGGGGTGTCCTCATTCGCCCACAACCCTCGTCGACGTGCGCAAAGTTCGACGGCGTCAACAATCTGGGTGTAGCCCGTACAGCGGCAAATGTTTCCGCCCATGGCCTCAGTGACGATTTGACGATTAAGTGATTCTGGTGTTGCACGCATGAGCAGTGCCTCAGCACGGACAATTTGGCCCGAAGTACAAAAGCCACATTGAAATCCGTATGCCTGAGCGAAGCTTTCGCGTAAGTCCAGTGATGTATCGGTGAGGCCTTCAATCGTTGTGACGTCAGCCCCGACTTCTACCGCAAGAAGCATGCACGACATGACCGGCTTGTTGCCCATTAGCACGGTGCACGCTCCACATTCGCCCCGCCCGCATGACTCTTTTGTGCCGGTGAGTCCAAGTGTGTTCCGAAGGACCGATAGGAGAGTGTCTCCGGGTGCGACGACGATTTGGTGTCTTTCGCCGTTGACTGTCAGGTCGAGTTCCACGCCGGGCTGCCTATTTGTCGTCAAGCTGCATGCCGGAAAGTCCGAAGAGAACCTTTGCCGTGCCGTTGCGGATCATCTCAACATCAGTGGCGCTCAGTCGCGCCGCATCAAGTGTTTTGGCGGCTCGTTCCGCGGTCCAAAAGGGTTCGTCACTACCAAACATGATGCGATCAGCACCGAACGTCTCAACGGCCAATCGAAGTGCCGACGGCGACTCGCAGACGCAGTCAACGTAGAGACGCCGGAGGTGCTCAGATGGGCGTCCCGGGAAAGGCAGGTCAATGCCCATAAGTTCGAACTCATAGTCGAAACGCCCCAAGAGAAGCGGGATCGTGGATCCGACATGTGGCAGGAGCAATTTTAGATCTGGATGACGGTCGTAGATGCCGCTGATGACAAGGCGGGA
>CAINMH010000025.1 GCA_903850745.1 uncultured bacterium
ATATACATCGGGGCCATCACGCTGGCCACGCCGATGCCTGCGCCACCGATAAAGCGCCAGATGCATAGGTCGACTATGCCGACGGGGAGCGCCTGCCCAATGGATGCTGCAAAGAACAACACTGCCGCGATGACCATGACCGGGCGGCGGCCGTACCTCTCGGCGAGCCCGCCCGCGAACCACGCGCCAATCGCTGAGCCAATGAGGGCAATGGAAACAACGAAGCCAATCGCGAAGTCGCCGAGACCGAAAGTGGACTTGATGGCACTGGATGCCCCGTTGATAACTGCCGAGTCATAGCCGAAGAGGAACCCCCCTAGCGCCGCAGAGCTCGCCAGCCCCACCACTCGCCCGGTGCGGTAGCGCTCAGATCCAGTTGCCATTGACATTGCCATAGGGTCCTCCTGTCACCTCGTGAGGCGACGTTATCGCTCCTAGGCTGTCCCTGAGAGGATGTTGGCATGTCTTTCGCTTCGACACTGTCGCAACTTATGGGATCCCTCGGACCCAACCGATCCCTGCCTGAGCGCACCGCACTCTTCGCAGCCGCCGCTGTAGTGGGGCCGACATTCGAACCGGGCCTTCAGCCTCGTCGCACGATCCACCAGGCGCTCGCGACTGGAGTTGTGTCAGCCGCCACCTTGGGTGCAGTGACTGTGTCGCAGAGTTCGATTGAATCACTTGGTCGCTTGATCACGCGCGACCGTAAGGACAGTGGGTCGGTGGTCTTCCGCACTGTTGTGAACATTGGTGTGAATGCCGTTGCTGCGAGTGCGTGCATGAGCGCAGCGCGACTGTTGCCACCACGGCCTGATGAGAGTCTTCGCCGCGGTCTCGCCCGCACGGCCCTTGATCGCACCGGTCGTGCCGCTGTCATGACCACAGGGCTTGCGGCAACGCTTGGTGTTCTAGACGGAGTCTCACATATTTCGCCGAAGTTGAGGTGGATGAATCTGATCCCGATCGCACTTCCCGCGGGGATCGCTGTTTCTGCGGTGAAGATTCGTCAGGTGCACCGCGCAGCTGAAGTGAATGGCGACAAGACCATTGCCCAGGTGTCCACCGGTAAGTCCACTGGACTTGGTGTGGCAATCGGTGTTGGTGTGATCGGACTTCAAGCCGGCGAACGACTGATCGCGCACGGTGTCTCACGCAGCATCGGCAGGGTCGCCCCGCGATACGAGCCCATCGCCTCGCCGATCGGTCACCTTGTAGCTCTTGCGATGCTCGGTGGCGGATTCGCTGCGGGTTATGAATACATGTTGCGCAAGATCGAGCAGGGCGGTGCAGCCGTAGAGCCTGCTTACGAGGTACCACCGACATCGGAGTCAGTAAGTGGCGGTCCTGGCAGCGGAGTGACCTTCGAGTCGCTCTCGCGAGAAGGCCGGCGTTTCGTCAACATGGCGTTGACCCCGGCCGAGATCGAATCCGTTATGGGTGAACCAGCACTGAAGGATCCCGCCCGAGTATTCGTTGGGCTAGCCCAGTCAGATCAGCTTGAGGATCGCGTCGATGCCGTCATGGACGAGCTTGTACGCGTTGGCGCCTTTGATCGCAAGGTGCTTGTCTTTGCATCGCCCACCGGATCGGGCTATATCAACTACGTGATGGCTGAAGCAGTGGAGTACCTCTCGCGTGGCGATAGCTGCATAGTGACTATGCAGTACTCCTTATTGCCGTCATTTCTCTCGCTCGATCGTGCAAAGCTCGGCGTAGACCAGAATCGCGCGCTCATGCACGCCATTACTGGCTACTTGAGAGGCATGGACGCGACAAAGCGACCGCGATTCATCCTCTTCGGTGAGAGCCTTGGTGCGCAGACGATGCAAGATGTTTTTGCTCACCGTTCCGTCGAGGCTTTTGATCGAGATTTTGTACACTCTTCACTTTTCCTTGGGACTCCTGCGGGCACCAGGTTTGCCGCGGCGTGGCATGCCAACCCCGAGCGCATTGATCCAAAGAATGAGCTCATCGAAGTAGATAGTTTTGGTGAGTACCTCGACCTGCCGGCAGAGCAGCGCGCGTCGGTGCGGCATGTGTTGCTGAGCCACTATGACGATCCGATCCCGAAGTTTGGTCCGTCACTGCTCGTACGCCAGCCGTGGTGGCTTGGCCCAGTTGAAAATCGTCCACCCGGTGTACCGAAGTCGACAAAATGGCGGCCAGCGACGACATTTGTGCTTACTGGAGTCGATCTCACCAATGCCATGGAAGTCATCCCGGGCGATTTTGGTCGACGTGGGCACGACTACCGCGAAGACATCCCACCCTTTGTTTCCGAAATCTTCGACCTACCCGTCACCGCGCCGCAGATGGAGCGGATGGGGCATGCCTTGCGCCAGCGCGAACTCGAGTGGGCGGAGAAGCGAGTTGTTACAGAGCAACTTGCCCGCGCTCGCGAGGCGGTTTCTAGAGAGTTGAAGTCTTGGGGAGTGGCACCCGACAGTCCGCAGGGCAACGAGATGATTAAGTCGATCCTGAGCGACGTGCTTAACCCCAGCAACTAGCGCGTTTCAATGTCCTTACCGCGGGCGATGATGACCGTGGAGACCATGCTCGGCGGGAAGAGTCCGTGTGATACGACGCCGGGGTCGTCGCTGAGGCGTGCGGCAGTGACGTACGGATCCTCGATGTCCGCGAACGAGTCACCAATAATCCCGCCGTCAGGACTTATGGGGACATCGCGTAAGCGCACGTCACTCAGGCGCGCCAACGTGGCTTCGAGGCCGAAGGCGACGAGCTCAACAGGCACCGGCGCTACGAGGCGAGTGACAACTTTGCTGGAGTCGGCGATGACCACAAAACGATCTGCTGCCGCTTCGACAATTTTCTCGCGGGTGTGCGCGGCACCGCCACCCTTGATTAGCCAGTTATCGGGCGCGACCTGATCGGCGCCGTCAATGGCCATGTCCAGACGCGCAATGGTGTCGAATTCTACGACCGTGAGGCCGAGAGCGATCGCTGCCTCAGCAGTACGCGGTGAAGTCGCGACACACGTGAGGCGCAGACCTCGGCGCGCAATCGCAGGAAGGAGGAACGCCACGGTGGAACCGGTCCCGAGGCCCAGGAGCATGCCGTCTTCGACAAGCAGCGCGGCTGCTTCTGCGCAGGCCTTCTTCTCGGCGTCTTGCTCCTTGGGGGTCATGTGGTTCCCTTCGCTGCAGTGTCGGCCATGACGATGGATGGGCCCCCCGTGACTCGGCCCGCAGGAATACTCGCATCACCTGCGAGCAGTCGGGCCAGCGGCTCGGCCTTCTCAGAACCGGTAACGAGCCACAGGAATTGATGAGCTCGAGCGAGCCCGGGATAGGTGAGTGTCATGCGTCGACGGCCTTGGTAGCGGCTACTTGTCGGTGCCACGAGTCGATCGGTGACTTCGAGTACGGCATCACCGGGTACTAGTGAGGCCGTGTGGCCGTCGGGGCCAAGCCCGAGATGAATCAGGTCGAAGGATTCGGGGAGCAAGGCCGCGTAGGTGGCCGCCGCAGCATCAAGGTTTTCGACTTCGACTGGCATCGGCACGACCTCCGCGGGGACAGAACCCAACGCTTCTTGAAGATGGCTCAGATTGCGATCGACGTCATCGAGCGGCGCGCAACGTTCGTCGACCTGAAAGATGCGCGTCTGAATCCAAGGCATGTCCTCATCTGCAAGATGCGCGAACATCAGCCAAGGTGTCCGTCCGCCACTGACTGCGAATGTGAAGACTCCGTGGTCCCCTGCGCAATCGCGGGCACGGCCAGCCACATAGCGCGCAGCAGCCTTTGCCACCGCATCGTCGTCAGCGTGGACGTCGACGGTGAAGTCCAAGATCAGGACTTCTTCTCGTCGTGCCCACCGAACTCATTGCGCATAGCCGACATAACCTTGTCGGTGAAGTTGCCCAAACCACGTGATTCGAAGCGCTCAAACAAAGACGCGGTGATCACCGAAGCAGGCACGCCTTCCTCGACTGCGGCTAGAACCGTCCAGCGGCCTTCGCCAGAGTCGGACACGCTGCCGGTAAAGGCATCGAGGTTGGGGTCATCGGCCATCGCTGCTGCAGTGAGATCGACCAGCCATGAGCCTACGACTGATCCGCGACGCCACACCTCAGCAACCTCGCCGACAGGAATGTCGTACTGGTAGTACTGCGGATCGCGCAGCGGAGTGGTTTCGGCGTCTATGACTTGTTCCTGTTTGCCTGCATTCGCATGCTTGATGATGCTCAGGCCCTCGCCGATCGCCGCCATCATTCCGTATTCGATGCCGTTGTGCACCATCTTGACGAAGTGACCAGCACCATTCGGGCCACAATGCAGGTAGCCGTCTTGCGCAGTGCCACCGGGCTTGCGGCCAGGCGTCGGCTCCGCCGAACCCGAACCCGGAGCGATTGACTTCCAAATTGGATCGAGGTGCTGCACGGGAGCGTTCTCCCCACCGATCATCAGGCAGTAGCCGCGGTCGAGACCCCACACGCCGCCGGAGGTGCCGCAGTCGACGTAGTGCAAGCCCTTAGGCGCAAGTTTCGCTGCGCGATCAATGTCATCGCGATAGTAGGAGTTGCCACCATCAATGATGATGTCGTCTTTTTGCATGTGTGCTGCAAGTTCGTCAAGGATCTTGCCGGTGATGCCTGCAGGAAGCATGAGCCATGCGGCGCGCGGCACCTCGAGCTTGGCGACGAAGTCTTCAAGCGACGTGGCACCGGTGGCGCCCTCAGCGACAAGAGCAGCAACCGCTGACTGATCGACATCGAAAACGACACAATGGTGGCCATCGCGCATGAGTCGGCGAACTAGATTTGCGCCCATTCGACCGAGTCCGACCATGCCGAGTTGCATTGGGGTGCTGGTTGTCATGGTGCTCAACCCTTCTTAAGACGACGGTATGTGCGGATCAGTGCATTGGTGGAGGAGTCATGGGCGAGCGGCGGATCTGTCGGTGACGTGAGTTCGGGGATGATCGCGGTCGCGAGAACCTTGCCGAGTTCGACACCCCACTGATCGAAGGAGTCAATGCCCCACAACGAACCTTGAGTGAACACGCTGTGCTCGTAGAGCGCGACCAGAGTGCCGAGTCGGTAGGGCGTCAACTTCTCCGACAGGATGACGTTCGTAGGTCGGTTGCCTTCCATCACCTTGTGCGGCACAACAGCGGGTGGGACACCCTCGGCTGCGATCTCCTCGGCGGTTTTGCCGAACGCCAATGCCTGTGCCTGCGCGAAGACATTGGACATCAGGATGTCGTGATGTTCCCCGAGGGGATTGAGAGCCTGTGCGAACCCGATGAGGTCTGCTGGTACGAGGCGAGTGCCTTGATGGATCAGTTGATAGAAACTGTGTTGCCCGTTAGTGCCGGGTTCTCCCCAGAAGATCGCTCCGGTGTCGTAGTCGACATGCGTTCCGTCGAGGCGTACGTGTTTTCCATTTGATTCCATTGTCAATTGTTGGAGATAAGCCGGGAACCGTTTGAGGTACTGCTCGTACGGCAAAACCGCGACCGTCTGCGCATTAAAGAAATTGGTGTACCAGAAGCACAACAGGCCGTGAAGAGCTGGAAGGTTCTGCTCGAGTGGCGTGGTGCGGAAGTGAGTGTCCATTGCGTGAAAGCCCGCAAGCAACTCCGAGAAAGCCGTCGGTCCGATCGCGATCATCGTGGAGAGTCCGATCGCAGAGTCCATTGAGTAGCGGCCACCGACCCAATCCCAGAAGCCGAACATATTGGCGGTGTCGATGCCAAATTGTGCGACTTTCTCGGCGTTAGTGGACACTGCGACAAAGTGCTTGGCCACGGCGGCCTCGTCACCGAGCGCAGCTAATGCCCACTCGCGTGCTGAATGCGCGTTGGTCATCGTCTCAAGTGTCGTAAACGTTTTTGACGAGATGATGAAGAGGGTTTCGGCAGGATCGAGATCTCGCGTCGCTTCTATGAAGTCCGTGGCATCAACGTTGGAAACAAAACGCATGGTCAGATCACGTTGCGAGTAGTGGCGGAGCGCCTCGTAGGCCATGACGGGGCCGAGATCGGAGCCGCCAATGCCTATGTTGACAACATTGCGAATCCGCTTACCGGTGTGTCCGGTCCAGGTGCCGGAACGGATGAGATCCGCAAAGACAGCCATCCGGTCGAGAATCTCGTGCACTCCGACGACAACATCGACGCCGTCAACAACGATGCTCTCACTACGGGGCGCACGAAGTGCTACGTGAAGAACGGAACGGTTCTCGGAGACGTTGATCCGATCGCCACGGAACATTGCTTCGATGTGATCGCGGAGTCCGCTTTGTTCGGCCAACGCTACGAGAAGCGTCAGAGTCTCTGAAGTGATCCGATTTTTCGACAAGTCGGCATTGAGTCCAACCACGTCGAAGGTGAAGCGCTCTGCACGCTGTGGGTCTCCGGCGAAGAGTTCGCGCAGGTGGATGTCTTTGATCGTCTCGTAGTGCGCAGCCAGTGCGGCGTATGCCGGGCGCTCACGAAGCGAGACAGGGGTCATGGGTTGACCTTGGCGACCTGGCTGTTGATCACTCCTAGGAGTTGCTGCCACGCCTCGACGAATGAATTGGCGCCGTCCGTCTGCAGCTTTTGAGCGAGCGCAGCGACATCGACTCCTGCAGCGGCAAACTGTTCGAGAACCGCATCACAGTCGCCTCCGTTAGCGGGAAGCATCTCCCCGACGGCACCATGGTCGTAGAAGGCATTGAGTGTGACGTCGGGCATTGTGTTGACCGTAAGTGGTGCCGCGAGCCCCGACACGTACAGCGTGTCTGGCGCGGATGGATCTTTGGCGCTGGTGCTTGCCCACAGCAACCTCTGCATTCGGCCCCCTGCAGCGACGATCTTCTGTACGCGATCGGACTCGAGAAGTGTGCGGTAGGAGCGGTAGACGTCCTTGCCGATCGCAAGGCCCAGGCGATTCTTCAACTCATCGGGCACGGACTTCGCCACAGCGTTGTCCCAACGCGACATGAACACCGACGCTACTGATTCGACATCAGGATTGAGGCCAGCAGCAATGCGGCGCTCGATGCCCTTGAGGTATGCGTCTGCCGCGGCCTCGTAGTGATCTGCGCTGAATAACAGCGTCACATTGATCGGAATGCCTGCCGCGATACTCGCCTCAATCGCGGGAAGCCCTTCAGGAGTGCCGGGAATCTTGATGAATAGATTCTTGCGGCCCGCGCGAGTGTGCAGGTCGGTGGCGGCTGCAGCAGTTGCAGCCGCGTCGTAGGCGAGTTCGGGTGAGACCTCAAGAGACACCCAGCCGTCCACACCGTTGGTGCGATCCCAAATCGGTAGGAAGAGATCGGCGGCACGTCGAAGGTCCTCAATAGCGAGCTCGAAAAAAAGTTCCTCGCCCGACAGGCCTGCTGTTGCTTTTGCGCGGATCGCCTCGTCGTAGTAGCCCGAGGAGATTGCCTTGTCGAAGATCGACGGATTGGAGGTGAGACCGGTGACTGCGTGCGTATCGATGTATTTCTGGATGTCGCCTTCATCGAGCATCTTGCGTGTGATGTTGTCCAGCCACAAGCTTTGGCCTGCTGCGTGAAGAAGTTCGTTTGCAGACATCATGATCCTTTCGATGCGGTCAGGCTCTCGTGTGCCTTGGCGACTACGGCGTCAACAGTGAAGCCGAAGTGTGTCAATAGATCCTTCAAAGGTGCAGAGGCGCCAAAGGTGTCGATGCCTAGGGTGCGGCCATAAGTGCCAACCCACCGCTCCCACCCCAAGGTGGACGCCATCTCAATCGACACGCGTGCGCGCACCGCGGGCGGCAGCACAGAGTCGCGGTAGGCCTGAGTCTGTGCCTCGAAGAGTTCCCAGCACGGCATGCTCACCACGCGCGCCTCTATGCCCTCGCTGGCCAGCACCTCGCGCGCACCGACGGCGAGTTGAACCTCCGAACCAGTTGCGATCAAAATAATGTCCGGTGTGCCGGATGTTGCGTCCATCAGCGTGTAGGCGCCCTTGGCAACGCCTGATGCCGGCGCCATCACGCCGCGATCGAATGTCGGAAGCGCTTGGCGCGACAGCAGGAGTGCCACGGCATCGTGCTGCTCCTGCATGACAACCCGCCAGGTCTCGACGACCTCGTTGGCGTCGGCCGGACGGAAGACCTGAAGGCCCGGCAATGCGCGCAACGAGGGAATCTGTTCGACGGGTTCGTGAGTTGGACCGTCTTCACCCACGCCGATCGAGTCGTGCGTGAAGATGTGCAGCACGGGCACGTCCATCAATGCAGAAAGCCGAATCGCGCCACGTGCGTAGTCGGAGAAGATGAGGAAGCCGGACCAGTACGGACGGATCTTCGAAACCGCAAGACCATTGCAGATCGCTGCTGCTGCGTGTTCGCGCACGCCGAAGTGCAGATTGCGACCAGCGCGGTCATTGGGCTGGAAGTCACCAGCGCCTGCGAAGGTGAGATGAGTCTTGGTCGACGGGGAGAGATCTGCTGAACCGCCGACAAGCCACGGGACCACGGCGGCAACGGCATTGAGAACCTTGCCCGACGACTCGCGAGTCGCGAGTCCCTTGGGGTCTGCGGGAAATTCGGTGAGTGCTGCTTCCCAGCCGTTGGGCAGTGTCCCGGATTCCATCTGGTCAATCTCGGTAGCCAGATCGGGATACTGCACCCGGTAGGCAGCAAACGCGTCGTTCCATTGCGCATGAGCGGCTGCGCCCCGCGCACCGATGCCCTCCGTGAATGCGTCATAGACACCATCAGGGACGAAGAAATCTTTGTCGGCAGGGAGTCCGAGGAATTCTTTGGTTGCTTTCACACCATCGCCGCCGAGTGGTTCACCGTGGGCCTTGGGGGAGTCTTCCTCAGGAGATCCGTAGCCAATGTGGCTGTGCACGATGATCAAGGTGGGACGCTCGTCCTCCTTGTGGAAGTCGTGAATCGCCCGCTCGACAGCATCAAGGTCATTGATGTCGGGAACCACGATCACATTCCAGGCATAGGAAACGAACCGTTGTGCGACGTCCTCAGTGAAGGCGATATCAGTATGGCCTTCGATCGTGATGCGGTTCGCGTCGTAGATCCAACAGAGGTTGCTCAACTGCAGGTGCCCGGCAAGTGATGCGGCTTCTGATGTGATGCCTTCCATCATGCAACCATCACCGGATTGCGCATAGACGTTGTAGTTGAACAAGTCGAAAGCGCCACCGCGCGAATCGGGGCGCGCATAGTGAGTCGACAGCCAGCGTTGCGCGATGGCCATGCCGACCGATGCTGCCAGGCCCTGACCGAGTGGGCCGGTGGTTGTCTCGACTCCGACTGTGTGTCCGTATTCGGGATGACCGGGGCACTTCGAGCCGAGCTGACGGAATGCCTCGAGATCAGCGAGGGTCAGCGCGGGTGCGGCGCCGTCGCGGACATTGGCGAGATGGATAAGCGAGTAGAGCAGTGCAGATGCATGACCCGCTGACAACACGTAGCGATCACGGCCCGGCCACGTGGGAGCTGCCGGGTCATACGTCATCACGCGGTTCCACAACGTGTAGCCGAGCGGCGCAGTGCCAAGTGGAGTGCCCGGGTGTCCAGAGTTGGCCCGCTGAATCATGTCGATCGACAGTCCGCGGATGGTGTTGATGCTCAACTCGTCGATGCTCACGGTGGTGGCCATATCTCCTCATGTGTTCTCGTGGATGACTGCAAACCTAGCGTGAGGCGGCGTGAGCGGCGGGAACGCGACTCGTGAATTCAGCCCCGACTCACACGCCTGTCACTTGCGCCCCGTACGTCACTCAGGGCCCCTCCCGCTAGCCGGATTGCGGGCCCTAATCTGGTCAGATGGCACTGGGTGTGGGACCGCTGGCCGGGCTGCGTTTCGTCGAAATGGCCGGAATGGGCCCAGCGCCCTTCGCGTCGATGATCCTCGCCGATCTTGGTGCGGAGGGCATCCGCATTGAGTCGCCGAAGAAGTCCCTCGAAATTACTAAGGCACGCACTGACGTGCTGCGGAGAGGTCGCACCAGCATGGTGGTCGACATTGGTGAAGAGGCCGGTCGGCAGGTGGTTCTCGAACTATGTCGAGACGCAGACATCCTCATCGAAGGATTTCGGCCGGGGGTCATGGAGCGACGTGGTCTTGGCCCCGACGATTGCTTCGAAGTAAATCCACGACTGGTCTACGGCCGACTGACAGGTTGGGGTCAGGAAGGTCCACTCGCGCGTGTAGCGGGTCACGATCTGGACTACGTCGCCGTCGCTGGTGTCTTGGCTCATATTGGTCGCCGCGGTCAGCCGCCTACTCCTCCCATCAACCTAGTCGGTGACTTCGGTGGCGGATCGATGCTGTTGCTCGTGGGCCTGCTTGCGGCCCTGTGGGAGACGCAACGCTCAGGTGTGGGTCAAGTAGTCGATGCGGCAATGATTGATGGATCTGCGCTCTTGATGTCGATGATGCATGGTTTGGCAGCGGGGGGTCGCTGGAGTGACGAGGCCGGCGTCAATCTGCTGGACTCCGGGACGCCCTTTTATGACGTCTACGGCACGAAAGACGGCAAGTGGCTCGCAGTTGCCTGTCTCGAACCGAAGTTTTACGCAGACTGGCTCGATGGCGCTGGGCTAGCGGAAGAGGATCTGCCCGATCAGCACGACTTGTCCGGATGGCCGATTCTGCGGGAACGGTTTGCTGAGGTAGTCGCGACCAAAACCCGTGATGAATGGGTCGAGATCTTCGATGGACGCGATGCGTGCGTTGCGCCGGTGTTAACCATGCACGAGGCGCCGCTATATCCACACAATCGCGAGCGTGGGAACTTCATTGAGATTGACGGCATTGTGCAACCCGCACCAGCGCCTCGATTCAGTCGAACGCCGACGAGTACTCCTGCCAAAGCGCGGGCCCTTGAGCCCGGCGTCACAGCACAATGGACTGAGCGCGCTTGAGGATCTTGTCGACGTAACTCAAGGTCTCGGGGAATGGTGGCACTCCGTCGTACCTGATCACGGTATTGAAGCCCGCGTTGTATGCAGCCAAGGTATTGCGAAGCGGGTCACCGGGCACTTTCGCGACGAGATCTGCGTTAACGCAGTTGAGTAATGCCGCAGACATGATCGCGTCATCTGGATCAAAGGGATCTGCTGTGCCGTCACCGTCAGCGTCAACGCCGTAGTCCTTCCAGGTCGCAGGCATGAACTGCGCAATTCCCTCTGCGCCGGCCGGGCTCACGGCATTGGGATCCCAAGCGCTCTCTGAAGCGAGCTGGGCTGCGAACACCTTGGGTGGGATAACTGGGCATTGCTTGGCTGCCTTCACCACCAGGCTCCGGTACTGCTCGGGCACCTCATCAGGGCCGATCAGGCCGCGGGCATGTAGGAATCCGTATCCAAAATACGCACCCGCACCCACAATTCCGAGGAGCAGTAGGCCCACGACGAGGAGCACGGGCAGCGCTCCCCCCTTACGTGACCCGGCCATGACTCCACGGTAACCGGACATGGGCAGGGAACCGGGCATACGGTTGGGGTGTGGCCGACTCCTCTGACATTGTGCGCAGTCTCAGTAAGGGCAAGGGCGACCTGAGCCGTTCAGATGTTGAGGCGCTCTTCGCCAGCAAACTCGAAGAGGCTTTCGCGGCTTTGGGTTGCTTCAACCTCGCAATTTTCGGCAAGACCGGCGCCGGCAAGTCGACGCTTGTCAATGCGATCTTTGGCGCACAGGTTGCAGAGACGGGATTCGGCAAGCCCGTCACCAAAGGCATGAATTACTACCGCCATCCCGGCGGACAGCTCGGACTCTATGACTCCGAGGGCTTCGAGACGGGCACCTCGGGCGACGTGATTCTGGAAGGACTTCATCGGCTAGTGAAGGAGCGTGCAGACGCGCCAGTCGATGAGCGCATTCATGCGGTCTGGTATCTCGCTCGTTGGTCGGACCGACGATTCGAAGACCGACAGGCTGACTTCGTACGCAAACTCGATGCGCTCGGCCTGCCCGTCATGGTCGTCCTGACACAAGTTCCTTCCCGCGGATCACTCGACTCAGTGCATCCAGAAGCGGAGCAGATGGCGACCTACATCGAAGGCCTTGGACTTCCGTTGAAGCCGAGTGGGAGTGTGCTGCTTACGAACGCACTGGCGGATGAATTCACTGGGTCACCGGTGCTCGGTTTGCAAGAACTCTTGGACGCGACGTACCTCGTCGTCCCCGAAGCAGCAGCGGGGGCGCTCACCGCGGCCCAGCAGCTGGATTTGGAGCGTAAAAGACAGGCGGCCAAACGCGTGATTCTCTCCGCGGTCGCCATCGCGTCGGGAGTAGGTGCAACCCCCATCCCTTTTGCCGATGCGGTACTTCTGGTACCGACTCAGGTGACGATGATCGCTCGGATCACGGCTGCGTATGGTGTGCCGTCGACTAATTCGCGCACACTCGCAGCGCTGGGTTCGATTGTGCTGACGGGTGGGGCGACGATGGCCGGGCGCTACGCAGTCACGTCTTTACTGAAGTTTGTTCCGGGTGGCAATGTGGCGAGCTCGGTGATTTCTGCCGGCGTTGCGGGCACGTTGACCCGGACCGTGGGTTGGGCGTGGGCTCGGGTCTGTGAGCACGGCCTGATGCTCCCCAAGGAGCAAGCAGGCGCATTTTGGTCGGGTGGAGCCCCGCAGGAGTTATTCCTTGCCTTCATGCGTAAGGGTGCCCCCAAGGCTGGCTAATGCGTCTCGACGCACGATTGCCCCCCACTTGCTAGCGTGATGGTCCACGACAGAGAGGATGCCTTCATGAAGAAGTTTCTGCTGGTGGTCGCGGCAGCGGCCGGAGCTGCAGTTGGTGTCGCCATCTGGAAGCGCCGTTCACAACCTGCATCGAATGAGCCGAATGTTGGCTCGTGGGCCGATTCGGTAAGCGCGGCTGCAGTTGTTGAAGTGGTGACGCCCGCACCAGAGCCCGCACCAGAGCCCGTTGAGGTGTCGGTTGAAGAAGCCGTGGTGAAGAAGCCCCGCCGCAAGAAGCCTGCTCCAACGCCAGACGCGGAGGTCTAGGCCGAGTGCGCTCAACCGACGAACTGTGCACCATTCACTCAGAGCCTGCACCAGGCGCGGTGCTCGTGCACGCGTTCACCGGATTTCTTGACGCTGCGGGCGCCGTCAAGACTGCCACGACGCACCTGCTCGGGGCTGGCGAGCACAGATTGATCGCATCCTTCGATGCTGATGAACTTATCGACTATCGCGCTCGTCGTCCGGCGCTGACCTTTGTGAGTGACCATTTCGCTAACGTCAACATTCAGACCGTGACCCTGCACGAAGTCCTAGATGCGGCAGGCACTCCATTCTTATTGCTATCGGGACCAGAACCCGACTACCAGTGGGGGAGTTTCGTAGCGGCTGTTGAAGATCTTGTCGAGCAGTTCCAGGTGAGTCTGATTGTGGGCATAACTGCGGTGCCCTGGCCGACGCCTCATACACGTCCGCTCGGGGCGACGTGGCACGGCAATGACCCCGAACGTCTTGCCGGTCGTGTACCGATCGTCGGCACTATTGAGGTCCCCGGACACGTGAGTGGATTGCTTGAGTTGTCGCTTGGCCAATCCGGCCATGATGTTTTGGGTATCGCCGCTCATGTGCCGCATTACCTGGCCCAGTTTGACTACCCGCGCGCGGCGATGACGCTTATCGACGATCTCAGCAAAGCCGCGGGGCTTGTCCTGCCAAGCTCGGGCCTCGAGGCTGCGGCGCAAAAGGCAAATAGTGACGTCGACGAGCAAGTGTCTAACTCAATGGAGATCTCCTCGGTAGTTCGCGCACTTGAGCAGCAATACGACAGCCTGCAACTGCAGGTGCCCATCGCAGAGACCTCAGAACTTCTTGATGACGGCAAGGTTCCTACTGGCGATCAGATCGCAGCACAGGTGGAGAGATTCCTTGCCGAAATGGGAGAGCGCGAGTCAGGCGAAGATTCTGCCTAGTGAGTCACGACGCGTACCGAGCTAACTGTCGGATCTAGCGCTCCGCGCACATAGCCATAAGGCGCTGTTGCTGTGTCTTTCAGGAATAAAAGCACTTCACTGGTGAACACTTCGCCGGGAAGTACGTTGGGGACTCCCGGTGGGTATGCCGCAATCGAATCCGCGCTAACGCGACCTACTGCTGCAGATGCCGGGACGACCTCCGTCTCGCTGTAGTACGCCTCACGAATGTCCATCGCACGCGGCCCAACATCGGGCAGTTCGATGGCCGGTCGGGCGTCGAGGTCTTCGTACGGCAGAGCTGCGAACGCTTGTGCCACATATTCGGAGTCAATGCTGGAAAGTGCGCCGACCAGTCCGACGACCATGCTGTCAGTGGACATTTCGACGTGGATTCTGTGCACATTCTCTAGAGCGTCGCGAGCACCGTGACCGGAGATGCCGCCCGACCGAGTGTCCACCACAATCTTGAGTGGATCGAGTGCGTAAACATCAGGAAATGTCTTGATTCTTGAGTTGGGGATCGTGAACCGACCTTCGGTGGCTATGAGCGAACGTGCTAGATCAGCAGAGGCAACACTGCGTGGCATCCACTGCTCCGAATGGATCATGAGGTCCCGTCGTGCGAGGTCAAGTGAGGCAAGGAGTAGGGCCGATGGACTAGTGCTCGAGATGGCGAGCATTGTGCGTTCAAGTTCAGGTTCGAGTTGGTCCGCGAATGGGCCGTGTCCGAGGTGCAGCATGGCTGATTGCGAGAAGCTGCCAGCGAGTTTGTGGGTGCTGGAGATAACTACGTCGGCACCACACTGCAATGCACTACGCGGTAGTGAGGAATGAAAGCCCAGATGAGCCCCCCATGCCTCATCGACCACGAGTGGAACTCCATGTCTGTGCGCAACCTCGCTTAACGCGCGAATATCCGCGATCGCCCCGAGATAAGAGGGGCTGACTACGTAGGCAGCTGCACCGCCAGGGTGCTCGCTAAGTGTTGTATTGAGTGTGTCGGGCGTGACTCCATGTGCGATCCCGAGGACAAGGTCGATGCTGGGGAAGGCGAAATCGAGCCTCATCCCCGCACTTATTGAGCCATCAATGACAGAAGAGTGCACCGACCGTTGCACCACCATGTGCGGCGCGAATCGACGTAGCGCCATGCAGGTGGCGTGATTGCCCTGGGATGCGCCATTGGTGAGGAACCACGTTCGTCGGGCTCCCCATGCTTCAGCAGCGAGATCGAGCGTCTGCTGCAACGGTGTAGGTCCCGAGGTCCCCGCTGACTTGAGATCAATGCCTTCGGTAAGCGGTGGAACGTCGACCGCGAGGACTCTCGGCCCAGCGAGTGATGCAAGCCCTGGATGTCTGGCCGGTTGATTCTGGTGGCCGGGAACGCTCAGGCGATGCCAATCGATATTGGCATTGAGTGCGACTGCTTCGGCGTAAGGCGCCCGATCGTGGGACAACGTCGTCACTGACACACCGTACCGTTTTGCGGCGCCTTGCCGGTGAGGAGAAACTGAGTTGCCCACCGACTCACGCAACGTGATCCACGGCCAATTGCCGTGTGTCCGTCGCCTTCCCAAGTAAGTAGCACCCCAGAGTGGAGTTGTGCAGCGAGCTCCTTGGCCCACTTCCATGGCGTTGCTGGGTCATGGCGCGTGCCGATCACGAGGATTGATCCTCCGATCGGGCCACGGACTTCTTTCGGTGATTCGCTATCCCTGCGGGGCCAGTAGTGGCAGGGGAGAGCACTCATGATGAGCTGCAAGGTGATCTCAGGAAACGTGCTGGTGCTCGACTGAGCGCGTGCGATTCGCAGAAGTCTCGAAGCGTTAGGTATGGCACCGCCATCCCAGCAACTGACAGCATTGAGTGCTGACCAGAGGTTTGAGGAGTACGTTCCATTCGGGTTTCGACCGATGAAGGAATCCGCTGCAGCCAACAACGGTCTCCCGTTGCCCTTCAGCGCTGCGGTGATATCTGCCTCAAGTGCGGTCCAGTTGTATTCATTCGAGTACAGGCGACCGAGTATTCCATTGAGCGCCAGTGGTTGAGTCAAAGTGCGACCACCGACGTTAATCGGTTCGCTGTCGAGAGAGTTAAGGAGTGCGTTAATTCGTCGGATCACTTGAGGCTGTGTCGGCCCGATGGTGCATCGCTGGACGACGCAGTGAGCGACAAAACGGCGTAAAGCGTCATTGAATCCGCGTGCTTGCCCAGCAACAAGTTGAGTAGCGGTATTCGCGGGATTTATGGCACCGTCGAGAATCATGCGCCCGACTCGATCGGGGAACAGGTCGGCATAGACAGCGCCGAGCCTTGAGCCGTAAGACAATCCAAGGAAGTTGAGGGTTTGCTCTCCAAGAGCTGCGCGCAACACATCGAGATCTCGGGCAACGTCGTAGGTGCCTACGTGTGCGTATAGATCCGGTGCGTGACGGCGACAGGACTCGGCGACTCGTGCACTAACGGAGCTATAGATCGATAGCTCGGAGGGCGAATCTGGCGATGCGTCCGCACCGATGAACGCGTCAGTGAGTTGGTCGGACATGCACTCGATGGGCATGCTCTGCCCAACACCTCGCGGATCAAATCCGATGAAATCAAATCTTGGTGCTGCATCGCCGAGAAAGTATTGACCGTAGGTTGCATAACGGGCTCCAGCCACTCCCGGACCCCCAGGATTGATGACCAAGGCTCCGATGCGATCAGGCGATGTGGCTCGCACTCTTTCAATGAGCAACGAGATGTCCCCTGTTTGTGGCCGGTCGTAATTGAGTGGCACGCGTAGGCGCGCGCATTCGGCGTTACTGGATTCACACGAAGTCCACACGAGTGTCTGTGCGTAGTAAGAATCGAGGCCCGAGACCGCGGTAGCTGCACCCGCCCCCTGGGGAAGCCCTACGCCCAAGGCAGCGACCAGTAGAGCGACCAGAGGGGCTACAAGGTGCTTCACCCTTCCAAGGTATGCGATGGAGTGTGACGATGGCCACGATTGGCTAATGGGGGAGGCTTCCGAGGTCTGCCCATTGTCGATCCCATGAGAGAATTGCGGTCTTCGAAGGGATAGTTCATGACCGGCACGGCTACGTATCGCTACTCAAACACGTCCATCCTCTCGGTGGCCGTAGCCGATGCCCCGACGGTAGTGACGTCTGCTGAGATCGATGAGCAACTCATGGCTACCTATGACCGGCTCGAATTGCAGCCGGGCCTCTTGGAAAATCTCGCGGGCATCGTGGAGCGTCGCTGGTGGCCGACAGACGTCTCCTTCATAGATGCGGCGGCGATGGCCGGTGCAAAGGCGCTGGCTGATGCAGGTGTGGATCCGCACGACGTAGGTCTGCTGATCGACACATCGGTATGTCGGGCGCGACTTGAGCCCTCTTCCTCGATTGAGGTGCACCATCGGCTTGGAATGTCTTCCTCGTGCCTGGCGTTTGATCTGTCGAATGCCTGCTTGGGATTCGTCAACGGAATGCAGATTGCCAGCCTCATGATCGATGCCGGACAAATCGACTATGCACTCATTGTCGATGGAGAGGGAAGCCGAGAAGTTCAAGAGGCGACGATTGCTCGATTGAGGATGCCTGAGACTACGCGTGGTGACGTAATGAACAATTTTGCCACTCTCACCCTTGGGTCTGGTGGTGCAGCGATGGTTCTTGGGCGCGCTGATACGCATTCAGCGGGTCATCGATTTGTGGGTGGTGTAGCGCGAGCAGCCTCTGAGCATCATGATCTTTGTGTTGGCGATTTCAACGGTATGCGTACTGATGCTCGTGGACTACTAGAGGCTGGGGTAGCCATCTCTACGGTCACGTGGGAAGACGCCTTGAAGTCATTCGATTGGACAGACCTTGACTGCTACGTGATGCATCAGGTGTCCAATGTTCACACGGCAGCGATTACGGGCGCGCTCAAGTTAGATCCAAAACGTGTTCCGCTGTCTTTCCCTCTCCGTGGCAATATTGGCCCGGCGTCTGTGCCATTCACTCTCGCAATGCATCAGGACCAACTCGTTGCCGGTGATCGCATCGCATGTCTCGGCATTGGCTCTGGGCTCAACGCGGCCGCCATCGAGATCGCCTGGTGATTCCGGCACAGGTCCCGCCGATCGGGTTGCCTGGGTTGCGACCAGAGTGGTCGCGGCTGGTTACTGCTCCCGATAACGGTGGCGTGAGTCGCACCTGGCACCTGCTGGACACTGGCGAGAGCGCCGATCAGCGGCTCACCATTTTATGCGTGCATGGCAATCCGACTTGGTCGTATTTGTGGCGTGCAGTCCTCGAGCAGGCGCCATCAGATATTCGCGTAATTGCAGTCGATCAACTCGACATGGGCTACTCAGAACGCACCGGCGTCCGTCGGCGTCTTGCTGATCGCATTGAAGACCTCGACGCGCTGACGCATGCTCTTGCATTGACTGGCCCCGTTGTTGTGGTTGCCCATGACTGGGGCGGTCCCATTGCGTTGGGATGGGCCCAGCGCAACGCGAGCCAAGTGGTAGCAGTCGCGCTACTCAACACTGCGGTTCACCAGCCCGCGACATCGTCTGCCCCAGCGCTCATTAGAGCTGTGCGTATGCGCGCGGTACTCAACATGCTTACGTGGCGAACGCAAGTGTTCGTGCGCGGAACTACGGGCATCTCTCGTATCGGATCGGGCAAGAGCATGACCGCCGATGTCGCTCGTGCCTTTGCGGCGCCGTATCGATCGTCGGCACGTCGGGCTGCGGTTCGGTATTTTGTGGCGGATATTCCCCTTGAAGCTGAGCATCCGAGCATGGCGACGCTCAATGATGTTGCTGTGTCTCTGTCGGACCTTCGGGTCCCAGTGGTGATGCTGTGGGGGCCCGGCGATCCGGTATTCGGAGATGCCTATCTCGATGATTTGCGCCGCCGCATTCCACATGCTGATGTGCACCGATACGAAGGTGCGCGGCATCTTGTGCTCGAGGATGCGCCCGCGGCAGTCAAGGATTTGTTGATGTGGATTGAAAGTGCCGCCCAAGCCCCGTCCGAACCATCACGTGATC
>CAINMH010000026.1 GCA_903850745.1 uncultured bacterium
CGAAATAGTTAATGGAGCAGGAGTGATGGCGACAACATCATGGGATGACGTGAAGGCTGCCCGACACTGTGGGAGAATGAGTATCGCAAGTTTAGGTAGTTCCTAGGGCCGGGCTGTCACCATATGTATGGCCCCACCCGTAGCGATCACCGGCAACACCGCTCATGAGATCAGCGATCTGCGCCGCGAGTTGCGTGCTAAGTACGACATCGACGGCTGCAGCGTTCTCAGTTAGATAAGTGCGACGCTTGGTTCCCGGGATGGGGACAACGTCATCGCCTTGGGCTAATAGCCAGGCAATAGCCAGTTGGCCGGAGGTGCAACCCAGGTCTGCGGCGATTGCTGCGAATTGGCTGACGAGATCCTTGTTGTGCTCGAAATTCTCGCTGGCAAAACGGGGACTGTTGCGACGATGGTCGCCTTCGGGTAGTTGATCGAGAGTGTTAATGCTGCCGGTCATAAGGCCGCGACCCAGTGGGCTATACGGCACGATTCCGATCCCCAATTCACGGGCAACCGGTAGGACTTCGGGCTCAATCACCCGCGACCAAAGTGACCACTCACTCTGTAGTGCTGCGATTGGGTGCACGGCGTGCGCCCGGCGCAGGGAATCGACACTGGCTTCGGACAGTCCGATGTGCCGCACCTTGCCTGCTGCAACAATGTCGGCCATCGCGCCGATGGTCTCCTCAATCGGGACGGATGGATCAACGCGATGCAGATACCAGAGATCAACCCAGTCGGTGCGAAGCCGACGCAGACTGCCGTCGATGGCTTTAGCCGCGTTCTCGGGACGCCCGGTCATCACGTAGTTGGGCTCGACACCGAACTTCGAGGCAATGACAATTTTGTCTCGATGGCGCTCTAACGTGCGCCCGATCAGTTCCTCATTCGCGCCCGAACCGTAGACCTCGGCGGTATCCCAGAATGTGACACCGAGATCAATTGCGAGCTCCAGCGTTGAGTCTGCTTCATCGATATCGGGAATTCCATAAAAGGCCGACATCGGCATGCAGCCGAGTCCAACCGCGCTGACCTCAAGCCCTGATTTCCCCAGTGTGCGTTTCAACATGTGCAAATATTAGGGCGTGGGTTCGGCTCTCGACGGGGAATCTCCAAATGTGCGCGTGCCGGGCGATGAGCTTCAAGTTGGAACCTTCTTCTTTTTCCCAGATAATGGAACAACTCAGAGTGCACTGACATGGGATGTCTTGGTGATCGCGATGCCGGTGCGGTCGAGCCGCGAGACGCAGTACAGGGTGGTCCTTGATGCTGGCGATGATGGATGCAAGAGAGGATGCGCATGACCAAGTTGCGAGCAAATGTGGATTTGTTTGCGTTAGCGGGTCACGCGCGACTTATGTTCGCAAAAGCAGTCGGAGCGATGGCTGGCACTGCTTGGCGAGTTAGTGGGCGTGGTCAAGGAATTGTGTTGACCGGACGCATGATCCTCGCCATTGCGCCTGACGCCCTAGCCCAGCTATCACGTGGACGATCCACGATTCTGGTCTCGGGAACCAACGGCAAGACCACGACGACGGCAATGATCGTTGCTTCGCTCGGCGGTGATGTGGCAACCAACAACAGTGGGGCGAACATGGATGCGGGCATAGTCCAGGCATACGCCCGTTCAGCATGCTCAACCGCGGTTATAGAAGTTGATGAGTTTTATGTGAGCACAATTGGAAATTCAACTTCACCAGAAATCTTTGTTGCCCTGAATCTCAGTCGAGACCAGATGGACCGAATGCATGAGGTCGGCTCAGTCGTGCAGCGTTGGTC
>CAINMH010000027.1 GCA_903850745.1 uncultured bacterium
AGGAATCTGGAGATCGACGACACCAGCCGTCGCAGGCCATCGGTGTCCAGTCCGTCCTCGCGGCCCAGGCCCCGCAGCACGCGCGCCCGCGTCTGCCCACCGGTGCGCTCGTTATGCGCCAGCGCCACGTAGCGCACCACCGAGCCATCGGCGTTCGTCCGGCTCGTCACCCGCAGGTACATGCCCACCAGCATGCCCGTGGACCATTGCCGTCGCACGCAAAACACGGCAACGTCGTGTGTCCACGTTTCCGAACCCCTCAGCAGCGAAAAGCGCCGTCCCGCCTCAAGAATCCGGTCCCATCAACCCCCCGAATGTCCACGAACTGCGGAACCCGGGTTGCACTTGCCGATGCTTCGCGAGTTGCTAGCGACGGGCCGCTCTTGCGGCCCAGCGCAGATCGCACGCGTCGCCTTGTCGGTTGGGGACGCGGCCCTCGCCCAGCACGGCCCGGTAGCGGCGCTCCCACCGGACCACAGTCGTGGTCGACGCATGGAACGGCTCGGCGGTGGCACGAATCGTGGAACCCGACTCGACGTGGTGCCGAGCCATCCTCAACCGGCCCAACTTCGACATCGGCGCATTACCGTGGGAGATGAAGGCATCCTTCGTGAGTGAGAATGCTTCGTCGCTTCACACCTCACAGGGAGGCCTTCACCAAATCACGGACCGACGCGCCGGTTTTTGTGAACCTCTATGGACAGAACAACCAGACACGTGCTGAATGGCGGCGCACACCGGCAAGCGAACGCCGCGATCTAACGGACCGTCATCGTGCGTATGCAGCACCACGAGCGAACCGAGGCGTACGCCGCCAGACGGACCGCCAAAGTCAAGATCAAGAAGAAGATCTTCCGCTGCATGCAGCGCCTCCTCGGCCCAGAAGCATAGGCCCTGCTGCGCCCCCTTTGACAAGCACAGCAGGACCTCCCTTCAGCCGCTTGACAAGTAGGCGAGCGTCATTTCGCTGATGGAGACGGTGATCGGGCTGTTCAAGGCCGACTGCATCCGCACAACTGTGTGCCACCACGGGCCCTATCGCAACCTCGCCGACGTCGAATGGGCAACCGCTGGCTGGGTCGAATGGTGGAACAGCCAGTGCCTGCACAATAGCCTCCGTCAGCAGACCCCAAACGAGTTCGAGCACGCCCACTCTTCAGCCGTCAACCGAGAGCCGCAACCGGTTAAGGAGCGGCACAGAACCTGGGGAGTTCAACACCGCTCAATCGGCTTCCTGTCTGTGAAGAGAGGGCTCCCAGGCGAGGGCCTTGAACAGCCAGTGCACAACGACAAGGTGCACGTTCTCCAGGACTTGCATATCGGTGGAATCGACGCGCAGTTCGATATCGGCGAAGGAGCTCAACCGGCCTCCGTTTCGACCGACAAGCACTACAACTGGATAGCCGTGCGCTTTCGCCCACTGCGATACGGCAATGACGTTTGGGGAATTGCCGCTGCCAGATATGGCGAGTACCGCGTCGCCTGGGCGCGCGAGTTGCTCGAGTTGGTTGCGCATCGCGCTTTCGAAGCCGAAGTCGTTTGCCCACGCCGATTGAGTGATGGCCTGTTCGTTGATGCTCAAGGCACGAATTGGTCGCCCGCGTGAGGTGCTGATCCCCTTGCCGACATCGCAGGCCATGTGGGACCCAGTGGATGAGCTGCCGCCATTACCCATCGTCCACAGGATTCCCCGGCTATCGGCGAGTCCTGCTATCAACTCGGCGATGCTGATGAGGGTCTGTTGATCAAGCCTGGAGATGGCTTCACGCGTCTCGTCGAGGGATCGCTGGGCGCGATCAAGATCAGGATTCATGGATGACATTGGCCCCTGTTTTGCTGATCGTGAAGTCAAGGCGATTGACTAAGTTCGTCTGGAATTGCCCGTGCGCCGATTGGGGTACGTAAAAGGCCAGGTAGCCGCTGCCGCCCGCACCGAGGAGTTTTCCGCCGGTGGCGCCGAATTTTCGCCCGCGCTCATAGAGGGCGTCGATATCTGTGTTGGTAACTCCTTCGGTGACTTGCAGCTTTAGAGCCCAGGCCTGATGCAACAGTGGGCCGATCGCGTCAACATCGGTGAGCAGGGCCTGACGCCCCACGTCGACGAGTTCGACCATGCGTCGGGTCAAGCGCTCGGCCTTCGATCCGGCGGTCGTCTGCTGGCCCTGCCGGGCGAGGAGACCACTGGCACTGCGTGGCGCGCCGATGGGCACGAGGTGGATGTTCCGCTCCAGCGCGGTAACTGCGGCGGCAGTGATGCCGATGGTTTCGGCGCGCACCTCGTTGCCCGCAAAAGAGATTACATTGACACCCCCGAGAGCGCTGGCCCACTGGTCTTGGTATCCGATGGGCTCTTTGAGTACGTCGATCTCGATCTCGCACGCCTCGCGCGCCAGGTCCACTGGGGTGGTCGGGACAAAGCACAAGTGGCGGACAAAGGCAAGGAATGCCACGGTGAAGCTTGACGACGAACCGAGTCCAGTTCCGGCTGGGACATCGGACATCACCGCGATGTCTAGGTCGCTCACGTCGTACCGGGTCAAGATCTCGCGAGCTATTGGATGCCTGATGTCCCGGGGCCTGGTGACGTCCTCTGTCTCGGCGTACTTGAGCAGGATCCCTCGCCGGTGGGTGAAGGGGTGACCCACAATGAACACCCGCCGGTTGATCGCGAAACTGAGCACAGCACCTTCATTCCGGGTGAGGAAGGCTGGCAGGTCAGAGCCGCCGCCGAACAGGCTAACTCGCAAGGGGCCTTGTGCGATGATCATGTGGCCACCATGATGCCTGACCGAATGTCATCGGCTGATGTTGCTTCGCACCAATGGTCCGGGGCTTGGCCGCGACGATCCGTGACGTCGACGAAGGTGATTGCGTCAGCGTTCGCAAAGCGCTCGTCACGGTCGGTGTGCCCGACCATGACAAAACGCACCAGGTCGCGGTACTGCCTTTTGACTGCAACGTGGGCTAGGACATCGGCCGGCTTGCGGCACGAGTCGGGAATCTTGAACGATGGTGCCCCGCTCTGGTACCCATCCTCGAGGTGGTGGGATTGAGACAGGAAGGTCGCCGAGGCACTCGAATGCCTTAGCAGTCGGTCCATTCGGGCCCGAGTTGCTTGATGCAGGGCAAGGGTGATGAGCCACTTCGCTAGCCTAGGCAGTCTGCTGAAAGCGACGACCGTGATGCCACTCCAGATGGCCTGGGCGACCTCGGGCACGAGCGTGTGTACTTCGGTGTCGTGGATTTCGAGGAGTGCGGGGTTGATTGCGGCGTATCGGTCAAGGACCGGCGCCGGCTGGGGCGCCGAGGTGGCCCGCCGGTGGAAAGCGCCGGAGCAATAGTCAGCGCGTGCGCACGCCAACCGCCCAACCGTACCGCTGTGCGCGAAGTAGTGGCTGTTTACTTTGCCGCACATGCCGTGCAAGTGCGCTGCAGCAGGCAAGGGGTCGTAGCCGATGCCCCGGCAGCCGCCGTACCGTCGAAGGTCCTCGCGAATGATCGTGAACCGGTCGGTGAACGGCATGCTCGACACGGCGTCGCGGGACTTGCTCTTGGCGAGGACCTGCGCTCGGTCCTGGGGGTCGGGAGATACTGCATGGCAGTCTGCAGGGTAGGTGCTTCGATGGGCAATTACTGCCACGTCCCTGAGACTGGAACGCCATGCAGTCAAGAATTCCGCTACCCGGAACGACATGAAGATGTTCCCCAGAGTCACGACGAACTCATCCGCTTCCGTGTGAGCCGCGGCTAAACCCGGGGCGTCGACGGTGCCTTCCTGCGGCTTCTCGTTGAGGTGGCGGATGGGTAGGTGAGTGCTGGTCAGTGCATCGCACAGAGCCTGCAACTGCTCCCCGAGGTGGTCAGTGACGACGAGCACTGGTTGGTCCGGCGTGCCATCGAGCAGCCGTACATGCAAGGTTATCGTCGAGGTTTCCTCGAATTCTTGAGCCAGTTTGGCCAATCTCGGGCCAGCCGATCGGGTACCCCTTTCCCCCGCGAGAATGACCGCAGCGGTGGTCATCGGGCGTAAATCTCGTCAGCAAGGTCTTCCGCCGCACGACGGACTGCCGCGCGGGAGGTCGTATCGATTGAGAATCCCCGTCTGCGCATATTGGACGTATCGAATTCGTAACGGGGCACGTCTCCGGGCCAGCCGTAGGGCGAGTCCTGATAGGTCACCTTTGGGTCAAGGCCGAGCACCGTGGTGACCTCCTCGACGATGCCCCGGACGCTGACGGTGTCGGTCGGCCCTAGATTCACGCGCGTAACCCCGGGCTCCAGTCGCTCCCTGAAATATTCGATACCCCCGAGAAGCTCGTATACGTGCACGTACGGCTTGGCCTGATATCCATCCCCCAACACCGCAAGCACAGTCGGCTCGCATCGCAACCTGTTGACGAAGTCGAAGACCACGCCGTGGGTGGCCAGCGGGCCAACCACGTTGGGGAATCGGACAATCAGGATCGACATCGCAGGCGCCGCCACCGCAAGCGACTCAAGCATGTACTCGCTGGCAAGCTTGGCCCGTCCGTACCAGCTCACCGGCTCCGCAAATCCGTCAATCGCCTCGCCGAGCGGTGCGTTAACTACCCCATAAATTGCTGAGGAAGAGGCGAAAACCAGTTGGTCAACTGGATGTCTGGTGAGTGCCTGGCGTTGGGCGACCGTCGTCATGAGAGTGTCGCCAAAGTCCAGGCTTGCGTCGGCGACTCCGGCCGAGATGTCGCTGTTTGCAGCTAGGTGGTAAACGACGTCAGGATCGGTGTGGTCGAGAGCGTCGAGCAGGACGCCAGGCTGCCGCGCATCGGCAATCAGTGTCTCGCCCAAGAACGATTTGGAGGCGTCGGCATGTCGGTCGAGGACTGTGACTTTGAGTCCTTGCTGGGTCAGACGCCGAGCGAGATTTCGGCCGACAAATCCAGCGCCGCCTACGATCAGTGCCTTTCCGGTCATGCCACGACTCGTCGTGCGGTGGTATTGCTGTGCACGGCTCTCCTCTGGTTGCGATGACGCAACTGTAGCAAAAATTGAGATTGAAACTTTCTGGTGGCCCCCACGAGATGAAGGTTCCGGTATGCGCGGAACATTTCGTTGAGCACCACAAAGATTGCAACGGCTTCGTTGGACTGACCGGCGAATTCGAGTGAACCCAGCGCCGTTGAGGGCGTTGGACGAGGCCATGGCATTTGTTCAAGATAGGACTGAAACGTGAGAATCGGCACCACTGGTCGGCCAGTGCACGGAGTTGGCGCGGCCGATCACCATTGGGGTGGGTATTTCCGCGGCGTGCCACGGGATTGAGGGATATCGAAGGACGGGCACTCGCCTCGGCTCGACGGGCCGTGGTTCCAGCTTCGCTTAAGGCCCTTGAGCGGGTGCGCGAGGCAGTTATCAGTTCCTCGAAATGCCCGCATGCTGGGTACTGGCTCGAGGATGAAAGGTCCAGCGGCGACTCTAAGTTATTTCGGACGAGGCGCCGACACGACCATCCGCAAAGACTTTCATCGAGAAATTCATCGTGCCGTGCTGCCGCAGGAGGTCAGCGCTATGCGAGGCCATCACGAGGGTGCCGGCGGATTCATAGAACCCGCGCAGTCGCTCTTCTGCCCTTGCGTTGAACTCGGCATCGGCGGCGCCGATTCCCTCGTCGACGAGAAGGATGTCGGCCTTGAGCGCGGTGATGGCGGTGAATCTCAGTCGCACTTGCATGCCGCTGGAGTAGGTGTGCACCGGGTGCTCGAATCGTCCCCCCAGGCCGGAGAACTCCTTGATGTCGTCGAGCTGCTCGCGCATGGCGCTGGCGCTTTCGCCGAGCTTGACCCCGAGCGACACGGCATTCTCCCTGCCGGTCTGCTCCGGGTCCAGGCCCTGGTCGGGTCCGCCGAGCAGGGCGAGCACTCGTCCGTTCGTGGTGGCGGTGCCTCGGGTCGGGGTGAGCAGGCCGGCCATGACGGCGAGCAGCGTCGACTTGCCGGAGCCGTTGGGGCCGGTGAGCCCGATGCGGTCGCCCCGGTTGATTGTCAGGTTGATTCCGGCGACTGCGGTGATGATCTCGACCTCGTCCTTGCGCCGGAGCAGGCTGTTGGTGAGGGTGCGCTTGAGGTTGTGGTGATGGGCGTTTCGTAGTTGGTATTGCACCCACACGTCGCTCAGTTCGATGGCCGGTTCTTTGTTGGTGTCGCTCATGATCTCTTCCGTGCTCATACCCAGTAGGCGATTCTGTCGCGGGTGCGGCTGAAGTGGACGATGCCGACGGTGACGTTGACGACGGTGATGATTGCGACTCCGATGAGGGTGATCGTCGATGGGTCCTTGCCGAGCAGCGGGGTCCTGAAGAGCTCGAGGAGATAGGTCAAGGGATTCCATCCGCTGAGGAGCACGAGCTGGCGATTGCTGAGGTCGGTGGCGACCCAGAAGATGGGCGTGAAGAAGAAGAGCACCCGGACGATGGAGGTGACGATCTGGCCGACATCGCGGTAGCGGGTGACGAGAGGGCCGAGCCACAGGCTGACCGCGATGCCGTTGAGGGCAATGGCGACGAGGGCGAGGGGGAGGTAGACGAGCGAGCTCGTGACGGTGACCTGGAACACGATGATCACCACGACGATGACGATGGCGTCGTGGGCGAACTGGATCGTGTTGCCCGCGAAGTTGCGCAGGGAGTAGATCGAGAGCGGGCCTGGGGTCGTCTTGATGGCCGAGGCATTGCCGGTGATGCTGTCGGCGCCGCCCTGGATCATGCCCGTCATCCAGTTGAATCCGATGAAGCCGCAGGTCACGTACGGCACGAACTCCTTGAGATCCTGCCCAAGGAGGATCCCGAACAGCAGGCTCAGCCCACCGACGAAGATGATCATCTGGATGGTCATCCACCAGGGGCCGAGGTAGGTGCGGCGGTACTGCGACTTGATGGAGTGCCAGGTGAGGGTCCACCACACAGGCACGCGCCTGATGCCCTTGGCGATGTCGACGATTCCGGACTTCAGGCTGCCGACCGGCGCTTCAGTGCTGATCTCGGACACACGTTCGGTCTTGATGGTTCCTCCCCCATAGTTGCGCAGACGCAATGTTAGCGGTTGAGGTGTTCTTGGATCAGCAACAGGTGCCTGCGTACCGCAGTCTGCTCAAATCGATGAGAAGCAGGTTTGCCGTGGTGACCGGCGGTTCTGCTCAGGTTCTCCACCCGATCTATGGAGACGTTCCGATTTCCGTCTGAGGACAGGTAAGGATCCCCTGATCGACGGCGTCGGTGATGCTCAATGGATTGTCCCCATTGGCCCTGATCGCTGGTATGGGCCGCAGCCGGGGAGATTCGGCGAAGGTGATGGCAAGGCTCCGGGTTTCTCCGCGCGCGAGTTCCATCTCGGTGGCCCAGACGGGACGGCCGGCTTCGGTGCCAGAGACGAGGTCGATGGGTGCTCCGTCGATAGTGGCCGACATGTCGACCGCACCGACCGGGCCGTAGACGTGGATGAGCGTGCGGGTTGATCCTGGAGTCTTGGGGCCATCGTCCAATCGAAAGTCGACATAGTCAGGAAGGCCAGACGGGGCATCGTTTGTCACCTGCAGATCCAGGGTGTTCAAGCGATAGCCGGGGAGATCGAAGGCGGGGTCGACGCAGAGCCCTGGGGTGAGGGCCGCCGCAGCCGTCACATAGGCGTCGATCTTGCCGCCGACCCCGTTGTTGAAGGCGATTGCGAGGGTTCCCGGATCAGCTGACTCCAATGAGCCCGAAAC
>CAINMH010000028.1 GCA_903850745.1 uncultured bacterium
GCCGAGGAGTCAGCGCGATCGGGCAGCACACCTGTGACTCCGTCCATCATCTGATGAGCGTGCGCTGGGGGGTGCTCGGTGCTGGTTGGCTCGTCAATCAGGCCACTGCCGCCGCCATTCACCACGCAGACGGTGCAGTCTTGTACGCGACCGCAGCACGCGACATTGATCGGGCGCGCGCGACTCAGCCGCAGATTGCCTACGACTCATATGCGGGGGTGCTTGATGATCCAAATGTCGACGCGGTCTACATCTGCCTGAGCAACGAGGCGCACCTGCCGTGGATCGAGGCATCGATTGCAGCGGGCAAGCATGTTCTGTGCGAAAAACCTATGGTGCTCACCGCCGAGCAGGCCGAGCGCGCCTTCGCGCTCGCTGATCACGCCGGCGTACATCTGGTCGAAGCGACGTGGTCACGGTGGCATCCCCGTATGCGCCGCATCGTCGAACTCGCGACTTCAGGCGCACTTGGTGAAATCTCGAACTACCTCGGCACTTTCACCTTTGACAGCATGACGGAAGGCAACTACCGGCTCTCACCTGATCACGGTGGCGGCGCGTTGTACGACGTTGGGATCTATCCCTTGCATGCACTCGTCGCATGCTTGCCCGAGGCCACGAGCTTCGACATCGTGCAAGTGGATCGCGTCATGAGTGAGCATGGAGTGGATGTCACGACGACCGCCACCCTCACGTGGGGAGCCGATAGTCGCGCCAGCATCGCCGGCTCCTTCGTGATGCCCGAGTCACAGCGCCTGGTCATTCGTGGCAGCGCAGACGAAGTGACAGTCACCGACAATCAGGCATTCACTACCTGGCGGGCGGCCTCCACGCTGCGTGTCGGTGACCACGTGGAGGAGTTCCCCTCTGTCGACGCCTACCAGATCATGTTCGAGGAGATGAGCGCGCGAATTCGCGGAGGCGAAGGCTGGCTCTTGCCGCCGCAGGACTCGATCCGCGTCGCCCAGATCGTGGATGCTCTGCGTCTCCATCCGGCCTGAGTCGATAAATGTCATACCTAGTGCATTGCCGACTTGTATCGTGGCGAGCATCGGCGCCGCACTAGTTGGCTGCCCCAACTTCTGGAGATCAGATGAGTGTGGATTGGCAAGATCGCGTTTCGCAGCCGACCTACAGCATGAAGGTCACCAAACGAGTCTTGGTGCCGATGCGAGACGGCGTGCACTTGAGCATCGATCTATTCGCTCCTGACGGCGAAGGCCCCTTCCCCGCGCTGCTCTCCTACAGCCCGTACTGGAACGAGGGGCAGTATCTGCCCGTACCGTCGTCGAACCCACACCCCACCGCGGGGCTCGGCAACTATGCGATCGAAGCTGGCAATAGTGAGTACTTCGCCACTCGGGGCTTCGTCCATGTCGTCGCGAATGTGCGCGGCACTGGCGAGTCAGAAGGCGAATACCAACTCATGGGTCTCGTGGAGCAGACCGACGGCTATGACTTGATCGAGTGGCTCGCAGCGCAGCCATGGTGCAACGGCAACGTCGGCATGATCGGCGTCTCCTACTTCTCTTGGATTCAGTACCTCGTCGCATCGCAAGCACCGCCAAGCCTGAAGGCCATCTCGCCACTTGAGGGAGCAAACGACTACTACCGGGACGTGTGTTATCGCGGCGGAATTCTCAGCCATGGATTCCTCGGCTACTGGAACACCGAGCTCAGCGACCGCGACACAACGAGTCGAAGTGAGCGCGAGATGTCGCCGGCCGAACTCAAGGCACAAATCGAAAAGGTCAAGGTGGAGAACGGCGACATCCGACACCTCTACAGCCTCTACCAGTTACTTTCTGCTCCGAAGAAGAACCCTGTGTTGTTTGACGCACTCATGCATCCCACGGACAGCGAGTGGTACCACGAGCGCTCTGGCTACAAGCACTTCGACAAGATTGAGTGCGCTGTGTTCTGTGGCGCTCCGCTGGACTTCTGGGATCTGCATCTCGCTGGCGGCTTCCGCGCGTGGCGCGAAATCAACCATGTGCCGAAGAAGTTCTTGGTGTACGAGAGCTTCCATCTGCGTCCATTCGCAGAGCACCATGACCTGCTCGTGCGGTGGTTCGACCATTGGTTGAAGGGCAATGACACGGGCATGATGGACGAGCCCCCCATCTCGGTCTGGGTTCAAGGAGCGCGCGAGTGGCGTGATGAAGTTGACTGGCCGTTAGAGCGAACCGAGTGGACGCCGTTCTACTTGCGCAGCGACTCCGTGCTCTCGACATCGATGCCGGCGAGCACAGAGGCCGCCGACAGTTTCGACAACGTCTCCTACGTCACCTTGGACGCTGCGATCGCTGGAATCCCGCATCTTTCCTATCGCACCGAACCACTCACGCAAGATCTCGAGATCACCGGCCCGATTCGTCTCAATCTGCATGCATCACTTTCGGACTCTGACGGCAACTGGATCGTCGAACTCAGAGACGTCGATGCCGATGGCGCGAGCCGCATCGTGTCGAAGGGCTGGCTCAAGTCGTCCTTCAGAGCCATGGACGAAGACAAGTCCACGCCGTACCGCCCCGAGCACCCCTTCGACATGGAAATCCCGGTCGTACCTGGCGAAGTGAATCTCTACGCGATCCAGATTCACGACACCAGCAATGTGTTCCTTGCGGGCCACCGAATCGAGTTGATCGTCAAGAGCATCGATCACTCACTTGAGGGAGGCTGGAACACGATCTTCCATCACCTACCGAGTGCACGGACAGTTACGCACACGGTGCATCACAATTCAGAGCACGCATCACACCTTGTGCTTCCGGTGATTGCGCGCAAGTAGGACAGTCTTAGCCAAGAGCTGTGGGCGTTACCGAAAGAACTTTGGGGCTTGATGCGCCCGCGGCATTTCTTGCAATAACTGTCACGCTCAACGTCACTTCATTTGTCAGGCCACTGATCGTGCACGCGGTGGAAACAAGATCTGAGAAATCGTCTTCCATGGCCCGCGCGAATGTTCGTCACCGACACACGCGCTCGCTCCGGACTCACAGCAACTCCACGCGGCCCGGAGAAGGACGTACGTTAGCCGCCACTCCCACCGACGCCATCCGAGCCGGCAGATCCTGAGCCCAGCGCCGCGCCTCCGGTTCCGCCATAGCCACCGAGGCCACCAGCGAGCACGGAAGGTCCGCCGTTGCCGCCATTGCCGCCATTGCCACCGTTGCCCGAGATGTTGCCACCGTTGCCGCCACGACCGCCGTTGCCACCATTTCCTCCGGCAGTAGTCGGATCGCCTTCTTGTCCGTCGCCGCCATTGCCACCCTGGCCACCGTTGCCTACGGAGCCACCCGCGCCACCTGCGCCGCCATCCCCACCGTCAGAGCCGGTCGTAGTCGCGTTGTATCCATCGCCGCCGTTGCCGCCGTTGCCGCCACTCGTTGCTGCGGATCCGGTCGTGCCTAGCATCCCAGAATTACCTGCGCTCCCGGCGCCGGAACCCGCGGCGCCACCCATGCCCGCGGCGCCGCCCATGCCGGGGTTGCCACCCAGTCCGCCCTTGCCACCCGCTGTGAAGGAGCTTCCGCCCGATGCGCCGTCGCCGCCGTTGCCGCCCGCACCAGATCTGCCGCCGTTGCCGCCCGTGCCACCATCACCGTTTGAGCCAAACGTGGAGATGCCGCCCGCACCGCCGCGGCCGCCAGCTCCGCCTTTACCGCCGCCACCTCCGCCGCTGCCCGCACTTCCCTCAGCAGTCGCAGAGAAACCGCTGCCGCCACTGCCACCGGTGCCCCCTTCTCCCCCAGCGCCTCCCGCTCCACCGTTGCCGCTGAGACTCAAGCCGCCCGCGCCACCTTCACCGGCCGCGCCACCAACTCCGCCCACACCTCCGATACTGAACGTGGCGGCATCCTCGCCGGCACCGGCGAAACCACCGTTGCCGCCGTTGCCACCCGTGCCGCCGGTGCCGCCGGAAGAAAATCCACCGGTCCCGCCTTTGCCGCCGCTGCCGCCCACCTGACCTGCTGTGCTCTCGTTGGCCCCATCGCCGCCGTTGCCACCCGCGCCGCCACTGGCCCAGGCTCCGGCGTCGCCGTACAAGGACCCGTTGCCCCCTACTCCTGGCAAAGCAGCAGAACCGCCAGCGCCTCCGTTGCCGCCCGCGCCGCTGTTACTTCCCAACCCGGAGGCACCGTTGCCGCCCGCGCCACCGGCTCCGGCGTTGCCGCCTTGGCCCCCGGATCCTTGAATGCCATCTGGGGCAGTTCCGGCGCCTTCGCCGGCCTTGCCAGCCGAGCCGCCTTTGCCGCCCGCACCGCCGCTGCCGCCGTCAGAGCCATTTACGCCCGGTGATGTCGCGTTGAATCCATTGCCACCAGCGCCACCAGCGCCACCTTTGCCACCGTTGCCGCTGTTGCCGCCTGCACCACCTGCACCAGCAGAGCCGCTACCGAGCGCAACGCCACCGAGGCCACCGGCGCC
>CAINMH010000029.1 GCA_903850745.1 uncultured bacterium
CATCGCATGCGGCGGCCTAGCCATGCCTGGGAGCAAAGGCGCCAAAAGATCTTGCTTTTCGTAGATCAGGGAATCGCGCGTGTGATCGGCAAGTTCGTATTCGTTGGTCATCGTGAGCGCGCGAGTTGGGCAGGCTTCGATGCACAGTCCACAGAAAATGCAGCGCAAGTAGTTGATTTGATAAACGCGTCCGTAACGCTCACCTGGTGAGAAGCGCTCGCCGTCGGTGTTGTCTCCGCCTTGTACGAGTATCGCGTCAGCGGGACATGCCCACGCGCACAATTCGCAGCCCACGCACTTCTCCAGTCCGTCTGCCCAGCGGTTGAGCTGGTGACGACCGTGGTAACGCGGCTTGGACTGCGGCCCACTCTCGGGGTACTGCTCTGTGACGACCTTTTTGAACATCGTGCGGAATGTGACTCCAAATCCACGCGCTGCCGGGGACACCAGATCAGGCATCAGTTACCTCCGTGTCTGGGGTACGCGCTGCGGCACGCCGCGACGTGTAGGTGAATTCTTGACCGGGCAGTGGTGGCACCGGGAAACCGCCAGCGAATGGATCAAACGGTTGACCCAGCCGTTCTTCTTCGTCGATTCGTGCATCTTCGGCTTTGCGAGACGCTCGCACCGAAAGGATCCAGCCGATGATGAGTATCAGCGCCAGTACACCGGCTGCCAGAAAGAGCAACTGTTGAGTGTTGAAGGCAAACTCGTTACGTACGACACGTGCCACAGCGACAATCACAATCCAGGCAATGGATGCTGGGATGAGGAACTTCCAGCCAAACTTCATGAACTGGTCGTATCGCAATCGTGGCAGGGTTCCGCGAAGCCAGATAAACGCAAAGATGAAGAGTTGCACCTTGACCAGGAACCACAGGATCGGCCACCAACCGGAGTTGGCGCCTTCCCAGATCGAGATCGGCCACGGTGCGCGCCATCCACCGAGGAACAGCGTGGTAGCCAGTGCCGAGACAGTCACCATGTTGATGTATTCAGCAAGGAAGAACAAGGCGAACTTCAACGAGGAGTACTCGGTGTGGAATCCGCCGACGAGTTCGCCTTCTGCCTCGGGAAGGTCGAATGGCGCGCGGTTAGTCTCTCCCACCATCGCAGTTGCGTAGATAAGGAATGAAGGAAGCAGGATCACGCAGTACCAAATTGGCTCCTGCGCCGCCACAATCGCACTCGTGCTCATGGAGCCGGCGTAGAGGAACACAGCCACAAAAGACAGTGACATCGCGATCTCGTAGGAGATCATCTGGGCGCTTGATCGCAAACCACCCAGTAGTGGATATGTCGAACCGGACGCCCAACCCGCAAGAACGATGCCGTAGATGCCGATGGAAGCGATGGCGATGACGTATAGGACCGAGACAGGGAAATCAGTGAGCTGCAATGCGGTCTCAACGCCGAACATCGAGACGTTAGGCCCCAACGGGATAACAGCGAACGCCACAAATGCCATGGACGCCGAGATCACCGGTGCAATCCAGTAGACCGCCATGTGCGCGGTCCGCGGAATGATTTCTTCCTTGAGCGCGAGCTTGATGCCATCCATGAGCGACTGAAGCAAGCCGAAAGGTCCAACGCGATTTGGCCCAATGCGGTTCTGCATGCGCGCGACCACACGACGTTCCCACCAGATGGTGAACAAAGTCAGGAGCACGAGAATCGCAAAGATCGCGACAACCTTGATGAGAACGATCCACCAAGGATCATTGCCGAAAGTGCTCGAGCTCATGCCGCTCCTCCCGAGACACGGACTGGCTGACCAGGTGCGACCCCGAGACTGGCGATCGCACAGTCAGAAGCGTTGCTTGGCAGCCACACGGCATTGTCGACAATGCTGCCGATCTCGACGGGCATCGAGACGCTACCTGCGGGCCCCGTGACAGTGACCCGCTGGCCAGCAGCAACACCCAGAGAAGCGGCAGTCGCTGCCGACACAACCGCCACCGTGCGACGGCGGGTCCCCGCAAGATTTGGCTCGCCTTCCTGCAGCGCCGCATCATCGAGCAGGAGACGCCACGTCACCAAGAGCGGGCCACCGGTCTGCTCTGCTGCTGCTGAATCACTAGGCGCCACTGCGCGCGCGCCAGTCCAAGGCCCGAGCGAATCGAGTTCGTTGCGGAGTGACTTCACGTCACCTCGACCGATAGAACTATCCATGACATCAGCGAGCATCGCTAGCACGCGGCCATCAGACATCATCAGCGCATCGCCAAACACGCGGGCAAACGGCCGACGCCGGCCTTCCCAGTCGACGAACGTGCCTGACTTCTCCGTGACAACAGCAACCGGCAGGACTACGTCGGCTCGGTCGGTGACCTCCGTGCGTCGAGTCTCGAGACTGACAACGAACCCTGCGTTATCGAGTGCGCGACGCATCGCTGCTGGCTGAGCAGCATCACGGGGTTCGAGGCCACCCACGACGAGCGCGCCGAGCCCACCGGCGGCGGCAGCGGACACAATCGAGGCCCCATCTCGACCCACGCTGGTCGGCAGGTCCGCAGCGTCAACGCCCCAGACCTGCGCTAGCTGCGCACGTGCGTGTACATCGTCTAGAGGACGTCCCCCTGGAAGAAGCCCGGACAGTGCACCGGCTTCGAGCGCACCCCGCTCACCTGCACGACGTGGAACCCAGCCAATGCGAGCGCCAGTCGCGGCAGCCAGTGCCGCTACGGCAGATGGTCCACCGCTGACATCAGCGATCCGCTCCCCCACCAGAATCACCGCACCAGGCTGGCGCAATGCCTCCGCAATCGAGGCTCCATTGGGCACGTCCCCGCCACCTTGCGCCAGAGCGTGAAGCGCACCTGCATCAGCGCCTGGGGCTATTGGCGCCCACTCCCCGGCGATCTTCTCTAGTCCACGGCTCGCGATGGGACTTAGCGCAACAACGCGAAGTCCTCGACGAAGCGAAGCGGCGCGCAGGCGAAGCAGCACGATCGGCGATTCGTCCTCTGGCTCGAAAGCGACCAAGAGGACGATTGGCGCCTTATCAAGATCGGCATAGGTAGGACCACAATCGCCCGCGATACTCGCACGCAGGAACGCCGCCTCTTCGCTCGAAGAACGACGCGCACGGAAGTCGATATCGTCCGTGCCGAGTACGACGCGGGCGAACTTGGCGTACGCGTAGGCATCCTCCATCGTGAGGCGCCCACCTGTGAGCACTGCGGTGCTACCTTGCGCGGAGCGCAATCCGCGGGCAGCCACATCAAGTGCTTCTGGCCAAGAGGCAACCCGCAGCTCACCGTTTTCGCGGATCATCGGGCTATTGATGCGGTCCTGGCTGAGGTACGTAAATGCGAAACGACCCTTATCGCAATTCCAGTCTTCATTGACGTCGGCATCGTGCCAAGCAAGTCGACGAGTCACTTCTCCGCGACGTGCATCGGTTCGCAGGGAACAGCCAGATGCGCAGTGCTCACACGTGGTGGGTGTGGACACGAGGTCAAATGGGCGTGCACGGAAGCGGTATGAGGAACTCGTCAGCGCGCCGACTGGGCAGATCTGAATCGTGTTGCCCGAGAAGTACGAGTCAAACGGCTCGTCATTCGCGACACCCACCTGTTGCTTGGCGCCTCGCTCAAGTAATTCGAGCTTGGGATCGCCGGCGATCTGGTCGGCAAAGCGAGTGCATCGAGCACACGACACACAGCGCTCACGATCGAGCAAGATCTCGGTGTTGATCGGCACAGGCTTGTCGAAGATTCGCTTCGGGATATCGTGACGCGACTCCGCGCGGCCAGCCGACATCGCCTGGTTCTGCAGCGGGCACTCTCCACCCTTGTCGCACACCGGGCAATCGAGTGGATGATTAGCAAGCAAGAACTCCATCACGCCTTGCTGCGCTTTTTCGGCGACCTCGGATGAGCGCTGGGTACGAACCTTCATCCCCGGCGTTAACTCGATCGCACAAGCGGGCTGAGGCTTGGGGTTGCCTTCGATCTCGACAAGACACATGCGGCACGCGGCCACGGGCGCCAGAAGCGGGTGATCACAGAATCGCGGGACCTCAGTGCCGATCAACTCCGCGGCACGGATGATCAGCGTGCCCTTCGGGACGTTCATTTCTACGCCGTCAATTTCGACGTTGATGAGATCTGAGGTTTCGGGGGCGAGTGTCATCGGGCTGTCGCCTCCGAGAACAGGTATGACGCAGCGGGAGCAAACTCCAGCTCAGCTGCCTGACTTGTGCCGGCTTCAAATTCGTTGCGGAAGTACTTCAGAGCCGCCGGGTATGGGGTCGCCGCAGCGTCTCCAAGCGCACAGAAGGAACGACCACCGATCTGGTCACAAAGATCCACGAGTGTGTCGATCTCGGCCGCACTGCCGTGGCCGTGTTCGAAGCGTTCGAGCACACCCGTGATCCAGTACGTGCCTTCGCGGCAGGGAGTGCATTTGCCGCAGGACTCATGCTTGTAGAACTCAAGCCAGCGGGTCACGGCGCGCACGACACTGACTGTGTCGTCGAACAACATCGGAGTGCCAGTGCCCAGCATGGTCCCCGCAGCAGCCATCTCTTCGTAGGTGAGCGGAAGATCAAGGTGCTCAGCAGTAAGCATGGGCACCGACGAACCGCCAGGCAGCCAAAACTTCACTGGTCGGCCGCCGCGCATGCCACCTGCGTAATCAAGAAGCTCGCGCATGGTGACACCAAGCGGCGCTTCGTAGATGCCGGGACGATTGACGTGGCCGGAGATGGCAAAGACTTTGAACCCAGGAGATTTCTCGGTACCGAACTTGCGGAACCACTCGACACCGTTGTTCACGATGAATGGAACATTGCAAATTGTCTCTACGTTGTTGACCACCGTCGGCGAGGCGTACAGGCCCGCAACTGCAGGGAATGGCGGCTTGAGCCGTGGTTGCCCACGACGCCCCTCGAGTGAATCCAGAAGAGCTGTCTCTTCGCCACAGATGTACGCGCCTGCACCTGAGTGAATCGTGACGCGCAGATTGAATCCGCTACCAAGAATGTTGTCGCCCAGGAGACCGGCCTGCTCCGCTTCACGAACCGCTGCGGCTACGCGACGGATCGCTTGGGGTACTTCACCACGGATGTAGATGAATGCGTGATTTGCGCGAATCGCATAGGACGAGATGATCACGCCCTCAATCAGAGTGTGCGGAGTAGCCATCATGATCGGGATGTCTTTGCAGGCCCCTGGCTCAGACTCATCGGCATTCACAACGAGGTAGTGCGGCTTGCCATCGTTCTGCGGGACAAAGCTCCACTTGAGCCCGGTGGGGAATCCGGCGCCGCCGCGACCGCGAAGTCCGGTGTCCTTGACAGTGGAGATAATCGCGTCTGGCTCTTGCTGAAGCGCCTTGGCGAGTGCCGTATATCCACCGATCGCGCGGTAGCCAGCGAGCGTATAGAGGTCAGGACGATCCCAATGCGCAGTGATAACCGGAGTGAGAGTCATGTCAGTTCCCCTGCCCTGCCGTGGGAGCAGACATCCCGCGCTCCTGCGCAACGCGCAAGCCAGCAAGCATGAGTTCGTCGGCGACTGGACCTTCCCCAGCAAGTCCGTCATCTGGGAACGCGAGGGTACGCTCCGTCGCCGTGAAGTTACGGATCACTGGACCACGTGTCGATCGAACTTCCTCGCCACGAGCCAACTGATCAATGACGTCGATCGCGCTCGCAGGGGTCTGCTGATCCATGAATTCCCAGTCAACAGTCATGACAGGAGCGTGCGTACACGCGGCCTGACACTCGATGCGCTCAAGCCAGAACTTGCCATCAGGAGTCGATTCGTCATGCCCAACACCGAGACGCTCCGAAAGCGCTGCGTAGACGGCATCGCCACCCAAGAGGCCACACAAAGTATTGGTGCAAACGCCGATGTGATGCTTGCCCACCGGGCGACGCTTGTACATGGTGTAGAACGTCGCGACCGCAGCAACCTCAGCGGGTGTGATGCTGAGGACGTCGGCGCACAAAGCCATTCCTTCGGTCGTGACCTCGGACTGCACACTTTGCACAAGGTGCAGCATTGGAAGCAGCGCCGACCGCGGGTCGGGGTAGCGCTGCTTGATCTGCTCCATTTCGGCGCGGATCTCGGGGCCAAGTGTCATCAGTTGTCCGTTCTTCCTCAGCGGTCCACGCCGCCCATGACGGGATCGATGCTCGCCACGGCAGCCACGACGTCGGCAATCTGACTGCCTTCGGACATGGACGCCACGGACTGAAGGTTCGTGAAGGATGGATCGCGGTAGTGCACCCGGTAGGGCTGCGTGCCGCCCGCGCTCACGATGTGTACGCCGAGTTCGCCGCGCGGTGACTCGATGGCGCTATACACCTGACCTGCTGGGACCCGGAAGCCCTCAGTGACCAGTTTGAAGTGATGGATGAGGGCCTCCATCGATTGAGACATGATCTCTTTGATGTGCTCAGGTGAGTTGCCCTGACCGTCTGACCCGATAGAAAGCTTTGCGGGCCAGCCCACTTTACGATCCTCGATCATGACTGGACCTGGCTTGAGTCGATCCAAACATTGCTCAACGATGCGCATTGACTCCGCCATCTCGGCAACGCGAATCAAGAATCGGCCATACGCATCGCAGGTGGTCTGTGTCGGGATGTCGAATTCGTAGGTCTCGTATCCGCAGTAAGGCGAGGCCTTACGCAGATCATGCGGCAACCCCGATGCACGCAGGATTGGCCCGGTAATGCCCAGTGCCATGCAGCCAGCCAGATCGAGATAGCCCACCCCTGCTGTGCGCCCCATCCAGATCTGGTTATCGACAAGCAGATCAGTGGTGTCCTTCATGCGCTTCTTGAGCAACGGCAACGTCTCGCGAATGCGGCGCTCTCCATCTTCGGGGAGATCATTGGCCACACCACCGGGACGGATGTAGGCGCTATTCATGCGCAGGCCAGTGATCATCTCGAAAATGTCGAGGACGAGTTCGCGCTCTCGGAAGCCGAACGTCATCGCAGTCAGGGCACCGAGTTCCATGCCGCCAGTTGCGAGCGCAACAAGATGTGACGAAATGCGATTGAGCTCCATCATCATCACGCGAATGGTCGTAGCGCGTTCTGGAATCTGATCGGTAACACCAAGGAGTTTCTCTACGCCGAGGCAGTACGCAGTCTCATTGAAGAATGGAGCGAGGTAGTCCATGCGAGTCACATAGGTGACGCCCTGAGTCCAGTTGCGGTATTCCATGTTTTTCTCGATGCCGGTATGCAGGTAACCAATGCCGCAACGCGCCTCAGTGACTGTCTCACCATCGAGCTCGAGAATCAGTCGAAGGACACCGTGCGTCGATGGGTGCTGCGGACCCATGTTGACGACGATTCGCTCTTGCTTGCCTTCATTCGGCGCCTTGATGGAGTCCCAGTCGCCACCGGACACTGTGTAGACAGTGCCCTCAGTGGTGTCGTACGACGTTGCGTACGGATCCGTGTCCTCATCGACGAACTTAACCTGTTCAGACATCAGGCGTAACTCCTGCGCTCATTGGGCGGCGGCACCGTCGCGCCCTTGTAGACGACCGGAATGCCACCGAGCGGATAGTCCTTGCGCTGCGGGTGTCCGGGCCAGTCATCGGGCATCTGAATGCGTGTGAGCGCAGGGTGCCCCGTGAAGTCGATGCCAAAGAAATCGAAGGTCTCACGTTCATGCCAGTTGTTGGTCGGGTAGACCGCGGTGATGGACGGGATCTTCGCATCGGCATCGGGGCAGGTCACCTCCACACGAATCTGACGGCCGTGGGTGATGGAGCGGAAGTGGTAAACACCGTGAAGCTCGCGGCCCTTATCGAGCGGGTAGTGAGCGCCGCTGACACCAAGGCATAGTTCAAATCGCAGACCCGGCTCATCGCGAAGCGCCTGCACAAATCCGACGAGCTGATCGCGGCGCACGAAGAACGTGATCTCTCCACGATCCACCACAACCTTCTCGATTGCGCCAGCGACCAAGCCGCGATCAGCCATCGCAAGTTCTAGTTCCTCGGACATTTCGTCGAACCATCCACCGTACGGCTTGGCCGTCGGACCGGGCATCGCGACCGCTTCGGTAAGTCCACCGAATCCCGAGGTGTCACCGGAGCCACTGACACCAAATGCACCGTGGCGCACGGCGATGACATCAAGTTCGGGACCGGGGGCATTGAGGGATAGCGAGTTTTCGGTCATCGAAGTAGGCCGATCATGTCCTGGGCGGGTTCAGCCAGAAGAGCAGCATTTTCCAAGACCATCTGCTCTCGTCGGGCGTCGGGGCCGAGCGGCATCGCCGCGATTTGGGCATGAATTTTCAAGATGGCGTCAATCAGCATCTCTGGGCGGGGAGGGCATCCAGGCAAATAGACATCGACAGGAACAACATGGTCAACGCCCTGCACAACTGCATAGTTGTTGAACATGCCACCGCTGGATGCGCACACACCCATGGCGAGAACCCACTTGGGATTGGCCATTTGGTCGTAGATCTGGCGAAGAACGGGTGCCATTTTCTGGCTCACGCGGCCAGCCACGATCATCAGATCAGCCTGACGTGGCGAGGCACGGAAGACCTCCATGCCGAAGCGGGCGAGGTCATAGCGCGGGCCGCCGGCAGCCATCATTTCAATTGCACAACAAGCCAGACCGAAAGTCGCTGGCCACAACGAACCCTTACGGGCATAGCCAGCCACCTTCTCGACTGTCGTCAGAAGTACGCCGGAGGGCAGATTCTCTTCGAGACCCATTACAGATTTACTCCCACTCCAGGCCGCGTCGACGCCATACGTAGGCGTAGACGACAAGGACGGTTCCGATGAAAATCAGCATCTCGATGAGACCGAATAAAGCAAGCTTGTCGAAGGCGACTGCCCACGGATAGAGAAACACGATTTCGATGTCAAAAACGATAAACAGCATCGCGGTGAGGTAGTACTTCACCGGGAAATGGCCACCACCGACGGGCTGTGGCGTCGGGTCAATGCCGCACTCGTAAGCATCTCGCTTGGCACGGTTGTAGCGCTTGGGGCCAGTGAAAGACGTCAGGGTCACCGAAAAGATCGCAAATGCAGCACCGAGTGCCAGCAGAACGAGAATTGGCGCATAGACGTTCACGACGTCATCCTAGGGGCGACCCGTCATAACGTGCGGAGGGGTACCCGTGTGTGGCGACCCTCACGCAATGCCGCGGTGGAGAGCAACAATGCCGCCAGTGAGGTTCATCCACTGCACGGAATTCCATCCAGAATCCATCATGAGATCGGCCAACCCAGCCTGGTTCGGCCAGTCGCGAATTGATTCGGCCAAATAGACGTAGGCATCAGGATTGCTGGACACCCGTCGGGCGATTCCAGGCACCAACGCCATCAGGTAGTCCGAGTAGACGGCCCGCAACGGGCGCCACGTCGGGTGAGAGAACTCACACACGACTAGTCGTCCGCCAGGGCGCACGACGCGCCGAATTTCGCGAAGCGCGGCACCCGCGTCTGCCGTGTTGCGCAGACCGAAGGACATCGTGGCGGCATCGAAGGCTGCGTCAGCGAACGGCAGCCGCAGCGCATCGCCAGCCACAAATGGGAGGTCTGGACAGCGGAGCATGCCCACTTCCAGCATGCCGATGGAGAAGTCGCAGGGGACTACGTAGGCGCCGCGTGCGGCAAAGGGCAGGCTGGAAGTGCCTGTCCCAGCGGCTAGATCCAGAATCCGCTGTCCTGGCTGGACATCGACAGCATTGACGACAGCACGGCGCCATAAACGGGTTTGACCCAGCGCGAGTAGGTCATTTGTGACGTCGTAGCGCTCAGCGACGTCGTTAAACATCGCCGCCACGTCACTCGGCTGCTTGTCCAGTTCTGCGCGAGACACGCACTGATCGTAGATTGTTCCCATGTCCTCCACGACCAGCCCATCCCTCGCGGGCGCCGCCCCGCTTGGGCCGCTGGTCCGCTCTGTACGCGTGGAGGCAAGCGGACTGCTTGAGCGCCTCCCAGCGGAGGGCGCTCTGGCGTGGGTCCGTGATGGACAAGGTCTCGTGGGCTGGGGCGTAGCCGCCCGCATTGAGGTCGCGGGAGCAGAGCGATTTAGCCGCGCCCAGCGCTGGTGGCAGGACTGGTGTCGCAATGCCCAGATCGAGGACGCAGTCGGAGTTCCGGGTTCTGGCCCCGTTGCCTTTGCCTCTTTCGCTTTTGACCCCGAGCCGGGTACCTCAACCGTGGTGGTGCCACGCGTCGTTCTAGGGCGACGTGGGGATCAGACCTGGATGACCATCGTTGGGGAGGCTCCGGAGGCTCTGCAAACGATTACAGAGCCGACCATTCCGGGTGTAGTCGAATGGTGCGATGGATCCCGTCCCCGCGAAGATTGGCAGGGTGCCGTCGCAGAGGCAATCGCTCGTATCAATCGGGGTGAACTCGACAAGGTCGTGCTCGCCCGAGACATCGTGGGCGTTGCGCCTGAGGCCATCGACATTCGTTATGTCCTGCGCCGTCTCGCGCAGGACTACCCGAGCTGCTGGACGTTCAGTGTCGATGGGCTCGTCGGGGCCACCCCGGAGCTACTCGTCCGCCGCAGCGGCGACGACGTGACCTCCCGAGTCCTCGCAGGCACTGTCAAGCGACGCGGTGAGGCCTCCGTCGACGAAGGTTTGGCCCGGGCACTCCTCGGTAGCGACAAGGACCTCGAAGAGCACAAGTACGCAGTGCATTCTGTTGCCCGGGCGCTCGCTGCACACTGCACCGATCTGAACGTCCCTGCGCGGCCGCACGTCCTGCGGTTGGCTAACGTGCAACACCTCGCCACGGACGTCACTGGTCGACTGGCGGACTCCGCCCCTGTGTTGGCGCTCGCAGCCTCACTACACCCGACAGCAGCCGTGTGCGGCACCCCGACCGAGCGAGCCCTAGCTCTCATCCGCGAAACCGAGGGCATGGACCGAGGTCGATACTCCGGCCCAGTCGGTTGGTTCGACGCCCACGGCGACGGCGAGTTCGGCATTGCACTGCGATGCGCAGAATTCGACGGTGCGCGCGTTCGTGCTTTCGCTGGGTGCGGCATCGTGGCTGGATCAGATCCAGATTCTGAGCTTGCGGAATCCGCAGCGAAATTGCTGCCGATCCGCAACGCGCTCAGCCTCGACTAGTGCAACGCCCGACGTAGCGCGTCAACGCGACCATTCCAGAGCCGCTGAGACAACTCAGCGTCAGGCGCAAACACCTCGGATGCGTGGTAGTGACCTGGATACACGTGCAATTCGGTAGGAACTCCTGCCTGCATCAATCGTGTTGCGAACTCAATGTCTTCATCGCGGAAAAGATCTAGCTCACCAACGCCAATGTACGCCGGCGGAAGGCCGCTCAAGTCCGTTGCGCGGGTGCCAGCGGCGTAGGCATCTGCTTTCTTACCGCCGAGATACCACGCCCACGCCTGAATATTGCCCTCGCGATCCCAGATGCCCACGTCAGTGATCTCATGACTCGACGGGGTGACATTGCGATCATCCAGCATGGGGAAGATCGGCATCATGTACGACACCGTGGGATAACCGCGATCCCGCGCCATCATCGCCATCGCGAGACAAAGAGCTCCTCCGGCACTCGCACCGTAGATCGCCAAACGGTTAATGTCGAAGTCAAGTTCCTCCGCATGCCGAGCCATCCACGTCAAGCCCGCGTAGCAGTCATCGACCTGTGCAGGGTAGGGATTCTCCGGGGCAAGCCGGTACGCACACGACACAACCACTGCGCCGACACGCTCACAGAGCAGGGACGCGGCAGCGTCCTCTCCTTCGATGCTGCCGAGAACCATTCCGCCGCCGTGGATGTAGAAAATTCCTGGCAAGGACCCCTGCGCACCCTTTGGGCGATAAATGCGGACACGGGTGTCTGGTGCGCCATCGGGTCCGGTAATGCGTCGATCTTCACGTGTGACGCGATCATTAGGTGGGACTGCGGCAGCAACTGCCTCCTGCAGCCCGGCAACAACTTCACGGCGCTGCACAATGTCAGCAATCGCATTGAATCCACCAGGTATTGCTTCCAGAAGTGCATCCAAAGGGACACGTGACTCAGCATCAATTCGCGAACGATCCACCATGACGACTCACTTCCCAAAGGCGCGATTGAACGCGTCGATGCGTTGGGCCCAGATGCGATTAGAGAGTTCGACTCCGGGCGAGAAGATTTCCGACGCGTGATACGAGCCGGGGCTGACGTGTAGTTCGACTGGTACTCCGGCCTGCAAGAGCCGCGACGCAAATGCGATGGTCTCGTCGCGCACGAGATCCACTTCACCAACATCCATGTACGTGGGTGGGAAATCCGAAAGATCAGGGTTGCGCAGTGGCGCTGCATAACCGTCTGCGGCTTGACCTCCGAGGTACCACTCCCAAGCTTCGATGCTGGTCTCTCGGTCCCAAACCCCGATGTCCGTGATCTCGTGGGTCGACGGAAGCGTGCTGCTGTCGTCGACCATTGGGTACAGAGCCATACAAAAGGACACCTTTGGTGTCCCACGATCGCGAGCCAGCAACGACATCGCAATCGCGAGGTTGCCGCCCGCGCTGCCGCCGTAGACCGCAAGACGGTCTCGATCCAGACCGATTTCGTCGGCGTGCAGCCCGGTCCACTGCAGGCCCGCGTAACAGTCTTCAATCTGAGCCGGATAGGGGTTCTCCGGAGCTAGCCGGTACGCCACCGAAACGACCACACACTGCACCTGCTCGCAGTACATCGCCGCGATTGCATCTTCTCCATCGATGTTCCCGGTGCTCATCCCACCGCCATGTATGTACACAATGCCCGGAAGAACTCCGTCGACACCCGCAGGTCGGTAGATGCGCACCTTCGTATCTGGAGCACCGAGTGGGCCAGGGATCACACGATCTGTGGTGACGACACGATCATTGGCCGGCATGCCCTCTGCGCTGGCCGAGAGCACAGCGGCAAGTCGGGCCCTGCGCTCGATCGGATCATGAAAAGCTCCGAAACCACCCGGGACCGCTGCGAGAAGCGCATCTAAACCGGGCAGAGACGCACGATCAATTTTGTCGCGGGCGCTCATCCACTCTCCTGACACTCGGGTAGAGCGTGAACGCTAGTGAGCCTCGGTGTCCGGCACAAGGGATATGACCTATTCAACATCGCGGAGGCAGTCCAAGGGGGCACGACGTCCGCGCCGTGAGACGAAGGCTCCTAGAGACTTCCAGCGATGTGGCGAATCTGCTGTGCCTCTACCTCGCGCGACTCCACTCGAGCCACCACGACATGCACTCCGCCTGCTGCTCGCGATGCCGCTAGCGCGCCAGCAAGCGACGCAACATCGTGAACTTCCACCACTGTGACACCAGGTGCGATAAGAGAAGCAGCGATATCGGTCCCATGCGGCGTCCCGAATACGCGCTCAAAATCAACCTCGAACTGTGGAGCCGCCTGCTCCAATACGGAGAAGATGCCGCCACCGTTGTTATCAATCACGACGTACACGAGATTGGGGTGACGCTCACCAACACCAGCGAGGAGACCATTGCGGTCGTACAACGCAGTGAGGTCCCCTAGAACACAGATCGTGAGTGCGTCGTTGAGCTGCTGTCCGTGCGCGTGCGCAGCTCCCCAGGCCATCGACACGATGCCATCGATGCCAGACGTGCCTCGGTTGCCGATGACTCGACTGCGGATCGAGCCGGCAAAAGTCGAGAGGTGACGGACCGGCCATGATGGGCCGCATACGACCAAGTCGTCAGGCTGCAGGCCACGTGTGACCTCTCGAATGGCAGTGGGCCCGGTAAATGACTTCGCATTGTCAAGCGCGTTATTTACGATAGTGACGACAGAATTGTCAGCGTTGACCCATCCTTCAAGCCACTCTGGATCGCGATGGGCGCCTGAAGCGAGCGGGACCTCTGACAGCACAACCACTGCGCTACGAGATGGATCTGAAAGTGCGGAAAGCGGCCGAGGATCGACCGCAACATGGGTGCGGGATAGCGCAATCAGCCGAGCCACCGAACGATGAAGTCCAACTCTCCCGATGGTCAGGACAATGTCGGGTGAGTGCGCAACGAGAAACTCGTCATCATCAAGTATCAACGATCCATGCCGAAGGGATTGCGGCAAGTGCGTGCAGTTGCCGGAAGGTTCAGAGATAACTGGCCAACCCATGGCCCCCGCGAGGTTGCGTACGAGGTGTGGGACAGACGAGTCGTCGTGATCACCGACCACAATCACGCCGCGAGTAACAGGAACGTCACCAACGTGATCTTGAAGAACACCATCGGGCGCTACTCGACCACGACGATCGCGCACCCACGGAAGGCGACCAGCCCGACCACTGGGAATCTCCCCAGAATCGTCAGCCGATGGAACAAGTGGATCTGCAAACGGAACATTGAGATGAACTGGGCCTGGGTGCTGTTCGTCGCGTGCAACAGCGAGTGCGCGAGCCACAATGGAACGCACGTGCAAAGCGTCAGACACATCCACTTGCACATACCAACGAACTGATCCACCGAAGAGGTGCTGCTGTTCAATTGTCTGGTTTGCTCCAACGGCTCGCAGAGTCGGCGGCCTGTCGGCCGTCACCGCTATGAGTGGCACGGCTGAGTAGGACGCCTCCACAATTGCCGGATGCAGATTGACAGCGGCCGTGCCAGACGTCGTGACAACCGCCACCGGACGACGCTGAACTTTCGCAATGCCGAGTGCAAGGTAGCCCGCGGAACGCTCATCAAGTCGGACATGAAGTGTGATGTGACCGGCCCGTTCGGCCTGAGCCAATGCCAGGGCCAGTGCCGCCGAACGAGAACCAGGGGCTAGGACGACATCAGTCGTGCCACCACGGATGAGTTCGTCAACCACCGCACGGGCTGTGCTCGTCGACTCGTTCATGTTGTGACTCTCTCATGCATGCCGTCATGCCACCAGATGACCGACAGCATCGGATGCTCCGTTTTCCCATGCGGCAGCAAGGCGATCTCGCCAAGCGGCCGCTCCCCCTTCGGGCAGGCGATCTCGGGCCTCGAGCAGGGCGTCCAGATCAGGTGCCACCCGAACAACAGAAAGGACTCCATGCGAAGGGACCATCGGCCGGGAAATCACGTCGGCCTGGAGCAAGGCCCCGGTCCCGAGACCACATGCTCTTTCGGGGAGCAGGGCAGCGAGCGCAAGCCCCGCGCTGAGTCCAACAGCCGAGTCGAGACTGCCGCTCACCACCACATCGATCCCCACGCGCTCTACGAGTTCGAGGCACCTACGCACTCCACCGAGCGGTGCCACTTTCATAATTGCTACGTCTACCCGTCCACGAAGGTCCTCCACCTTGTCCGACCAACGAATGGACTCATCGGCCGCAATCGCAATGTCGGTCTGCCGACGTACCTGCTCTAACTCAGCAAGTGACGCGCATGGTTGCTCGACGTATTCCAACCCATAGGCCGAAAGTCGCTTGAGCGACCTCACCGCGTCTTCCACCGTCCATGCCCCGTTGGCGTCGAGTCGAATCATGCCGACGCCTCGACCAGCAACGGAGTCCAGCGCGTCACGTACAGCGGCAACGCGTGCCTCGTCATCAAGGCGGGTCTGACCAGACTCTGCAACCTTGACCTTGATAGTCGTGCATCCCCGCTCGAGAACCGCCTCGCGAGTCAGCGCAGCAGCATCGTCCGCCGACACCGCCGGGATGATCGCGTTGACTAGAACCGATGTACGTAAAGGGTCGGGCCATGTGCCATATGAAGCCTCCACAGCTGCAGCAAGCCACCGAGCGCTCGCAGCGTCGCTGTAGTCAGGAAAAGGTGAGAACTCACCCCAACCACTCGGCCCACGTAACAGCAATCCTTCGCGCTGAGTAGTGCCACGGAATCGCCTTCGCAGAGGCAGCGCGAAAGGCACCGCTTCACGCAACAACGTCGCCAGAGCCGGATCTGTCACGAGACTCGAACGCCGCTGTTCATCGATACTCCTCAGACGCTTTACAGGTACGTCCCCTAACCTAGCTGTCATGACCACCCGCGCACTCGTGCGCATCCCCGTCGCTCCCGGACCGCGTGGCGTACAGGACCTCATCGCCGCGCTGCCCGAAGCCTTCGACGGCATTCCCATAGCGCCCGTACCGGTCACCTCTGTGACGGTGTCGGATACGTATGTCGCGCAGATTCTGCAGGCGATCCGACCCGAGATCGCCCTGGAGAGCGACGGTGTTGCTGTTGTTCTCACCACAAGCGGTTCTACCGGCTCGCCACGCGGGGTATTGCTCAGCGCCACGGCTCTCGCTGCGTCGGCTCAGGGGGCCGCAGAACTCGTCGGGATACCGGTGGCGGAGAGTGCCTGGCTCGTCGCTATTCCAGTGACCTCCGCAGGTGGCTTCGCAGTAGTTGTTCGATCATGGCTGGCCGAATTCGAGCCGGAGACACTTCCGTCCGTGGGCGGTGCGATGCCCTTCCGTACAGCGGACTTCGTCGCCAGCACCCGCCACCTCGCTCAACGTGCAAGCGGTCGAGCGCTCCTCACATCGCTCGTGCCCACTCAGTTGGCTCGAATCCTTGATGATGTGGAGGGTCGATCGGTGCTCCGTGAGTATTCAGCCATTCTGGTGGGCGGGGCACGGTTTGATAGCACTATTCGAGAGCGGGCTCAGGAAGCCGGCGTCAATGTGTTGTCGACTTATGGACTCACTGAGACCTGCGGCGGCTGTGTCTACGACGGCAAGGCATTCCCAGGCGTCGATGTCCGCATTGCTCCCGATGGCGAAGTACTCGTGCAGGGAGACGTCGTGGGCCTCGGCTACCGCTTGGATCCTGCTCTAACTGCCCAACGCTTCATTGACGGATGGCTGCATACCGGTGACATCGGATCGATAGAAGAAGGAACTCTCAGCATCGTGGGTCGTCGGGATGACATCGTCACCGTTAAGGGTGTCAACGTCGCTACGGGCGCCGTCGAACGCGTCATCTGCGCGATTCCCGGAGTTGACGCATGCGCTGTCATCGCAACTCCGCATCCGATCGACGGTCACCGGCTCTCCGCCTTCATCGTTGCGCAACAGGATCTCGCAAGAACCATCACGGCCACCGTCGCTCAGCAGCTCGGACCCGTTGCTGCACCTTCGAGCATCTCGACGATAGCCTCGCTGCCGGTACTTCCAAACGGCAAGACAGACCGCGCAGCACTCGCAGCGCGGGCAAATGATTGAGCAGGAGGCGTAGTGGCAACAGCCGCTGAGTGGTGGCATGGTGCCCGACCCAGGACACTCCCTGCTGCAATCGCACCAGTGTTCGTCGGAACTGGCATCGCGATGGGTGCTGGCGCGGTGAATTGGATGCGAGCCGGACTCGCATTGGTAGTCGCCCTACTCCTGCAGGTCGGCGTGAACTACGCCAACGACTACAGCGACGGAATTCGTGGCACAGACCAGGCACGAGTCGGACCTGTGCGCCTAGTAGGCCAAGGCAGAGCAACACCAAAAGCTGTTCGCACAGCGGCTTTGCTCTCGCTTGCGAGTGCCGGCGTCATTGGGGCCCTACTCATCACACTTACTGGCGAATGGTGGCTCTTCATCGTTGGCGCTGCCTGCATTGCAGCCGCATGGTTCTACACCGGAGGACGGCGACCATACGGTTACCTCGGACTCGGCGAGGTTTTCGTGCTCGTCTTCTTCGGAATTGTGCCGGTCGTCGGCACCGCCTACGTACAGATGGCGCAGATGCCTGTTTTGGCTTGGATCGCAGGCGTCGGAGTCGGACTGGTCTCTTGCGCGATTCTCGTCACCAACAACTTGCGTGACATCCCATCAGATGCTGCGAGCGGGAAAATCACTCTCGCAGTCCGACTCGGTGACCGCGGCACTCGCGTCTTATACATCTGCTTAGTCTCCGCCGCACTACTCGCGGTGCCCGTCCTTGCGGGAATATGCGTTGCCAACGTCGGTTCTGGGAGCGGTTGGTGGCCACTTCTTGCGCTGGCTAGCTTCATCCAGGCGATAGGTCCACTAGGTCTTGTCGCTGGCGGGGCCAAGGGACGCGATCTGGTCCCGGCTCTCAAAGGCACCGGAACTTTGCTCCTTGTCTATGGAGCGCTATTGGGGTTGGGGCTAGCACTCGGTGGAGTCTCACCTTCTTGGTGATCGGGGCCGTCATAATCCTCTGCCGTTCGGGACTCGTCGATGCGACGGTTTATCCGGCCAAAAAACGATTGCACATTTCCCGCAGCCGAATTTCGTTGACGATTGAGCACGACAAGCGAAATCCCCCCAGAGACAAGAATCGCAGCCACGAGGGCTGGGAACCCGCGCCAGGAAGTGAACAGCTGCAGTGGAATCCAGATAACGAGGAATAGACCCACTCGTGCGAGCGTGTACAGCAACAGACCGCGCATGAAACCACGTTATCGGGTTAGTGTGAGACTCTCGACGCTAGAGGGGTGCCAGAGTGCTAAGAGTTATAGGTGCGATCCTCGGGATTGCGATCTACATCTATTTTCTCGTTGATGTAGTTCGGTCTTCACGTGCGGGCTCTCGCGCGCTGCCAAAGTACGTCTGGCTTCCTGTTGTCGTGCTGATACCGATAGTGGGCGGAATCATTTGGACACTGTTCGGGAAGCCCCGAACTGCCCGCAAAAGGCAAAACATTGCGCCAGATGATGACCCAAAGTTTTTGCGCAATCTCGACGAACAAGCTTGGCGCGAGAAAATGCGCAAGCAACGCGAAGAAGAGGGCTGACTAGAACCCCTTGTAAGAATGCAGCCCCTGCACGAAAAGATTGACGCCGAAGTAGTTGATCAAGAATGCAAGGAAACCCACAAGACTGATCCAGGCGGCTCGTCGGCCACGCCAGCCAGCAGTCGTGCGTGCGTGGAGGAAAGCGGCATAGATCACCCACGTGATGAATGCCCACGTCTCCTTGGGGTCCCAACCCCAGTAACGACCCCAGGCACTCTCCGCCCAAATGGCGCCCGAAACGACGGCGAAAGTCCACAAGGGGAAGGCGAATGTCAAAATCTTGTAGTTGAGAAGTTCGAGCCGCTGCGCACTCGGAAGCCGTGAGACTGGCGGCTCCTGGCCCTCGGGCGTACGACGGAGGCGTCTTTCTTGCAGGAGATAAGCCAGCGTCACTCCGGCTGCGATAGTGAATGCTCCCCCACAGATCACAGCCGCAGACACGTGAATGATCAGCCAGTAGGACTTGAGCGCGGGCACCAGTTGCGCGGCTTCGGTGTAGAGAACCTTGACCGCAAGACCGAGGGTGAGCAACACCACCGTCGTGACATAGATGCCAAGCCAACGTACGTCACGGAAGAACGAGAAGATCAAGAAGACAGCGAGGACTCCCAGTGCGGACGTGAGGGAGAACTCATACATGTTCCCCCAGGGAACGCGTCCGGCCCATATTCCACGCATCACGACCGCAACGAGGAGCACTGCAAAAGCGAGCCAAGTGAGAGACATGCCGACATTGGAAGCGCGGCGACCCTTCGGCAACTCAGTAACGGGCTCTACGGCAGAAACCGCCGGTGGCTCGCTGTCGCCCGCGGATCCCACGAGCGCAGGGACACGGTCACGAACCACAAGCTTTTTTGCACGGGATCCTGCGTATGAGACCGCAAATGCAACCATGGCCATGGTGATGATCGCCATGGCGATATAGACGACCAAAAGACTCAGCTCAGCTAGACCCATGGTTTCCGTCACTTGCGTCTTCCATTCTGTGCAGAATCACTCGCCGCAGCAGTTGCCACGTCGTTCACAAGACTTTCAAGGCGTTCATCATCTCCCCGCGCCAGCCCAGCTGCCACAACGGTACTTCCTGTTTCTGCGGGGCGCGCTCGGACCCACATGCGGCGCCTCTTCACAAACAGGGACAACAAGAGTCCGACTATGGCAAACGTCACAGCAATGAGCGCGATGCCCTGCCCCGGATCGTGGGCGATCTGGAAGGAAGCCCAACGGGTGAAATCAACGAACTCAACGGAGCCCATCCCGTCTGGAAGGGTCCACGTCTCTCCGGGGCGAAGCGCCTCTCTGCCGGTCAAGGTCATCTGGGCCGTATCAAGTCGATACACGCTCTGCGTCGCACCGGTGTTCAGCCCCAAGTCGCCAACCCACGCTGACATGAAGAGGCCGGGATCATCTGGGGCTGGGAAGGTCGAATACGGCCCGAGAATTTCGTCAAGGGCCGCGGTAGGCAGAAATAGCCCCTGAATGCCAATTTGAGGAGTCGCATCGGGGACCTTGACTACGCCCGTCGAGGTGAAACTGCCATCTTGTGGGAGAAACGGCACAGTGTCATCGAAGACGACCGCTCCCGTCGTGTCTCGAACGATGATGTGCGGCGCATAGCCATGTCCCACAAGAAAGACCTTGACCCCATCAACCGATAACGGCTCATTCACGCCGATCGTGGTGTCGTAGGGAACAGCACCGGGTGTGTCACGGACGGTGAGTTTTCCTTCGAAGAATCTTGGAGCTCCACGTTGCGCTTCGCCCCGCTCGAATTCAGCAGTGAATTCATTAAGGGTGAATGAGAACGGCGGCAAGTCAGAGGGGCTGACCATACGTCCGCCACCCCACACGTCGTACTGCGTAAGCGTGTCAGAGAACCCCTTGCCCGACACCACAATCACATTGCCTTTCCATCCCCACAAGGAGCCATAACCAACTCCGATGAGCAAGACGATCAGCGCAATGTGAAAGACAAGGTTGCCAGTCTCTCGCCAATATCCTTTCTCGGCGGCAATCCACGGCCCTCCCTCGTCCTGGCCACGACGTACCCGCCAGCGCTTCGCGCGAAAGACTCGTTCTGCTCTGTCGATGACTGCATCGGAGCCAAGCTCGCTGGAGACTTCCGTTGAACTCGACAGACGAGTGAGATTGCGCGGCGCAACCGGTGGTTTTGCCCGGAGTGCTCGCGCATGCATGAACGAACGCGGGAGGATGCAGCCAATTAGCGAAATGAAGAGCAACAGGTAGATGGCCGCAAACCACGGAGACGCATATACATCGAAGAAGCCAAACCTCTTGAGGATCGGCCCCGAGGTCGGATTATTGGCGATCCACTCGTTAACACGTACCGGATCAATCCCCTGTTGCGGCAGAATAGATCCAGGGATTGAGGCGATCGCCAAAAACACCAACAGGATGAGCGCCGTGCGCATGCTGGTCAGCTGCCGCCAGGCCCATCGAAAGAATCCCTTAGTTCCTAGGGGCGGAGGCGCAGCGGGTTGCGTGGATAGATCCGAGGCGAGGTCTGACATCACACCACCGTCTCAAATCCAGGCACCAAAGTGCGCATCCAAATCGTGAGGTCATTCCAAAGACCCGTCACCAGCAGAATCCCGATCACGACTAGGAGCGCACCGCCCACCCTCATGATCACTGCATAGTGGCGTTTAACCCAACTAAGCGTTCCGCCGACGCGGGAAAACAAAAGTCCGAGCAGGATGAATGGCACGCCAAGACCAATGCAATAGGCCAGCGACAAAATTGCTCCGCGAAGCGCACTCGCTTCCGTGAATGCAAGTGTCTGCACCGCTGCCAAGGTTGGGCCAATGCAAGGGGTCCAACCCAGGCCAAAGAGTATGCCCAACAAGGGCGCACTCCATAGCCCGAAGGTCGCGACTCTATGGGAACGCCACTCACGTTGCATTCCGGGAATCAGTCCCATAAAGACAAGGCCCATAAAAATTACAAGCACGCCAAGCACGCGGGTAATGACGTCCTGCCACTTCAATAGGGCCTGGCCCAATTCACCGAATGCAACCCCATAAGAGACGAAGAGCACAGAGAACCCCAGGACGAACAGCGCGCTTCCCAAAAGTACGCGTGATTTCTTGGCACCTTCTGCAATTTCCGCACCCGTCAGTCCGGTGACATACGACAGGTATCCGGGCGCGAGCGGCAACACACACGGGCTTAGGAATGAAAGCAATCCGGCGACTACCGCGAGTGGGAGAGCGAGAAGCAGTGATCCGCTCATCACGGTGTCGGTGATCACGACGATTCCGCGAGCAACGAGTCAATCAAGCCCTGCAAGGTGGATTGCGAAGTGGGTCCAAGAATTCGAGCTGCAACACGCCCCTGCTTGTCCACAATCACAGTTGAGGGAATCGCCTGCGGTGGTAGCGAATCACCAAAGAGCAACTGAATCTGGCCATCGGTGTCGACGACAGAAGGGAACGTGATCGCGTAGGTTTTGACGAATCCCTGCGCAGCCGCAAGAGAATCGCGTGTGTCTAATCCCAGCATTAAGAAACCGGCCGCGCGATTCTGGGTCCACACTGCCTCGAGCGCTGGGGCCTCGGCGCGACAAGGGCCACACCAGGAGGCCCAGACGTTAATAGCGATAACTTCGCCGCGGTGGTCCGCGAGTGCAAAATTCTCGTCAGTCAAAGTTGTGCCGGTGAAATCGGGTGCGGCTACGCGCTGGTTCGGATCAAGCAACACAATCGAGCCATCTCCCGCTACGAAACCTTGTCCCGCGGTCGCATTAGTGGCTCCCCCACCACCGCATGCAGAGAGCACGACAACAAGCGACGTCAGCAGCGCAGCGAAGATGGCACGTGTGCGCACTGAGGCCTCAGGCCCCTCGCGCCGTCAGATCATCTGCGGTCAGCAGATCCCTCGCCGGCTCGGTGTAACTGATAGCGACTAGTCGGGTGTCATCAAAAGTGAACGTGGTCAGTGAGGCTAGAGCACACTGGCGATACTGCGGGTTGTGCCAGAGCCGGCGACTCTCTGCCGACAGCCGAGCAATCCAGACCGGGAGCTGGTGACTCACGAGAACAGACTCGCGACCTCGATGGGTATCGCGCGCTGAAACCACGGCATCGCGCATGCGACGGGCGATCTCGTTATAGGGCTCTCCCCACGAAGGCGTGAACGGGTCATAGAGATGACGCCATGCCGAAGGCCTACGCAACACCCCATCACCCACGCTCACTCGCTGCCCTTCAAACACATTGCCCGCTTCGATGAGTCGATCATCTACTCCGATGGGCACTTGATGCGCGCTGGCAATGGGCCCAGCCGTCTCTTGAGCACGTTCAAGAGGCGAAGCGACCACCGCGGCGATGTCGTGGCCGCTCAGATAATCGGCCACTCGGGCCGCCATGGCCTGACCGCGTTCGGAAAGATGGAAGTCAGGCAGGCGCCCATAAAGCACCTTCGTCGGATTGTGCACCTCACCGTGACGGAGCACGTGAACAACAGTGTCCATCACGTGGCCTTACGACGAGCCGCCGTTCGACGTCGGCTGGGACGCCAGACATGCTCTCCACTTTCGGCAGCTGCGACCCGCAGCGACTCTCCATGTGCGGCAAGCGCGACGGCTAATGCCTCGGGAGTGGAATCCTCTGCGAGGACATCCACACGCAGGCCGTGCTCTTCCGCTGTCTTGGCGGTCTGCGGTCCGATGCACGCGACCACAGTGGTCGCGTGTGGCTTGCCTGCGATTCCTACGAGGTTGCGCACGGTACTGCTCGACGTGAAGAGCACCGCGTCGAAGCCACCGGACTTAATCGCCTCGCGGGTCTCGGCGGGGGGCGGAGCAGCACGAACAGTGCGGTACGCAGTGACGTCTTCTACTTCCCAGCCGAGCTCGGCCAATCCCGCCGCGAGAGTCTCGGTCGCGATGTCTGCGCGAGGCAGGAACACCCGATTGATCGGGTCAAGCAGGTCGTCGTAGGGCGGCCATTCTTCAAGCAGCGCGTGACTCGTCTGATCAGTGACGGGAACTAGGTCGGGACGCACGCCAAAATTGATCAGTGCCTGTGCAGTTCCTTCGCCAACAGCAGCGACCTTCAAGCCAGCGAATGAACGGGCGTCGAGGCCGTACTGCTCCAACTTTTCGCGTACGGCACGAACGGCGTTGACGCTGGTGAAGCCGATCCACTCGTAGCGACCGGAGACAAGTCCGTGCACGGCGCGCTCCATCTGGTGCGGAGTGCGTGGAGGTTCAACCGAAATAGTTGGGACTTCAACTGGGATCGCACCAAACCCACGGAGTCGGTCGGTGAGAAGACGCGGCTGATCCTGTGTGCGCGGAACGAGAACGCGCCAACCGAAGAGGGGCTTGACCTCAAACCACGACATCCGCTCACGTTGTGCGACTACATCTCCAACAACGACAATCCCGGGTCCTGCTTGACGAGCGTTTTTCACATCAGTGGCGACATTGCCCAAAGTTGAGACGACTGAACGCTGCTCAACCGTGGTTCCTCCGCGAGTAATCACGATGGGTGTCTCGGCCGAGCGACCGGCCGCAAGTAAATTGCGCGCAATGTCTGGAGCTTGGTCCGCACCCGACATGAACATGAGGGTGTGATGGGCATCGGAGAAGCGCGACCAGTCCATGTCGGGTGCGTCAGCGTCCAAAACCTGGAAGGTGCGGGTACGGCCACCAGTGAGGGTAAATCCGGCATAGACCGGCACGCCCGTCACGATGCTGACACCTGGCGCTACCTCGAAGGGAATCTTCGCCTTGTGGAGTGCCGCAACTTCAATCGCGAGTGCGCCGTCAACCACCGGGTCTCCTGCAAAAAGGCGCACCGTGCGCTGACCGGCCTTGGCAGCCTCTGCGACTAGTCGGGCACGCCCTTGATGGTCGAGCGGGATGCCGTTCTCATCAATGGTGTTGAGAATCTGGGCTTCTGCATTGACATGCACCTCAGCAACCGACAGAACTGCTGTGTCGCACACCACGACCTCTGCCGTCGAGAGGAGGTGAGCCGCTCTCAAGGTGAGCAGGTCCGGATCTCCGGGCCCGGCGGCAACGAGGGAAACTGCCCCGATGGTGGGCTTGCGTTTACTGCGTAAATCGCTCATGCGCTGCACTCCGGAATCGTCACAGTCCTGCGCTGTTCATGGAACGCAAGGATCTGTAGTTCAACAGCGAGATCCACTTGCCGGATCTCTACATCTTGAGGAACCGCCAGTGTCACGGGCGCGAAGTTGAGGATGCTTCGTACCCCTGCCTGCACTAGACGATCACATACATACTGAGCGGCCGCTCCAGGTGTAGCGATCACACCGATGCGCGCACCACCTTCACGAACAATTGCTTCAAGCTCCGTCAATGAACGCACGCACATCTGTACGCCGTCCACCACCGGGGAGCCGACACGATCAACAGAAATATCAACGACACCCACAACGCGAAAGCCGCGGGAAGGTAGCCCCTGATAAGCCGCAAGTGCGGTACCGATATGTCCGGCACCAACGATGACGACGGGGCGCTCCGACGAAATGCCGAGAGCCTGCGTGACGTGGGCGAGTAGAGAGAAGACGTGGTAGCCAACGCCACGCGTGCCCTGTGATCCAAGATGAGATAGGTCGCGTCGGACATTTGCACTCGACACACCAGAAGCTGCCGCGATCTCCTCAGAGGACACGATGTCAACGTGGCTCTCGGCGAGTGCGGCTAACACACGTTGGTACACAGGAAGCCGCGCGATCGTCGCGTCGGGGATCTCTCCTCCGATGCGACGCGCGGACCCCTCACGTGGAGAGTGTCGTAATGTCACGGGCACCTACATTGAGCGCGGTGGCCGACCACTCGGCCGACGAGGGCAAACATTATGGATTCCGGGGGATTCACACAAAATTGACCTGAGGGCCGCGGGCGATGTATAGCAGCCCAACTTCAGGAGGTGAGGGCCGCCCGGAGCCGGTCAACGTCCACGCCCCAGTGCGAGACCTTGTGCCCATCTACGAGGACAACCGGTATCCACTCCCAATACGCATCAGCAAGGGCTGGATCGTCAAAAATTGAGCGTTCCTCCCACTGCACCCCCAGGGGCCCACAGACCTCCGTCAGGATAAGTGCCGCCTCCTCGCATAGGTGACAGCCAGGCTTGCCTACGAGGGTCACACGGGCATCGGCCATGGCATCAGTCTCGCAGGGGTACGCACTCGAAGCCTAGAGCCGGTTACCCTGACACGGTGAGCAAGTCCCGACCACTCGACATCCTGTCGAGATACCGCACCGCGGGAAGGGCCTCGGCCAACGCCGCGGACGTTGTTGGTGCGCTCGGCCCAGACCCGGATGTGACGCCCGACCCGACTGCAGCTGCCTTTTTCGACGTCGATAACACTCTCATCCGTGGTGCGAGCGTTTTCCACCTTGCCGTAGGGCTGGCCCGCCAGCGCTACTTCACAATTCCCGAGATAGCCCAGTTCTCCCGTAAACAGGTCAAGTTCTTGATCAGCGGATCAGAGGACCTAGAGGACATGGAGTCTGCGACAGAGGCGGCGCTCTCATTTGTGGAAGGCCGCCCAGTCAGCGAGTTGATGGCGCTGAGCGAGGGCATCTTCGACGACCACATGGTCGATAAGTTGATCCCCGGGTCGTTGGCACTAGCCCAAGGACACCTTGACGCCGGTCAACGTGTCTGGCTGGTCACGGCAACGCCGGTCGAACTCGCTGCAATCATCGCTCGCCGGCTCGGGCTCACCGGTGCTCTGGGCACAGTTGCTGAGATACAAGATGGCATCTACACCGGGCGGCTAGTAGGAGCCCCGCTACACGGACAAGCGAAGGCCGAGGCTGTGCGCGCAATCGCAGAGCGTGAGGGCCTAGATCTCTCGCGTTGCTCCGCGTATTCCGACTCATCCAACGACATCCCGATGCTGTCTCTCGTCGGAAGTCCGGTCGCGGTCAACCCCGACCAACTGCTGCGTGCCCACGCTAAGCAGCGCAATTGGCCCATCCGTGACTTCCGGCGTCGGGCCCGAATCCGTGAGGCAGCCGCCCCACTCGCCGTAGGCGGCGCGGGTGTTGCTGCCGGAATCATGTTGGGATACGCGGTCGGAAAAATCGCGCGTCGATAACCGCAGATAAAAATTGAGTGGGAAAAACGAGCCAACCTCGGTGAATGAGGCTGGCGAGCAGCGGGAGAGCTACTTCTTGTTGCGACGCTGAACGCGGGTGCGCTTGAGAAGCTTGCGGTGCTTCTTCTTAGCCATCCGCTTGCGGCGCTTCTTGATGACGGAACCCATGACCTACCTCACCCATCCACTAGAGATGAGGAGCGTACCTCAGTGCTCACATGGCCTCGACGTAGGCCTGCTCAAGATACTCGTTGACCGCAGTTTCAGGCACCCGGAAGGAGCGACCGACCCGAACCGCAGGAAGTTCGCCGGAATGCACAAGTCGGTACACGGTCATCTTCGACACGCGCATGACCTTGGCGACCTCAGCCACCGTAAGGAACCGAACCTCCGAAAGCGCAGGCTTCGTCGTCATTTACATCCGATCCCTTCGATTTGTACTGCCGTTTTCCTACGTCAGTCCGTGAGCCTAGTGAACATTAAGCAAATTCGGTAGCGAGATTAGAAAATATCTGTGAGCAATTTTCACGCCCGCTTTTAGTCTCCAACCACGGCCGCACCAAGTCCGCGTGGCGAGAATAGCCGCACCCGCAAAGTCCCGTTCACCGAGGTCACCACTGAGGTGATCTTGTATTAGCGGACAGGGATTCAAGCCCACGAAAAGCCCACTCAAGAGCCCGACGAGAGTTCCCTACTCCGCTGAGCTGCAGCAGCGACCGCCCGAATCACTGTCTCGCGGGTTCCTCGCTCATCGAAAACTGCCACCGCCGCCGCTGTAGTGCCGTTGGGTGAGGTAACTCGGCTACGCAATTCGCTGGGCTCAAGTTCGGTCGAATTCAGCATCGCCGATGCGCCGACGAGGGTCTGATTGACCAGAGCGCGGGCCAGTTGGGGATTGAGACCCAGCCCGAGCCCGGCCTCGACCATGGCCTCGGCGAGATAGAAAACGTAGGCGGGACCGCTACCCGAAATGGCGGTGAGCGCGTCCTGGTCCGCCTCGGCGATGATCACGACCGAGCCCACCGTCGACATGATCGAGGCCGCCTTGCCCAAGGAGTCACCGTCACAGTGGGCCCCCGCTGACACGCCAGTCATGCCCTGACCGAGGAGTGCCGGTGTATTGGGCATCGCTCGAACGCAGGCGACCCCTTCGCCCACCTGGGACTCAAGGAATGCTGTGGAAATGCCCGCAGCGATCGAGATCACCAGGCTGCCCGACGTAATATCCGCACCGATCTCCCCTAGGAGCCCCGCGACGTCTTGGGGCTTCACCACGAGGACATGCACGGCTGCCTCCGAGGCAGCCGTCAGGGCATCCACAATGCGCACCTCGTAGGCAGAAGCGATCTCGGTGGCCCGTTCCGGACGCTTTTCTACGACCAGGATGTCCGCGCCAGACACGCCGGAGTTTCGCAGACCACTCAGCAGCGCCTCGCCCATGTTGCCAGCGCCATAGAAAGCGAAAGTAGTCATCAGTTCTCTCCTAGCGGTGTGGTGGGATCGAGCAAAGCCTGGATGGTGGGCGCGACAATTCGAACCAGCAGTTCTTCATCAGTGGTGTCGAGAGGTGAGATCTTCGCGATGTAGCGCCCGGCCGCTACGCCCATCAGGTACGACGAAATCAGGGCCACGCGCAGACGTACATCTGGGAGGCCGAGATTAGCGACGACGCGATCCACCACGCCAAATTCGATGTACTCAGAGAAAACACCTGCGAGCCGTCCCGCTGTGCCCCCGGTGCGCATGATCGAGTCAATGTCCTTGCGAACCTGCTCGTCAGTGAAAGTTGCGAACGTCAGGCGGACGAGTCGCTCGCCCATGCCGTCAAGACCCGGCGCGAGGAGGCCCTGAATCGCTGTCGCAGGGTCATAGGGCAGTCGCATCGCTGCGGCAAACAGCTGCTCCTTGTTGTCGTAGTACGACTTGAGAACCTGCGGCGCAACCCCCGCCGCGGCTGCGACGCCCTTCAGCGTCGTGCTGGCATAGCCTGTGGCCGCGAAGGCCGCCATCGCGGCCTTGAGTACGGCGGAGCGATCACTCTCAGCAGACATGTCTCCACTGTAGGCGAGCGAGCTCTCAGGGGGCCGAGCCACTATGTAGACGAGTGAACGCCAGTGCCTCCGCCAGGTCGGTCATACGTTCCGTCTGTGACGAGGCCTTGCGGGTGGAAACCTCCAGCACGATCGTGCCAGCAAAGCCGCTGTCAAGCAGGTGCGAGAGGACTGGAACGCACGCTTGCGTACCACGGCCCGGGATCAGATGCTCGTCGCGAGCTGAGCCGCTGCCGTCAGCTAGGTGCAAGTGCGTGAGGCGATCCCCAAGATCACGGGCCATCTTCAGTGCATCGGTGCCGGATACGGCGGTGTGCGACAGATCAAGCGTTGTGGCGGGGTAGTCCTCGTCACGAATATCCCAACCAGGCGAGTACGCCATCACCTCGCGCGATCGTGCCCGCCACGGGAACATATTCTCCACCGCGAATTGCACGTGCGTCTCATTGGTCATGCGCTTCAGACCCGCCACGAACGCCCGGCCGTATTCACGCTGCCAGCGAAACGGCGGGTGGACCACCACTGTGTCCGCTCCAAGTTCCTCCGCAACTTCACGCGCGCGGGTGAGCTTGCCCCACGGGTCAACCCCCCACACGCGCTGGGTGACCAAGAGACACGGTGCATGGATGGACAGCACAGGCATCGAATAGACGTCACGCAGACGCTTAAGTTCGTCGACGCTCTGACTGGCCACATCGGTGCCAACCATGACTTCGATTCCGTCATATCCAAGGATTGACGCAATTTCGAAGGCACTTTCCGTCGACTCCGGAAAAACTGATGACGTGGAGAGCGAGATCTTGGCTAGCCCAACCTTCACGCGCGACGCCATCGATCGGTGATTAGCGTCGCGATCCACACGAACACAGCCCCGACTAGACCGATGATTACCGCTATCAAAGTGGTGCTATTCCAAGACATCTGCAGCGCGAAGAACTTTGCGAAGAATGGAATGAGTAGTACACCAAGGAACATTGCGATCATGAGCGCCACAATGCCAAGTCGAATCAGATTGAGTGGGCGCGCAGACTGCAGCAGGACAGCAGTAGTAACGATGAAGAGCGTCAGTGTGGCCATACCCTGCGCAGAAACAACCTGTGCGGGAGTGGCGCCTTCATCTGGAAGTGCGATGTAGTAGCTCAACATCGCGCTGAATGCTGCAATAGCGCCAGCCGGCACAGTGAACAACAAAACGCGTTTGAAGAAACCGGGCCGGAAACGCTCTTTATTGGGCATCAAGGCGAGAAAGAATCCTGGAATTCCAATCGTGAGTGCGCCAATCAACGTGAGGTGGCGTGGCAGGAACGGAAAATCAAGCGGAGCCGCAAGGAACGGCACCAGAGCCGAACCGGCCGTCATCAGCGAGATAATGATCGCATAGAAGGTCTTCGTGAGGAATACGTCGGAGACACGCTCGATATTGCCGAGCACCTTTCGGCCTTCGGCAACCACGTGCGGCATCACGGAGAACTTGTTGTTGAGCAGTACCAACTGGGCAACTGCTCGAGTGGCTCCTGATCCGGATCCCATCGCGATGCCAAGATCGGCATGCTTGAGTGCAAGTACGTCGTTGACGCCATCACCAGTCATTGCAACTGTTTTGCCACGAAGGTGCAATGCATCAACCATCGCCTGCTTTTGCAGCGGCGTGACCCGGCCGAATACCGAATGTGAATCGAGAACGGTGGCGAGTTCAGCGGTGTCCTCAGGCAGGGTTCGCGCATCGATCGGGGCTTCAGCGCCCGGAATCCCAGCCTGCGCTGCGATCGCGCCAACCGTGCCGGGGTTATCCCCCGAGATAACGGTGACATGAACGCCCTGCTCAAGGAAGTACGCCACGGTGTCCGCAGCGTCATCACGAAGCTTCTGATCAATCACCACAAGCGCAACCGGCGAAAGCGCCCCCGGTCCACGGTCCGCATCGGGTCCAGCTTCAGAAGTCGCAGAAGATCGAGCGAGCAGCAAAACTCGTGAGCCACCTGAGGCGACCTCCTCTGCCTGCGCTCGCACCGCAGCGTCAGCGTCATCGAGCAGCAACATCTCGGGCGCACCAAGCAGCCAAGTGCCGTGTTCGTCGAAAGACGCAGAAGACCACTTCCGGGCACTCGAGAAGGGGACTGCAGATACGAGTGACCAAGCCGGTTTGGGGTAGGCCTCAGCGACTGCTTGCAGTGTCGGATTGGGGCTACCTTCACTCGCACCCATGGCACCGAGTGCCTCAGCAATGGGTTCTGACTCGGTGAGGGAAATGACATTTCGGACGTGCATACCTGGCTCAGTTAAGGTGCCGGTCTTGTCGACGCAGACCGTGTCGACTCGCGCGAGAACCTCGACCGCTGGCATGTCTTGCACCAAGACCTTGTAGCGCGCCAGACGAATGACAGCTACGGCCATGGCGATGCTAGTAAGCAACACCAGGCCTTCTGGCACCATCGTGACGACTCCGGCGATAGTGCCGCGGATAGCGTCCTTGATGGTCTGCCCGGAATCCGGCGAATCCACTGCCCTGATCTGCGACCACAGCAGCAAGGCGCCCACCGGAAGCAGCGCATATGAAATCACGCGAATGAACTTCGCTACGGAGTCTCGTAACTCCGAATTGGTTTGCTGAAATTTCTTCGCCTGCTCAGTGAGGCCGGCCGCGAAAGAATCTCGACCAACGCGCGTGGCCCGATAGAGACCGCTGCCGGCGACGACGAAGGACCCAGACATCGCTGAATCGTCAATCGCCTTATCGACCGGATCTGCCTCACCGGTGAGCAGGCTTTCGTCGATCTCGAGGCCCACGGATTCGACGACTACGCCATCAACGACCAGCTGATCACCCGTGCGCAGGACAATGATGTCGTCGAGGACTACCTCTGCGGGGCGCACTTCGACGTCCGCGCCTTCGCGCCGCACGATGGGTTTGGCTTCACCGATAAGTGACAGCTTGGCGAGAGTCTGGCTCGCACGCCATTCTTGAATGACACCAATGAGCGTGTTTGCGACAATCACGAAGCCGAAGAGTGAGTCCTGAATCGGAGCGACGATGATCATCGCGATCCACAGGAAGAAGATTAGCCCGTTAAACCACGTAAAGAGATTCGATCGAATAATGCTGCCGAGACTGCGACTGCGCGCATCGGGTGCGTCGTTGGCTTTCCCCGCCGCGACACGTTCAGCAACATCAGTTGTGGAAAGACCCTGTATGTCAAGACTCATTGGTGCAACCAATCTATCCGGCGGAGAATGATGCCTTCCCTCAGTGCCCATGGGCAAATGTCGAGTTCGACAACGTGCAAAAGGTCCATGGCCGCCTCAGCAACAACTGCACCGGCGAGGATCTGCGCCGCACGACCTTGGGAAACGCCAGGCAGATTGGCCCGCTCAGGTGCGGTCATGTCCGCAAGCTTGGGAACCCATGTCTGCAAGGCGCCCTGTGACAACGAACGACGAACAAACGGCCCATCGCTCGAAGGTGCCGCTCCAGCGATGCGGGCAAGCTGTTTGAAGGTCTTGGAAGTCGCCACCGAGATGCGTGGCTCACCGACGCGCAGGATGCGACCCGCGACCTCAGCAATCTGAGAACGCACATACTTGCGCATCGCGCGCACGTCATCGGGGTTAGCCGGATCACTCGCCACAAAGTTGCGAGTCATCCGGCCAGCGCCGACGGGAACGGAAACCGCAACTTCCGGCTCCTCATCTGTGCCGACCGCGATCTCCAGTGAGCCACCACCAATGTCAAGCACGAGGATGCGGCCCGCTGACCAACCGAACCAACGGCGGACAGCGAGGAACGTGAGCCTCGCCTCCTCGTCACCGGTGAGTACCTCAAGGTCAACGCCAGTGCGTTCGCGAACCTGCCGGACGACATCATCGCCGTTGGGGGCCTCGCGAATTGCTGAAGTCGCGAAGGCCATGAACTCGGTCGCTCCCATGTCTTCGACTGCGTCCTGCGAAGCACGGATGTGCAGACATAACTCAGCGATCGCATCCTCATCGATGCGCCCATCCTCTGCTACGTGCTCAGACATGCGCAACGGAATCGAGTGCTTGAAAGCTGGCACCGGCGCTGCACCATCATGTGCATCCACAACAAGCAGATGGACCGTGTTTGAGCCCACGTCGAGCACGCCAATACGCATGGTCCGACGGTATCCGCAACGCGCCGTTTATGCGAGGGCCGCATACCTCTTTGCGTGTGACCCCGGCTATCCGTCTAGGCTGCAGGAGTGCCTGAGGTTCCCCTTGATTTTCCGCGCCAGTGGGTCGAGTTCGTCGACCCCGCCGACTCCGACCAACGGATTCGCGCTGACTTGACGTGGCTCACCTCGCGGTGGGCGTGCATCTTCGGCAACGGATGCCAAGGCATCTACTCATCTCGACCCGATGACGGCTGCTGCACCCTCGGCGCCCACTTTTCTGGGAAGAAGGACGAGCGCAACGTCACCAAGTGGGTCAAGAAGCTCGATCCGGAGCGTTGGCAGTTTGCCAAAAAGGCCGCGAAGAAGGGCCCATTCACCAGCGGACTCGACGGGGATCGCAAAACGCGGGTCGTTCAGGGCGCATGCATTTTCCTCAATCGCCCCGATTTCGATGGCGATAAGGGCTGCGTTCTCCATCACCTTGCCGCGAGTGAAGGTGTCTCGTTCGTCGAGACCAAGCCCGATGTCTGCTGGCAGTTGCCGATCCGGCGCACCTTCGAGAAGGTCGACTACCCCGATGGCACCGAGCACACCGTCGTGGTCATTACCGAATACGACCGCCGCGGATGGGGCGAGGGCGGGCACGATCTCGACTGGTACTGCAGCGGCAACACTGAGGCCCACGTGGGTCAGGACCCAGTCTTCATCTCCTCGCGAGACGAGCTCATTGCCCTCATCGGCAAGCTTGCCTACGACGAGCTAGTCGTGCATTGCGAGGCCCGTATACAGATGCTGGACCGTGCGACCGGAACCCTGCGCATTGGCTTAGCTCCACACCTCGCCGATCCGGCTTGACCTGAAGTCAGTCCGTGGGCGTACGGTCACCCCATGGCGAAAGTCTCGGTCCGCTACCAGTGCTCGGCGTGTGGGGCATCCGCCCCGCGCTGGGTTGGTCGTTGTCCGAAGTGTCAGGAGTTCGGCACCGTCAGCGAGCTCGCACCCGTCCGCCCCGGCACCGCCGCTGCCGCCCCGGTGCGTGCCGCACGGCCGGTCAGCGAGATCGCGGCTGCAGACTCTCCGCGTAGGCCCGTAGGGCTGCCGGAGTTCGACCGCGTCATCGGCGGCGGGCTAGTCGCTGGCCAGGTGGTGTTGGTGGCCGGAGAGCCCGGCGTGGGCAAGTCGACCCTGTTGCTCTGGGTCGCAGACCTCATCGCACGCCGCCGCGTCGGCAACGTGCTCTATATCTCAGGTGAAGAGTCGGCAGAACAGATCGGCGTACGAGCCCGACGCATCAATGCAGACTCCGACACGTTACTCATTGCTGACGAATCCGACCTCGCCGCAGTGATTGGGCACATCGAATCAAGTGATCCTCGGCTCGTCGTGATCGATTCAATCCAGACAATCAGTTCGGCCGAACTTGACGGACGAGCTGGCGGCGTCTCGCAGGTTATCGAGGTGACAACCGCGCTGGCGCGCGTCGCAAAATCGCGCGGTATGCCGATGCTCATCGTTGGGCAGTCCACTAAAGAGAGCACCGTTGCGGGCCCACGCGCCCTCGAGCACCTCGTCGACACAGTTCTCACCTTCGAAGGTGACCGGCACACCTCCTTGCGGCTGCTCCGCACGAGCAAGAATCGCTACGGTCCTGCCGACGAGGTCGCCTGTTTCGAACAAACGGAGTTTGGGCTGGCTGAGGTCAGCGATCCCTCGGCGCTCTTTCGCGGCATGCGCGACGTAGCTGTGCCGGGCACATGTGTCACCGTCACCGTAGAGGGCAGGCGAGCGATCCTCGCTGAGATTCAGACCCTCATGAGCACTGCTTCAGGTCCGCCTCGGCGTGGCGTCACTGGCCTGGACTCCTCCCGGGTGGCAATGCTGATCGCGCTCACAGAGGCGACCACGAAGACTCCCCTGAACAGTCGCGACGTCTTCGTTGCGACCGTGGGCGGCGCGCGCATCAGCGACCCAGCCGCTGACCTCGCGATCTGTATGGCCCTGTGGTCCCAGGTGACTGGCGCACCGATCCCCATGGCAGTTGCCGCGATCGGCGAGGTGGCGCTTTCAGGTGACGTACGCCCGGTCTCCATGTTGGGCCAGCGAGTCGCTGAAGCAGCCCGGGCCGGATACAAGACGATTCTTGTTCCACCCGGCTCTCGCGAGCGCATGGGCGATGTTCCTGCAGGAGTCACAGTCAACGAGATTCCGCACGTGAAGAAGGCCCTCGACCGACTTGACGAGCTCCGCGGCTAGAACAGGTACGCTTGTCACACACCCACGCTGCCTGAGGACTTACGTTGGCTCCCAATCCCGACATCAACATCGATGTTCAACTTCGTGACGTACTCGCGATGGTTGCACCAGGCACTGCCCTGCGAGACGGGCTGGAACGCATCCTGCGCGGGCAGACCGGCGCCTTGATTGTGCTCGGCCGCGACAAGATCGTCGACCAGATCGCGACGGGCGGATTCGAACTCGATGTGGAGTTCTCCGCGACCAGACTGCGAGAACTCGCCAAGATGGACGGCGGGATCATTCTTGATCGTGACGTAACGCGCATTCAGCGCGCCGCAGTCCAATTGGTGCCAGACCCGTCGATTCCGACCGAAGAGACGGGCACTCGTCACCGCACGGCCGATCGTGTCTCACGGCAGACGACCTTCCCCGTGATCAGTGTCAGCAAGTCAATGCGCATCGTGGCGCTGTATGTCGGTGGTCGACGCTACGTGCTTGAGGATTCTGCCGCGATCTTGTCGCGCTCCAATCAGGCACTTGCCACTCTCGAACGCTACAAGCAACGACTCGACACAGTGAGCGGCACCTTGTCGGCTCTCGAGATCGAGGATCTTGTAACAGTCCGCGATGTCGTGAGCGTTGCCCAAAGACTCGAAATGGTACTTCGCATCGCCACAGAGATCGAAGGCTACGTTGTCGAACTCGGCAGTGACGGTCGCTTGATGTCCTTGCAACTCGAAGAACTCGTAGCGGGTCTTGCACACGATCGCATCATGGTGCTTCGTGACTACATTCCAGCTGCGGGTCGCAGGTCGCGCCCCGTCGAAAAGGCAATGGCTGCACTAGATGTCCTGACCTCAGCAGATCTTCTCGATCTTGTTTCTGTGGGCACTGCAATCGGATTCGTCTGCACTCCAGAAACTCTCGACAGCCCAGTGTCACCGCGCGGATTCCGCCTGCTGGCCCGCGTGCCACGCCTACCCGAGATCGTCATCGACCGGCTTGTCAGCCACTTCGGCACCTTGCAAAAGTTGCTCGCCGCAAGCATCGATGATCTTCAGGCCGTTGAGGGTGTGGGCGATACGCGCGCACGCTCCGTGCGTGAGGGCCTCTCCCGACTTGCGGAGGCGAGCATCCTCGAACGCTACGTCTAGCTTGCAGTGATGGCGAACGCGGTGCCTTCACTGACGACTTCACCATTGCGCCCGAAAACGACCAAGTTGCCAGGGTCAACCGAACTGGTTTTTGCCGGACAGCCCTTCTTGCTTGTGCGCTGATCCCACGTCACATCAGTCGGGTAATTCTCATTAGGCATCAACACAACCTCGTTGACTTCCTTGCTCGGATTGCAGTCATCACTGCTCCACTGCACAGTTATTGCCGAGACAACTTGGAGCTCATTGGCACGAGCACCGACGTCGCGCTTGCACGGCGACGCGTAGGTATTTGTGATTACCAGTGTGAATTTCATTTCGGAACCGGCCGGACTCGACACCGGATCGGCGAGGACGCTCACCTTGATCGCCTCATCGGGGCATCTGGGGGCACTGTCGGTAGAAGTCGGGCTCGGCGTCGGAGCCGGCGTAGGTGTGGAAGTCGGCGAAGGAGTCGACGTAGCGCTATTGGTGGGAGCTGGCGTCGGAGTCGCTCCTCCACCACCACTGGCGCGGCCCGCAACCAGCCACCACAGGAACGCCACGACAAGAATGGCCACGACGAGCACCACCAACCGGCGGCGCCAGTAGACACCAGGGGGCAGCGGCCCCACGGGCTCCATAAAGCTCATGGCAGCACCGTACTGTCCGACACGCGATGACGTGACACGATCTGCCGCATGCCTCCTGTCGCAGCCGAGCTCCGCCGGGCCATCGTGCGATGGTTTGACCGGAATGAGCGGCCTCTACCTTGGCGATCCACCGATCCTTGGGGTGTCTTGGTGAGTGAGTTCATGCTCCAACAGACCCCCGTGGACCGCGTTTTGCCGGTGTGGCAGTCCTGGCTGGAGCGATGGCCTAGTGCCCCCGCGCTGGCTCAGGCAAGCCAAGCGGATGCGCTACGAGCCTGGGGGCGCTTGGGATACCCACGTCGGGCTATCCGCCTTCATGCGGCCGCACGGGCGATCGTGGCCGAATTCGCGGGCCAAGTTCCAGACACCTACGAAGAATTGCGGAGGCTACCCGGCGTCGGGGACTACACCGCAGCGGCTGTTCTGGCTTTCGCCTTCGGACAGCGCAGCGTGGTGCTCGATGTCAACGTACGACGAGTGCTCCGCCGAGCTATGGATGGCATCGAACACCCCACCCCGGCCACGACTGCCGCAGAGCGCGCGCTCGCCGAATCCCTCCTCCCACGGCGCCATGACTCGGCGGCACGCTGGTCTGCAGCGGTCATGGAACTCGGCGCGCTGGTATGTACGTCGCGTTCACCCAAATGTGGCGATTGCCCGATTGCTCAGGACTGCACCTGGCTTAACGCAGGCAGTCCGACTGGAGAGCGTCCCCGTCAGCAGGCAAAGTTCACTGGCAGTGATCGGCAGGTGCGCGGGTTGATCATGGCTGCACTGCGCGATTCACCCGTCGCTGTGCAGTCCATCGACTACGTATGGCCCGACGAGGCACAACGTCTGCGCGCATTAGTCGGGCTGATGTCGGACGGTTTGATCGTAGAGACAACGAAGGGCTGGACTCTCCCGCAATGAGCGAGGGAGTCCAGCCCTTCGGGCAACTACTTAGTCTTGACCCGCAGTTTCGACTGGTGGTGAATCAGGAAGGGCCATCTTCTCCGTGGTGGTGAAGGTGAACTCCCGATCGGCACCTTCGCCCGCGACATCGACAACCACAATACTGCCGGCCTTGACCTCACCGAAGAGCATCTTCTCGCTCAAGGTGTCCTCAAGTTCGCGCTGAAGGGTGCGACGAAGTGGACGAGCACCCATCACTGGATCATAACCACGAGCCGCCAACTCCAGACGAGCCGCAGTGGTCAACTCCAAATCGATATCGCGTTCCTTCAGACGATCATCAAGTTGCGCGACCATAAGATCGACGATCTTGACAATCTCATCTTCGGTGAGCTGGTGGAAGACGATCGTATCGTCGATGCGGTTGAGGAACTCAGGACGGAAGTGCTGCTTGAGCTCCTGCTGCACCTTGATCTTCATCCGCTCGTATGCGTTGACGTCGTCATTCTCCGGCGCGAAGCCGAGCAGAACACCCTTAGACACGTCACGACTGCCGAGGTTGGTCGTCATGATGATGACCGTGTTCTTGAAGTCGATAACACGCCCCTGAGCATCAGTAAGACGACCCTCCTCGAGCACCTGCAACAGCGAGTTGAAGATGTCGGGGTGAGCCTTCTCAACTTCGTCGAAGAGCACGACAGAGAACGGCTTGCGACGGACCTTCTCCGTCAACTGGCCGCCTTCTTCGTAGCCGACGTAGCCAGGCGGGGAACCGAACAGGCGCGACGCGGTGTGCTTCTCGGCATATTCGGACATGTCGAGAGCGATGAGTGAATCCTCGTCACCGAATAGGAACTCAGCGAGTGCCTTGGACAACTCGGTCTTGCCGACGCCCGAGGGGCCAGCGAAGATGAATGAACCGGACGGACGTTTGGGATCCTTCAGTCCGGCACGAGTGCGTCGAATGGCCTTGGACAACGCCTTTACCGCCTGATCTTGGCCGATCAAGCGCTTATGCAGTTCATCCTCCATGCGCATAAGACGCTGAGCATCGTCTTCCGACAGTTCGGTTACGGGGATGCCCGTCATGAGTCCGACAACTTCGGCGATGAGACGCTCGTCAACCTCTGCAACGATGTCGAGATCGCCAGCCTTCCACTCGCGCTCGCGCTGTGCCTTCTCAGCAAGCAACTGCTTCTCATCGTCACGTAGAGACGCGGCCTTTTCAAAGTCCTGCGAATCGATTGCCGACTCCTTCTCGCGACGCACGTTTGCAATGCGATCGTCAAACTCGCGCAGATCCGGGGGTGCGGTCATACGACGAATGCGAAGGCGTGAACCCGCCTCATCAATGAGATCAATGGCCTTATCGGGCAGTTGACGATCAGAGATGTAGCGATCGGAGAGTCGAGCAGCCGCAGCAAGTGCGCCATCG
>CAINMH010000030.1 GCA_903850745.1 uncultured bacterium
ATGACCGGCTCGCCCATGATGCCTCCAGGTCGTGTACGGGTACTAACCGACATGGTGGCGCCTCTCGGTAACGGGAAGGTGAACGACTAAAGAAGGTTGGGGAGCAGCATGACAATGTGGTTTGTGACGGCAACACCTAGAGCGACCACCACAGGGACCGCAACGATCCATGTTTGCCAGCGTCCCCATCTCACTGAGAGCCAGACAAACGTGACCGCCGCCCCAAGCAACAGGGCTGACCACAGGAGAAGCCCCACGGCGGCTGAGGAGTCGCCCACCAGGGGCGCCTCACCACCAGCAAGCATCAGGCTGGGCAGGACGGGGGTCATCGCACTCATCGGCTCGGACATCAGCCGCGCATCCAGTTGAACGAGTCCACTCGGCAAATACGGCGCACCCGTAGCACTGACCAGAGTCAAGCGGCCTTCTCCGGGCTGAAGAGCCACTGGGTCCTCGCCATTGGCGCGCACCGCGGTCACCTCATAGTCAAAGGTGCCCTGCCCAGTCGACACGGAGAATTGCGTCCCAACAGCGGCAACTGTCAACGTCTTAAACGGGCCACCGAACGCCCAAGCGCGACCCATCACGACCGAATGGCCCACCTGACCTGGCATCACGGTATCCCGCTGATGACCCGGCCCGGACATGAGAACAGTGGAGGTTGTGCCATTCAGAACGACTTCATCGATCCCTAGCCCCGGCGCGTCGATCCAGGCCACCGGAGCGCCCTGCGCAAGTAGAGCACCGTCACTGGTCATGATGCCAGTGGGCGCAATCGCATTGGCCAACTGATTGCGGAAGTCGGCATAAGCCACGTGTTGATCACGATCGTGACGCATGGGACTAAAAATCAGAAGATTAAACACCAACCCGAGGAAAAGGCCACCGACGATCAGTAAAGCCGTGCTCGCTACGGCCACACCAGGAGTCAGCTCACGTTCTGGTCTTTTCGCTGTGGGCTTCTCCTGCTGGGCAGCAGCCGTCACGGGCATCACCTCAGAGATGCTATGGGCCTCCGGGCGCTGTGGTGCTACCACGGCCATTAGTTCCATGCCCGTACCTCCTCAAGAGATGCTGCCTGCGTCACGCGATCTTGCCCGCCTTCACCGTGGTGGCGCCATTCGCGTAGCCCGCCTTCTTCGCGGTCACGATGACACCGATCGTCTTGCCCTTGAGCGATGCCGGGATCGTGAACGACGAAGCAGTAGCCTTCGAAATCGCCGTTGCCTTGGTGCCGACGATGGTCACCCACTGGTAGGTGTAGGAGGTCGCTGCTGGGCTCCACGTGCCGGCCGACACAGTGAGCTTCTTGCCCGCGGCAATCGTGCCGGTGATCTTCGGGGACTTTCCAGCGACGACCGTGAGAGCAGATCCGAGACCGACGGTCTTTGCTGTCGCATCTTGGTTCGCCGTCACTCCATCCACCGAAGTGGCGGTCACCCGGCAAGACACTGACTTGTTGGCATCTGCAGCCACCGGCGTGTAGACGGCGGTAGCACCGGTCGACGTCTTCACCGTTGCACCAGCAACCTTGACCACGATGCTGTAGGTAGACGCATCCAGCCAAGTACCGCGAGTACACGTGAGCGCAGTACCGACCTTAGCGGTCGAAATCACCGGTGCAGCGGTGTTCACTGGGGTCAACTTCGCCAACACCACCAAAGTTTTCTGATCCGCTTCGGAATCGAAATAGTCATCACTATTCGAGGTGTAGCTCGCATCAATGCGGTAGCTCTTCGGCAATCCGGAGGATGCCCCACCCGCGAGACTGTTGTAGGTCACTGTGGCGACTCCTTGGACGATCTGTCCTGTGCCAAGCGCGATCGGTGTTCCGCCGCCCGAAACAGGCGTCGCGGTGAAGGCCACGGAGCCGGTTGCGCCCGACGGAGTGACCGTCGCGGTGAAGGTCACCGTTGAACCCGCCACCACACTCCCCACGGGGGTGATGCCCAGTTCAAGACTTGTTGCGACTCCGCTTGACGGCTCAGTTGTCTGGTAAACCGTGGGAGAGGTGAACCACAAAGATGCACTTCCGATAATTGCCGTTGGAGTCGCACCCACACCTTGGAAGCACTTCACGGTGAAGGAATACTCACCACTCAAGGTGGGCACCGGGTTCTGCTCGGCTGCAAACGCAGCCATATTCTTCGACAATGCGGTCCGATATCCCGAACCACTGCGGGCCAGGGATTCTTCGGCTGCCTTAGGTGTCACGTTCTTACCACCGGTGAACCCTGCTCCCTCCATGACAACCTGCACTTTCGTTGCGGCGTCAGCGTTAGGACACATTGTTGTCGTGTACACATCGATCGCAGTGTTCGATGTGCCATCCGTTGGGCTCATCGAAACTGTGCCGGTCGCCGGCGGAGTCGTCACCTTGACGTTGGCTGCCAATGACGTTGACGGCCCAAAAGCGAGGGAATCAGTCGGGGTAAACACTGCAGTGACCGCATGCGTCTTGATAACGCCAGCACCATCCGTAGAGAAAGTCTTCGCCTTCGTGGCAATGCCGGCAACAACAGCAACACTGCCCATTGATGTGTTTCCGTCAAAGAACTCGACTGCGCCAATCGCTTCGCTCGGAGTCACGGTCGCGGTGAAGGTGACCTCAGTTGCGTTCGACGCATCAGCGGCGGACGCCTGCAGCGCGATGGACGTCGAAGTCGCGGGGTCAGCCGTGACGTATGTAGTGGCGCTTGTAAACCAGAAGTCAGTCGTGCCCAGAGTTTCCGTCGGTGTGTTGGAGAGACCCTGGTAGCACTTGATCGTCAACGTGTACTTACCGCCAAGAGTTGCACTCGGTGTCTGGGAAGCGGCAGCACTCTGCATGTTCTCTAGCAGCGGAAATGTGTAACCACTGCCGGATTTAACCATCGAAGCAGCCGATTTGTTGAAGATTGAGTAACCCTGCGCCGGGAATCCCGGCCCAGAGAGAAACGCCTGGATTTTGGTGTGGACATCATCTGTGGAGCACGTCGAACTCGCACTCAGAGTGAGCCCGGAAGTATCGGTGCCAGTCGACGGGCTCACTGACACGACACCAGTCGCCTGGCTGCTCGTGATCGGGATGATCAGGCCGGCGATAACCGCAGTAACGGCCACGATGGACTTCAACGCGCGCATGACACTCCTGTCGAAACTGTTACGTGAATGTTGGGGGTACTCGTGGGCCGAGGAAAGTCGGCTACGTGAACGGCTGATGACGCAAAGATGATGTTTCGGTTATGTGGGTGACGATCGGTTCTCATGACGCGGAACTCCTGCGGGCCTTGAGCCCAAGAAGGACGACGACCATGAGCAGGAAGATGCCACCACCGATGAGTAGAGGCTTAAGTAGAGAGGCACCTTGCTCTGTCGAAGCGCCGGCCACCGCGTCAACGGCGCTCGTCGACTCATTCACGGAGGACTCAGTGGGATCGGCCTCCGCCGCTTCGCTGGCTAACGGATCCTGTGCTCCACCAGCAGAGCCAACTGAGCTTGACTCAGACTCTGGAGACTCTTGGTCATCGACCGGAGCAGGGACTGCTTCTTCGGTGTTACCTGTGTCGGCGTTGCCTGCGTCTACATTGACTGGCTCGGCTGCCTGTCCAGCCCCTTGGTCTACCGCTGCGTCATCACCAGCGGGTTGTGCAAGGGGAGGATTTGGGCTGGTCACCACAAACGTGCCCTTGGCGCTATCGATAGTGATGTCCGCGACGGTGTCGCCGAGACTGTTCTGGCTCAGACCCGCCAGACAACTCATCGTGAGTCGGTAATCACCGTCTAGCACGACAGGCGTCGGGCGAACGAATCCACCCGCATCCGTGAAAGTCCAGAGCAACGGGAGGATTGCAGTTCCTGGGTACGACTTATTGTCGAGCGCAGTAATCGCGGTATTTCCCGTCACATTAAGCGGACCGTCAAGACCGGGACCAGTCAAACGCACGATCACCCGGCTTGCTTCCGCTGGGCAAAATGCTCCATCCGGAAGCTGTAGTTCCACAGCCTGAGTGGTGGTGCCGGACGCAGGAGAGACTCGAGCGTACGTGACCGAGTCTGCACTCGCAGGCGCGTTCACTGCTAGACCCACACCAGCAAAGGAGCCGATGACAAGTGCTGTAGTGAGAACTCGCTTCAAGGTACACATCACTTTCTGTCGCGTTGTCACGATCTAGAGGGTGTGGCGGTTCCGGCGGACTCTGCCGCCGGAACCACCATCAGTCCCACCGAGGGATTTCTGCAGGTCAGCTAGTGCGCTGAACGCCACACTCGTACGTCGCACCGGCCGGAACCGGGGCGAAGCCGTACTTGATGATCGTGGCGGTGTCTGAGCAGAGGAACGAGTTCGAACCGTGGAAGGCCGCCTTTAGAGCGATCTGAACCGGGTTGAGGTCATTGTCATTGCCGGCGACGACGGCCGCTGCGATCGCATCACCATCGGTGCGACGAACCACGTTGTAGACGGTACGAACGTTGGCTCCACCGGGGTTCAGCATCAGCGGTGATTTGTCATCGAGAAGACCCAACACAGTTCTGCCGCGGACGTCAGTCACAGAACCGTTCTCCTGCGAAACCCACTGAGCAACCGAATAACCCACAACTTGGTTGTCCGTGAGCTGAATGCCGTTGTGTTCCTGTGGGAGAACCGTGTTATCGGTGCCACCACCGAGGTAGCACGAAGTCGTCACACCACTCGGCGGGAAAGTCGAACTGCCGAAGAGGTAAGTGAGCCAGTCGGCACGTGAGCCGGATCCCGTCTGTGGCAGCACTGGGACATAGTCGGTCTCACACCTATAGATCGAGATGAGCTCCGCCTTAGTCAAGGTGCGCGGTACCGAGGAGTTCTGCGTCACGGCGAATGTGAGGCCATCGATCGAGAACGGATAGTACGTGAGAGCCGCATTTGCAGAGAATGACGAAGACCGCGCAAACTGCAAACAGCCAGCCGGGGAGTTGTTGATCAACGCGGTGCGGCCAGCTCCCGACCCATTGGCGCGTGAAACGGACGTGCAACCGGTGTTGCCTGTGTCGACTGTTGCAGAGCCAGAGGCATCCCAGGAAGCAACATTTGCGCCGTTGGTGGTCTTGGAAAATCCGTTCATGACGAACTGAGTGGTATCTGAGCCCATGCCATTCAGCACACGTCCAGTTGTCGTGGGATCGGCCATCGACGGAGCGGCAATGCCAGCTCCGACGAGCGCCACGCCAGCTGCGGCGAGGATGATCGTCTTGATGTTCACTACGTATCCCTTTCGGTGGGTGGAATGGACCGAAGGAGGGTTCCCGACGGTCACATACACAGTTCAATCCACCGACATGAGCAACAGGTAAACAAGACTTAACGACTTGCAGATCTTCGTGCGAAGTCCTTGCGTCAGTGACGCGAGGCAAATTTTGGAAGCAGCAATCCCACGGCGAGTCCGACGACACCGAGTCCGGCCAGCAGCGGGACCGCGAGACGACTTGGCCCACCAGAAGGCGAAGCCACGAGGTAGGTAGCGGGTGTGGCGCCGGGAGCGGTCGACGAACTTGGCGTGGGCGAACCTGCGGGTGGAGAAGGAACAGGAGGCGGCAACACACCAGAATCTGTCGTGCCAGGATCTGGCAGGCCACCCCCAGTGTCGCTCGGAGTGGGATTAGTCGTGACTGTCGGCGACGGCGAAGCGCTGGGTGACGTCGACGGAGAAGGCGTCGGAGTGGGCGTCGGTGTGGGCGTCGGCTCAGCTGCCAAGACCGCCGCTGCCACGATCGCAGCAGCGGCAGACTGCGCCTGCACACTGAGCACATTGGGGAGCGGTGCGTATCCGTAGGGAAGGCGGCCGTCGCTGACCCCGAGTCGCTGACCTGACTGCGTCGCATACTCGATGAAAGCCGCGTAATCCTCCGCTGCGATAACACTCAACTTCGACGGCACAGTCACGGCATAAGTCAAAGTCGTGAGCGGGTAGGCGCTGCCTGTCGCCTTCGCCGGATCTGGGAACACCGGTGCCGGAGTCGCGGTGCGCGTTGTGGGCAATGAGTTTGCCACGGCATCAGTGATGGAGTCCGCTGTCGGCGCAACGGCATTGCCCGAGGAATTGACAAGCGCCGCCTGAGCGAGCCCGTAGCGCTCTGCGAGCGCAGTTGTCGTGAGAACAAGAACTGCGCGCTCCCCCACCGCTGCCGGACCATTGGCCTTAAAACGGGCTGGGGCCGCACTCGGATCCCAGTTGGCGATCGCGAGGTCGTCGCCACGACCTGCTGCGCGCGCTCCAGTCTCGAAGTCGGCTGCGTACGGATGAGCTCCGGTCGAGCAAAGAATCGACGCTTCGGGATAGGTCGGCTCTCCCGAAACCGGATCGATGACCGCGATCGGATCTCGACAGATCTCATCTCTCTTCGGGAAGTCGCTGCGCACATCGCCCCCACTCGTCAGGGCAGAGTTTCGGTAGTAAGGATTGACCTTCATGCCCCAGTCATCCGCAGTCCCTTCGAGGAACGCCTTTGCGTCTGGATCTGACAACAACCACTTCCACACCAATTGATTCGCAGCCGACGAGCCCACAGGCAGAATCGCGTCCGAGATTGGCATCCGGGATGAGGGATAGGACGCATAGGAGGGATTCAGGGCGAGGAATTCCGGATCGCCGATGACACCACGAGGTGCCAAAACGAGATTCCCATCACCGTCGACCTGAACACGCCCGGTCACCGTATCGACAAGCGCCAAGTGAGAGGTCTTGTCGGGGTTGTCCGGGTCTGCAGTCGCACCGCGGTAGGACTGAGTGATGAGTTTGGCGACAAGCCTCGCATTGAGCGTGAGCGCAGGCATGCGCTCGCCTGCAGACTCCAACACGTCCTGGGACTCGGTGCCGCGTATCTGACGTTCGATGAGGCTTGCGAAGGTCAGTCCACCCGCCAAAACCGGCGCATACACGGTGTCCTCAAGATCAGGAACTCGAACGTTAACCAAAGCCAGGCCGGGGTCGGTCGCATTGAGTTGGTTGCTCACCATCACCTCAGAAACCTGCGAATAGTTAAAGGTCCGATCGCCGCTTTCGCAAAGCGTTGGCTGCCAGCGCGACATAGCATCCGTTGCGACATCAGTGCCGAGCACACGACGCTCTGCTACACCGATTGGACAGACATTGCCAATGGGCGCGAACGTCAGGGGAATAACAATGCGGTTCTTCCAGTTGGTGGGACTGAGTGGCGAAGACAGCAGTTCGAGATTGACTTGACCCTGCCCAACCTGTGATCCATTGACCTCGTGATCATCACGTGGAACCACGACGAGCCAGCAACTGCGTCCCACGATTCGAGAACCTGAATCCAATGCGGCGCCACAACCGAGACCCGGTGCTTGACGAAGAGTCTGCACCTCGAAATACGCAAGACCAGACCCGTCACTTCGCGTGCGCGCTGCATTCAATTCATTGGTTGTGTTTGCATCAAAGTAGTAATTTTCTGCGGGATCGATGACAGGATCGGAGCCCGTAACTGACTCAAAGGGCATGTACGTCGTTCGGCAACTACCCGGTCCAGTCGCACAATCAAAGTTACGTTCAAGTGTGTTGAGTGGATCATTCATACTGCCACGATCTATCTCACGCGTACCAATGCCTCCGTACTGGCATTGCTCCGCTGTCGGGCCGTAACCCGCCTCAGGGCTCGCATCGGGCGCGAGTCCCGGAGTCGCCGATGGCTCCGAGTCGGCACTTCCATCTCCCCAGCACTGCATTACCTGCAGGTACGAATGCGCAGGACTTCCCACTGTCGGGAATGTCGCAGTCGCGTTATCCCAAGTGATCCGGACCACTTGGTTGGTCAGGTTGACAGTCTGCGAGACATCAATAGCCAGCCCCGAAAAGGTCCCGGATGGAACGACGGCACTCGCTGACACGTCCGTTGCAGCGGCTGGCGCTGCGACCGGTAGAGCGAGCAGCGCACCTGCCGCGGCTAACGACACAGCGCCCATCGCTGCGAAAGCGATGCGCAACGTTTTCAATGACGTCATACCGGTGGCATCCCTTCGGAACGAGTCGTCGGATGTTCATTCGTGTCAGGTATTGCAGACCGTCGCTCGGGCTGCATTGACGCTCCTGCCGCCGCCATACCTGAGACGCTCGGACTACGCAGACGACGCATGACGAGTGGCGGTGCGATTGCGAGCATGATGAGCACAACAACCGCAAGAAGCATCATCGTGTTGCTGGAAGTCCAACCAGACTCGCCCTTGATTGACGTGGGGACGCCTGCGCTAAAGAGGCCACTACCTGAACCACTACCACCGAAGAGGTCACCGTCACCACCGCCTGAGGTGCCGCCCGAATCAGTTCCGCCCGTGCCACCCGAATCAGTCCCACCCGTGCCACCCGAATCAGTCCCACCCGTGCCGCCCGAATCAGTGCCACCCGTGCCGCCCGAATCAGTGCCACCCGTGCCGCCCGAATCAGTGCCACCCGTGCCGCCCGAATCAGTGCCACCCGAATCAGTGCCACCCGTACCGCCCGTGCCGCCCGAATCAGTGCCACCCGTACCGCCCGTGCCGCCCGAATCAGTGCCACCCGAATCAGTGCCACCCGTACCGCCCGTGCCACCCGTGCCATCACCAGAATCCACCTGGCCTTCTGTTGGGGTATCACATTGAGCGGGGGACTGAGCGGAGTTATCACACTCAGCGGGAAAGGCAGCGTTCTTCGCAAGAGTGTTTGAACCATCGGCGGAAAAAGTCGGGTTATTGCACTTGGAGATGTCCACATTTGAAGCCCCAGAGCCCGGGATTTTCTTCACTTGCGCTAGCCCGTTCTTCACCAGATTAATCGGAAGGGGCGAGAATCCGAGTTGCTCTGCTTGCTGCTGTCCTTCGCAGAGAAAGTAACTAGCGAATGCGCTGAGAGACTTACCCTTTTCTTCGCTAAAGGACCCTCCAACTGCAGTAGGCACGACCATGTAGGAATAGCTCGACAACGGATAGGCGCGCTTGTCCTTATTGTTGTAAACGCCGCTGAGGTTCTGGGTGAGATCGGAGTTGATTGATGCGCCCATAAGTCCAACTGCCACATTCGAAGCGCTCGGTGAAACGTAGTAACCCGCCGAATTCTTCATCTTCGCAACCGGAAATCCCTGATTGACCGCGTAGGAGTATTCGACGTACGTGAGGGACCCATTCGCCTGATCTTGGGCAACGTATCCCGACACACCCAACGAACCAGTCTGACCTACGAATCCCGAGCCACTAATCGTCGGGAAGTAAGAAGTCGTGCTACATGGTGTCGCTCGACCTGCGCGTCCACAGTAGTCATTCCACAACGAGCTGTACTGGGTCGACAGCCAAGTCGTTAACTGCGCTGTTGTGCCTGAGCCATCCTGACGCACAACCGGGACAATCTTGAGCGCGGGAAGGTACTGCGCCAGCCCGGGGTTATCTGCCTTAATCGCAGCGTCATTCCACGTGGTGATCACGCCAGTGAAGATCTTGGCGATTGTCTCGCCAGATAACCTCAACATCGTCACGCGATTCCCGCCAATAGTGAGGTTGTACATAAAGGAAGTGCCACCCGCGACGATCGGCATATATGCAAAGGGACGTGTGGGTGGGGGGTCGGAGATGCCGGTGCCTTCGTCAGTGATTCCATAGGGAATCTCTGTCACTGCGAAGTCGACGTTTCCGTCCTTGAACTTCTGACGTCCATCCGAGGAGCCCGTGCCCGCAAAGTTCACAGTCAATCCGTACTGGTTGACATTGCGGCGCCACTGGTCGACAGCGTTCTGCGACCATGTTGACCCTGCCCCAGACACCGGCACGTACGACTCCGCCTGCGCGGGACCAGCAGCCAAGAGTCCTGCGGCAACGACCACCACTGAGACGAGCCATGCCGCGATCTTTGAGGTCGTGCGCATCATTGGGCCTTTCGATCGGAACTCATGGATGTGCTCTGTTCATTTGCTGCGGTAATTCGCTCCAAATCGCGCGCTGAATGACGTTGGCGCGCCTTGAGCTGGCCCTTCGAAAGTGCGCCAGGGCCTTTACCGCCGAAGTACCGCGCGATAACAAACATGACGAGGACGAGGCCCAGCAACACCACCGCTGTGCCAAAACCGCGAGCGATCATCGTCGGCTCAGGCGATTTGACGAACTCGAACACTGCAAGCGGCAAGGAGATCATCGGCCCTTCGAAAGGATTCCAATTCATTGCGGCTGTGAACCCAGCACAGAGCAGGACCGGCGAGGTTTCCCCGATGCCCCGTGCAGTTCCAAGAATGATCGAAGTAGCTAGACCCGACTTTGCAGTCGGCAAAGTCACGTAACGCACCGTGCTCCATTGGCTTGATCCGAGAGCATAGGAGGCTTCTTTCAGGGTGCCAGGCACTAGACGTAGCGCCACATCCGCAGAGCGAATGATGATGGGCAGCATCATGATGCCAATTGCCATAGCCGCCGCAAAGCCAGACTGTTGCTTGGTCAAGATCATGATCAATGTGGCGTAAATAAACAGGCCGGCAACAATCGAAGGCAGGGCTGTCATAGCTTCAACGATCGTTCGCACTATCCGACTGAACTTGCTCGGAATCTCGGTCAGATACACCGCGACTGCCAAGCCGAGCGGAATGACGATTGCCAACGCAATAGCGATCTCAATTAATGTGCCCACGACCGCGTGGATGATGCCGCCCACAATCAAGGGATCGAGTGGACCTGCATCCGACATGTCTTGCGTGAAGAAGTTGGCATTTACGAGAACTTCCCAGCCCTTACCAGCCGTAAACACGATGACGAAGACCAGAACTCCGACCACGATTGCGGCAAGCGTCCGGATGACAACACCAGCTATTCGATCGCGCACCGCTTGTGCGTCCTCATCGAAGGATGTCAACAACGCATAGAACACCACGAAGGACACGAACCACACAACGAAGAATCCGATTGCTCCGTTGAACGGAGTCAAAGTCGTGAAAATGAGTCCAGTAAGTGCGAGCGAGGCAGCCAAGGAGCCAAGCACTGAATAGATGTCTGACCTACGCACTTTCCGCAGAGCGACCTTGGACTCAGGCACATCAATGGATGGATCAGGGCGCACGCCAAGGACAGTGCGCTTAGTGGTGTCGACACTAGGCATCACTGGAGGCCCCCGACCGCGAACGCGACACAACTATAGAGGCGAAAAAGTTCACCACAAGTGTCAGCAGGAACAGCGCTAGTCCAGCCGCCATAAGCGCCGACAAACCAAGCGCAGTCGACTCCCCATATCGCAAAGCAATGAGTGACGACACCGAAGAAGCACCGTTTTGCAGGAGGTGCGGTTGGATGTAGAAGACGATCGAGATGATCATGAAGACCGCAATTGTCTCGCCCATCGCGCGGCCCAGCCCGAGCATGGTTCCGCCGATCATGCCGCCACGCCCGAAGGGTAGGACGACCGTTCGGATCATGCCCCAGCGAGTAGCTCCAAGGGCGTACGCGCCTTCACGCTCGCCAACCGGAGCCTGACTAAACACTTCACGCATCACTGAAGAAATGATGGGCATGACCATAAATCCCACGACGATGCCAGCGATGAAGGTCGAGGACGTGTAGACCGTTGCCGTGCTCAATGGGTCAGTGGGATCAGCACCATCAACGGCAAAGAGCGGGATCCAGCCAAAGTACGTCGATATCCACCGTGCGATGGGAACCATCTGGCCTTGCAAGAAGAAAAAGCCCCAGAGGCCGTAAATAACGGACGGCACGGCAGCCATGAGATCGACGAGACTGACCAATGTGCTCTTCAACCAACCGCGCGCGTATTCGGAAATGAACAAGGCCATTCCGATGGCCAGCGGGATGGCGACACAGATCGCGACAAGAGCGATTAGCAGTGTTCCGACAAGCACGGCAGCGATGCCGAAATTGCCACCGTCTGGTTCCCAGGATTGAGTGGTGATGAATCCCCAACCGGCGACTCCGAGAGCCTGAGCACCGCGAAGGGCGAGGAACACACCAACCATGCCCATAATGACGAGCACCACGATTCCGGCGGAAATCGCGAGGGTGCGAAAGACGTTGTCCTGACGGCCACGATTGATCGTGATCGCCATCGGCACGTCAGAATCGGCGCCGTCCAGATCCCCCTTGGGACCGCTCGGAGCAACGATCGTCATCCGGCCTCCCTGCGCATAACTGGAGGCTAGAAGTCGCAGATTACGTAGGGGCTCGGCTGCCTGAACAGAAGGTGAATTGATAGGAACGAATTAGCGCTGATTAGCTGCAGGAGCCAGGGCGGTACATGGTCGATAAGCCAATTCTCTCGCCGGTGCCGATCGTCGGGCTTGTGGTCCCCGGTACGTAAGTCGGCGACATCAGGGCCCGGTCAAGTTCGACATGTCCAAGCCCGAGGGCATGGGAAGCCTCATGGAGAATTAGTACGCCCCGGTCTCTCGGGCCAGGGGTTCTCGCCCACTCGCTTGTCCTACTGAGTTCGACATAACCGGAAACCGCTGACCCTGGGCCACTTGTCCACGACACGCCACCCAATCCGTCGGCCCCATCCGCATCACCCCACCGCACCACAATTTGGCCTTTGGAACTGACCGGCTTGAAAGTTAATCCAGTAACAGCGGACAACGTCGCGAAGACAGCGCGTACGTCCTTGCGAATAGCGACGTCACCTCCTCGAGGAGCCCGAGAAGAGTTGTACGACCAGGTGATTGTCGAGCAGGAGGCCCAACTGGGCCGGTCCGTAGCGATTGGAGACCATCCGCGAGCCACCACAACGCGATTGCGTGTCTCGTCTTGCCCATCGCTTGCTACGACAAAATAGGTTCCCGTACGAAGGTCTGCTGTCGTAAACGACACAGAAGTTCCCGAGGCCGAGACCGTCTTTGTTTGCACTGTGGCGCCATTGCGGATAAGACGTACGTTTACGGGCAAAGTCGAAGACACGACGCGGACACGCAGACTGTGCCAGGTTGCCTCAGTTGCGTCGGGAAACACCCTCGCGTTCGACAAGGAGATTCGGGGGGCATCCGTGGCGTTGGCTGTCTGTGTCATCACAGGGACCGCAATCAAAGCCGCAATGCCTGCGACTACGGCCACGGCTCTCAACGCGGCGCTCCGGCGAATGTTCACGAAACCATCATGGGTCTTACCAGGACAGAGCCAAAATTTTTTGGGCTATTTCTTGGGGAATTTACCTAATCTTTGTTTTGTCGCAACACCAAACACGGAATCAGCTATTTGGTCTTTGTCGCAAGAAGACCGTCGACATCGCCAAAGACTTCCATGCCAGCGCACACACCACGGGAGTCCAGGAGTACCTGGCCATCACGCACATGCTGGATGTGCACGACTGCGTCCAGGGTTTCCTCAACCCTTTGATGCATCGCTGTACGAAGCGGCGCATGCAGCAAACCGCCACGCACACGCTCGGCTTCGAGGGTGAGAACACCGTCAGGACCGCTAAGTTGCCAGGACACTCGAGAGTCATCGATGCGCAGATTTGTTTCGCGCGATTTGTTGTAGGTCGCCCATTGGTACAAATTGCCGCCATGTTTGAGGCCAACAATGAATCCACGGAATGCCGTACGCATCCACGGAATCATCGCGACTGACGCAATGAGTGATGCACTCGAATCTTGCTCGATGTGATTGCTGTGCATCCACACATAGCCTGCGGGGAACGCCCGGCCCCAATCCTTCTCGACGTAACCACGACCGCCAGCAAAGTCAGTCTTATTGCCTTCTACATCGATGACGCCGCTGAGCGAATGTCCGAATGACACAATGCCGTGATAGCACTCCATGAACGGCACAGCGGCGTACCAACCCATGATGCCCGGGCGTCGCCACGTGACAGGCCACGGATCGAATTCACTGGTGAATGTGATGTCGCCACGTAATTGTGGAAGATCAAGCCGAGCGCCATGCGGCGAGAAGTGATTGCCGCCCACCCACACGTCAAAGCGGCCCTCCGCGGCACGGAACTCCGATGGATCAAATCGGTGATACCAGGATCGCCCGGTTGAACCATCAAGGACTTGTACGAAGGCCTCATCGACGGCAGCCCCGTCGCCAATACCGCGAAAAACTCCGGGAATCACAGCCCAACGTTGCGACATGTCAGATGAGACGAGTTTGACGTACCAGCCCTCGAAGAATCCGTTAGTCACGCCTCGGCCATGGAAGCCCTCGGGATGGCGGATTCCGCGGAGAAACGATGAAGGACTGCGCATACCCACGTGTCGAGACTAGCGGGCACAGACTCCCGATATCGTCGTCCTGTGATTCAAGGTCCCCTCACCGGCATACGTGTCCTCGACCTGACCCAGGTGCTGTCGGGTCCGTTCTGCACGATGCTGCTTGCCGACATGGGCGCCGATGTGATCAAAGTGGAGCCGCCCGACGGCGATATGGCTCGCGGTTGGGGCCCATTCCCCCCTGGAGTTCCCCAGGGAGCGCCCGGCTACGGCGGGTATTTCGCCAGTGTAAATCGTAATAAGCGCGGGGTAGTCCTCGACCTCAAGAGCCCGGCAGGTCGCGAATCCCTGCTCGAACTTCTATCGAGCACGGACGTGATCGTCGAGAATTTTCGAGTCGGTGTCATGGATCGCTTCAACCTGTCATGGGAGTTCTTGCACGAGCGGTTCCCCAAGCTTGTCTACGCGAGTATTCGCGGATTCGGCGACCCGCGTACCGGCCTGAGTCCCTACGCCGATTGGCCCGCATTCGACATCGTTGCTCAAGCCATGGGCGGCATCATGAGCATCACGGGTGAGGACGCGGAACACCCGGTCAAAGTCGGCCCGGGCATTGGCGACACCTACCCCGCCACTCTCGCTGCTACGGGAATCCTCGCGGCGGTAGTGCAAGCCCAGCGCACCGGAGTCGGTGACTTCGTCGACATTGCGTTGTACGACGCGATCCTTGCGCTGACCGAACGCATTGTGTACCAGTTCTCCATCACCGGGGAGAGCCCTGAGCCACAGGGCAATACGCATCCGCTTCTGTGTCCCTACGGCGTAGTCCGCACGAGCAATGGTCACGTAGCGATTGCGGCACCGACCGACCATCATTGGCGCCTACTCACCGAGATCACGGGCGCGGTCGAACTTGGATCCGATCCGCGATATGCACGAAATGCAGATCGCGCGAACCGCTCAGCCGAGGTATACGCAGTTGTAGAAAAGTGGTCACAGCAATTCACTGCTGAGGAGATCGTTGCGTCCCTTGGCGGACGAATTCCGTGTGCGCCGCTTAACAATGCCGCTGCCATCGCTGCAGATCCACATGTTGCCGCGCGATCGATGATCACGCCGGTCGACTTCCCGGGTTCGGATCCCATCGCTATCGCGGGCCAAGCAATTAAGTTTGCGAGCGCACCCGGTCAAGCTCCGCGACGAGCACCTCTGCTCGGCGAACACAACGACGAACTCGGGATCAGCCCATCCCGTTAATGCGTCTCAACGTCTCAGCGTCGGTGGCAGAGCGAGCAACCTGCTCACGAGCCGGAGCGACTTCTTGTTCGTCGAACGTCGCAATGTAGGTCTCTATGTCGTTTTCAGGAACCCGATCTAGGGCTGGCTGTTCTTCATCCACGAAGTTATCCGCAATATTGAGCAGCACCGCTCCCAAGAATGCATTAGCCCGAGTCAAATCAGCGAAATGCCAAATGCGCGATGATTCCTCGGCGCCCAATGAGAGAACTTCATCGCCATAACTCCACGTGGCGAGTCGAGGTAAGCGCACGACCCGATGCTGTGACATGCCGGCATACATCACCCGGCGAGATGTGATACGCAAAGTGCCTGTGTCAATCTGAGCCAAGTTCGGAACTTGCCCTGCGCGTGGTTCACCCTCCCATAGAGCGACATCGTCGACTCGCAGGAGTTGAGTCTCAGTGCCAGTGCCCCAGTCGATCCAGCGGAGATAATCGACAACCCACGTGCGCAGGTCAAGCTCAGACAACTTCGACGCAACAGCGGCATCGAGTTGTGCAATTCGAGACTGATCAGCCTTGGCCACTGCTCCCCCTCACGTACATGTGTGACCAGTATGTCTTTCGACACCGACAATCGATCTACAGTTCGGCGATGTCGATCAAAACTTTGCCGACAGCGTTGCCTTCGACAGCGTCATGTGCGGCGCCAGTCTGCTCCAACGTGAAGTGCAACTCCGGCAACGCCACCAATCGGCCCTCAGTCAGATATTTGGTGACATCACCCACTGCGTGGTTGAGGACTTCACTGCCAAAGAAATACATGATGACGAAACGCAAATTGAAATTGCCGAACATCAACTGGCGCACCGGGACCGCCGGATCTTCGGGCTGATTTGCGTAGGTCACCACCGAACCAAACGGCTTAAGGACCGCGAGATCTAGAGCGAGGTTGTCCGTGAGTGCAACTTCGACAATGCGATCTACACCCTCGGGTGCGAACGCCTTGATCTGCTGCTCAGCGTCTGCATTGCGGTAGTTCACGATGAGATCGGGGTTGGCGGTCTGGGCAATTGCTGCCTTCGCCGGGCCGCTCACAGTCGTGATGACTCGCGCGCCACCAAGTTTGGCTAATTGAATAGCCGCATGTCCGACCGCACCTGCACCACCGGCGACGAGCACCGTGAGACCCGCAATGGGCCCATCCGCGTAGAGGCAATAGTGCGCCGTGAGAAAAGGAATAGGTAGTCCCGCACCTTGAGCAAACGAGATGTTGTCAGGCAATGTCCACGCATGCTCGGAGGGCACCACGCACTGTTCGGCAGCAGTTCCCCAAGGGCGCTGCCAAGCGGCGTAGGTCAACCACACACGCTCGCCGATGCGATCGGGACTCACTCCGGAACCCACTGCATCAATGATGCCGGCGCCGTCTTGGTTGGGAGTGGCGTGCGGCCAAGTTAGGTCAGCACCGGCCTTGCGCATCTTCCAGTCAGTCGGATTGACACCAGAAACGGCGATCTTGACTCGAACTTCGCCTGAGCCCGGTTCAAGGTCTGGAACTTCTTGTACCGACAAAACATCCGACGGTCCACGACGAGAGAAAACTGCTGCGCGCATGAGGCACCTCCGGTTCGCAGGCTACCGAATCGCTGTTGGCCACACAGCAGGGACTGCCTTCCCGCTCACCCCGCTGATTCGTCGATACGACGTTGCAGTTTCCGCATGCCTGATATCCAGTGATCGGTGTTGGTGGCCCTGGATCTGTAATAGTCCGCGACCTTTGGGTGCGGGAGAATGAGGAAACTCTCTCCCTGCAACGCAGCCCACACTGATTCCGCGACTTCCGCCGGCTCAATCGCCTCATCGTGGGACAGAATCTCGCGCACGATTTCGTCTTCTAGTTCGAGCATTTGCGTACGCACGCCTAATGGGCAAATCGCCTGCACAACGACACCGCGATGGCCATAGGTCACAGACAGCCACTCAGCAAATGACAAAGAGGCGTGCTTACTGACGGAATATGTCGCGCTGCCGAGCATCGTCAGGAGGCCTGCTGCGGAAGCAGTCACTACGAACCGACCGTGCCCGCGCTCGAGCCAGCGAGGGACGAGGATTCGCGCTGCTCGAACATGCGCCATCACATTGACTTCGAAGGTGCGGGCCCAATCGTCCTCAGTTGCAAACAGACCTCCGCCAGTCTCTACCCCTGCATTAGCGAAGTAGACATCAATCTCGCCGAGGGCATGCGTTGCTTCACTGATAAGTGATGCAACGCCCGCTTCCGTGGCGGCGTCACCGGGTATCGCGATGGCACCAATGTCTTGCGCGATGCGATGCGCAGCCAACTCGTCGATGTCGTTGACGACGACGCGGGCACCACCAGCGGCCAGGCGTCGAGCAAGAGCCTCACCTATCCCGGCTCCTGCGCCCGTCACTACGACGCCACTTCCCACTACTGACATCTAAGCCTCCAACTTTCGAAGGCCTACTCTGCCCGAATCGAACTCATTTCGCTTGAGCGGCGATCTGAGCGCGTACGTCGTCCATATCGAGACTGCGCACCGACTGAATGAGTTCTTCAAAGGATTTCGCCGGCAAGGCACCCGCCTCTCGGTAGACCAATATCCCGTCGCGAAAGGCCATGAGCGTAGGAATCGAGGTAATGGCCGCTGCCGCAGCGAGCTGCTGTTCGGCTTCGGTGTCCACCTTGCCGAAGACGATGTCTGGATGCTGCTCGGACGCCGCCTCAAATACGGGGGCAAAGTTGCGGCACGGACCACACCACGCCGCCCAAAAGTCGACAAATACGATGCCTTCGCTCACGGTCGTCTCGAAATCCGACTCCTTGAGACTTGTTGTAGCCATAGTTCCTCCTTGGGTCGTTTCTAGTATACCCCTAGGGGTATACTAGAACTAGTCGAATCGGGAGCAATTTATGTGCACACGCAAGAGCTGTTGGAATTGCAGAAAGACCACCTGGGCCGGATGCGGCCAGCACGTCAAACAGGTGATGGCTGGCGTACCTCGAGAGCAGCGCTGCACGTGCACTGCAGCAGAACTCGCCGCCGCAAAGGCAGCCAGACCCTCATTTTTCGGTCGGCTCTTTGGGCGACAAAGCCCCAAATAGAGACCAGCTAAAACGGTGGTGGTCCGTTGTCTTCGTCGGGCCAGATTGTTGTGGGCGTGGGCGTGTAAGGGTGTGGTGCTATCGCTCTGAGACCTCTAGGGCTGGTCCAGGTGGTTTCACCCGAGTTGTGGTCACGGGTGACCTGCCAATTGCCATGCGTTTTCAAGTTGTGGTGATGCACGCATAACGGGTGCAGGTTGTGGCGGTCGGTTGGACCTTGGGGCCAAGGCGTGATGTGGTCGAGTTGGGATCTTCGCGCTTGGTGGTTGCATCCGGGATAAGTGCATTTGGGGTCTCGGGCATGAATGAACTCGCGCAACCGCTTATTGGGTTCGTATTTGGTGTGGCCGAGGTCCAATATTTGCCCGGTTATCGGATCGTGGAGGAATCTTCGCCACTCGTTGTCTGCCGCGAGGGCTCGAGCGAGTTCGGGATCGAGTGGCCCATAGCCGGGAAGCTCCGCAGGGTTGTCGCGTAGCGCCAGGAGAGTTGGCAGATCGATAAGGACGCCGACGTTGACGCGAGGTGAGCGATCGCAACCCAGTAGAGAGACGACATCCTGATTGCTGCCCGCAGGCTTGGCGTTCATCACCATCTCCACCAACACGTCTGCTCGTGCTTGGTTGATCGTGCGCACACTCCCCGCGTCATGCCCAGCGTCTTGCACTGCTTGGCGCTCTTCGGCGACGGATGCTTCAGCCATCTCTGCAATTCGTTCATAGAACGAGATGCCCTGGACCTTGGTGGTCCACAGACAAATTTGAGCAAGACCGTCTTCTTCAAGGATGCGGATCTTCACACCACGCTTGGCCATGGCCCGGGCATGCTTCTCCTTGGCCCGCTCAGGTGCGACCCGGTTAAGGGCTCGGGTGAGTTGGTCTTTGGCATAGGAATAACCCGCAGGTGCACCCTCGCGAGTCACGGGATCGATGTGGCGAACCAGTCGGGGGAGCACCATGGCCTCAACTCGGGCCATCTGCTCGAAGGACAAGCCGTCCATCGCGTCAGCCATCAGGCGAGCGACGGGTTCGGTGATGAGCCCTTGAGCAAGCGCTTCGTGGGTGGTGGAGAGCACACCCTCGGGGTTGAGTAACGCCGATTGGGTGATCTTCACTTCCGCGGTTGAGCCGTGCACACCCATGACCAGACCAACTTCAGCCACAACCCCGGAGCGAGACACATCAAACCGAGAAGTTTCCCGACCCGTGCGGTCCATCGCGGAGGTCGCGTAGGCGTGCGAGGTGGTCATGGACCGAGAAGCTGTCCAGGCTTCCTGTCTTTTCCACAGTTGTAGCAGGATCAACCGGCCCGCATCAGCGCCCTCACGCACCGCGACCTGCATCGCGTGCTCAGACACAACCTCAGGGTCAGGCAGATCAAACTCATCGGCATGGACTAGATCTGGGTTAATCACCTCGAGCACTGTGGCCATGTGCGCACTTGGCCCCATCGCCAACAGCCGTCGCAACATGTCATTGCCAATCGCGCCGCCCGCAGCCAGCACTTCTTCGCGCAGCGCGACGAGATCAACCGGCGACTCGCCAGTTGACGTGCACAGATCGAGGTTTGACACGAGAGAAAATCCTTTGCGACTCGAGTGGCCACCACACACCCAACGCATAAGCACACCGAACCAAAAGAGGCCCGGACCACAAGGATTATTGATCTAAGTAATCTCCCTAACGGGAGCGCCACAATGTGAAGACAGGATATATCGAGGCACTGACAACGTCAAGCCCAAACACCAAAAAGTGTTGAAAACTATAAAGATTCTTTGCGCCAAAAGTTTGGCGGCGCCATACTTCTCCGGGGACTTGGCCAGACGGCTTTACGTCCTCTCCGAAATACTCCGGCGCCATCTTCGGATGCCACGCGACAACAAATCGAAATACGAAGTGCGGGCTGGTTTAACCGTTTTTA
>CAINMH010000031.1 GCA_903850745.1 uncultured bacterium
CCTAAGGAGTTGGCTAACGCGTTCACTCCAAAGAGATCGTTCAGGGCGTTGTAAGCGATCAAACTCGCGATGAGGAAAATCTGCGGCACAAAGTTCAATGCACCAAAGGCGAGGCGTCCGAGTGGCATTTGTGCCATGCCGGTTCGTGGGCCCCAGATTGAAATAAAGGCGACGGCAACGCAGCCGACGATTGTCCCCAGCGCGAGGCCACCAAATCCGTAGGCAAATCCGGGGCCTGCAGCGCCTCCTGCGGCCACCATTCCAGTGATGATTGTGCCGGGGGCGAGGAGCACTCCGGCCCAGGTGGCTGCAAGAGTGCGCGGACTTCCAGCCCGGCGAGTCTCTGAGACCCGTTCCTCTTCGATAACTTCTGCATTCGGTGTCGAAACATCAGACATAGGTGACCTCGCTAGATCCTCATCGTGACCGAACGGGAGTCCGCAATGCTCGCGTAACCCATGCCGGCATTGTGTCAGCAATCATGAATGTTGGTGCGAAGTCATGGCACACTCGGCGGGTGGCCCTCGACCCGCAAGCCGCTGAGTTGTGCGAGCGCATCGCTAGGTCTGGCGGTGGAAGATTCGCCGGCCGCACAGTGGCCGAGATTCGACACTCGGGGCTCGACCCCTCACAAATGTGGTCCCTTGAAGAAGACGTATTGGCTGCTCTGACCGCCCTGATCCATTCCACGAAGCCACTATCCGATCTTGATCTGGCCGTGGCGAAGGGATGGACACAAGATCACACTGACGAAGTTCTGATGGATTTATTGCACGGAGGCTTCGCACGGTTTCGTACCCTCGTGGACGGCACCAAGGTGTGGCAGGCAAGTCTTAGCGGTCACCGGCACCCACACATCGGTATTTCGGATGTCCTCAAACGACTTGAAGAGGAACTCCCGCATACGCAGTCAGCTGGTGCCGGACCAGATCACGAGGTCTCTGCAGGAGTGTCACTTCGTCTCTATCGGCCCGAACATGTCGGGCCCGTCCCCGTCGCGATGTTCATCCACGGTGGAGCCTTCGTATCAGGTTCAGTTCAGATGTACGACGCTTTTTGTCACTCCATTGCTGAGATATCTGGTGTCGCCATTGCGAGTGTTGAATATCGATTGATTCCCGAACATCCGTTTCCCACACAGCTAGAAGACTGCCTAGCTGCCTTGCAGTGGCTACTCAAGCATGGCTCAGAGTTAGATCTGGCGATGGATCGCGTTGCGATCATGGGGGACTCAGCGGGAGGTTCGCTCGCGGCCGCGACAGTCATGCAGGCGCATGCGTCCCAGCTCGGCACGGTGTCATCTTTAGTACTGCTCTATCCAGTGCTGGATGCGACGATGACCTCGCCATCGATACGGGAAAATTCTGAAGCCCCATTGTTCTCTGCCACGTGTGTTCAGTGGATGTACAACACTCTTGATGCTCCACCCGATGACTGGCGGGCGTCCCCGCTCCAATCCCCGCACCTGGCGCTGTGCCCACCAACTTTAGTGATCACGGCCGAATGCGATCCTGTTCGAGACGACGGTGCCCGATTCGTGGAGAAACTCGCTGAGTTAGACGTCGAGTCTCAACATGAGGACTGTGTAGGAATGATGCACGGCTTCGCCATGTTTTCGCCCCTGCTCCCCGAAGCCACACGTGCACGCAAACTCGTAGCGGACGAATTGCGCGTCCGCTTAGGTGCGACCTGACAGGGATAGCCGCGGTTGCACCCGATAGCCGGACGAGCAGTCAGTGGAAGATCTCGAGTAGTTTCTCTACGGGTTGGCCAGCTTCCGCGGCGTGACGAAACTTCAATGTGGAATTGATGCTGTAAACGTTGCGCCGGCCACTACGAGATCGTGATACGTAACCACTCTCTTCAAGGTCGGCGAGAATATTCATCACGCTTCGCTCGGTGATGCCGACCACCACCGCCAGATCGCGGACGCGCGCCTCTGAATTGTTGTGCAGGTGGATCAGCACGTGGGCATGGTTGGTCAGGAACGTCCACTCTGCTGCCATGGCGCTTCCCTTCGACAGCACCAGAATAGTACATGTAATGTGTTTCATGTAATATAATACATGTGATACTAGAGGAGATCCAGACCGCGCTGACCATCGCTACCAAGAACCTGCTCTCGATCCCCGTTCTGGCGTTCGCCCTGGGTGTCCTCGCCTCTCGTCTTCGAAGCAATCTCAGACTGCCCGAGCCTGTCTATCAGGCAGCTTCCATGATTCTTCTGCTTGCAATCGGGCTCAAGGGTGGCGTTGCCCTACGTCAGGCGAATGCGGGTGAACTAGTGGTCCCCATTCTCGTCACAGTGGGCTTAGGAATCGTTATCCCCTTGGGCGCATTCTTCGCGCTCAAACTCCTGACGCCACTTGGCCGCATGGATCGCGGATCAATGGCCGCTCACTATGGTTCGACTTCGCTCGTCACTTTCACCGCCGCACTTGTGCTCTTGGAATCAGTAGCCGTGAAGACCGAAGGTTATGTCGCAACTTTGCTGACGGTGATGGAGATTCCTGGCATCGTTGTTGGACTCCTACTAGCGACGGGCAGGTCGGGGGAGAAGAGTGCTTCGTTGCGGCACGGTCTAGTGGAGGCGCTCACCAGTAAATCGGTCCTCCTACTAGTTGGCGGCTTGGCGCTAGGTGCGGCTGCTGGCCCGGAAGGCTACACACGAGTGGAGCCCCTATTCGGCGGACTCTTCCAAGGGATTCTCACGCTTTTCCTACTGCATCTTGGCGCAATAGTCGGAACTCACCTTGCTCAAGTGAAGTCTGCAGGTTGGGGACTTCTCGTCTTCGCGATTGGGTTCCCCATCGTCTGTGGCGTGCTTGGTGTCCTGGTTGGCACGAGCATTGGTATGGGTGTCGGCGGCGCTACGATTCTGGGGGTGCTGTGTGGAAGTGCTTCCTACATCGCTGCGCCTGCAGCAGTTCGGATCGCGCTCCCGGAGGCAAACGAAACCGTTGCTCTCACGAGCAGTCTCGCCATCACTTTCCCGTTCAACCTCACGTTGGGTATCCCGCTGTTACTGGCTCTCGCTCAGCGCCTTGCGGGAGTTCTCTAGTGAGAGCGGTGTTCAGCCTTCGACTCGTACGACTCCACCGATCACGCCGGCATATCCGACGCCACTGGGCGAGAGATACAACGATGCGTAACTGTTATTGAAGAAGACACCCGTGCCCGTGAGAACGCTGTAGACAATTCGACCAGTGCGGTAGTCCAAGGCAGTCCAGTACCAGCGGTCGATCGTGCCGGGCCCGGCTGGCTTGGTGTAGGTGTAGATGAGACCCGTCTTGGCAGAGAACTTCGGCACCACGGAGGGGGCAATCACCTTGTTGTTCGTCCACACGTTTACGCATTCTCCAGCTGCAGTGACGTCGACTCGAGCCATGCCTGGCGTCGTGGTCTTGCCCTTGGTGGTGTCTGCGATAACGCTGTAGCCAAAGTTGTTCTCCGCAATCAGGGAATCACCGATCGCAATCAGCGAATTCTCTGTCGCGCTTGCATCCTTGCTGAAGACCGGCGCCTGGCAGATCTTGCGATTGCTCGCATTAGGACTTGTTCGGTAGACGACAACGTTTTCCGGATTGGCGTTGTCTACGATCGCGACTCGGCCACCCGCCATCACGGTCGGTGTAGTGCCCGAACCGGCACTCTTCTGACTTGGCTTGGTCTCGCCGGTGTTGTCGTACACAGCACGCCACGTTGTGACCGGTGTTCCGTCAGAGCCAGCATCAAAGCGGTAGAGCGCGGCGGTAGAGACGATGTAGACGCCACCATCTTTGTCCATGGCAAATGAGTTAGAGATGGTCTCGCCTGGCAGGTTGATCCACTTCACGACCTCAGTCCCGGGATTGACGTTGCCGACCACCCCTGACTTGGTCGCGAACCACACATTGCCCGAAAAGTCAGGAAGTGCAGATTGAATCGAGTCCGTCGTGTCCATTGCTGAGGTGATGTCAATTTCCTTGACGACCTTGAATCCGCGGTCACCTGGGGTGGTGCTGTATGCGTAGTAGGTGAGGTGATGATTAGCGGTAGCGACGACAGCGCGATTGAGGTTGTCAAGATAGAAGTACGCCCCAGCGACCTCGGTGTAGTCACCTGAGCTATC
>CAINMH010000032.1 GCA_903850745.1 uncultured bacterium
GCATTGGAACGCATACCGCCTCTGACAGGAGTCTTCTTGATCTGACCTAGGACGAGGTCAAGACCTTCCCATGGATTTTCGCGACAGAACTTGATCAGTACCTCATGAAATGAGGAGGCAGCAAGGTCGATGCGACTAAAACCCGTGCGATCCAGAATTGGTGCAACTGGCAAGGCGTGAGCCGCCTGCATGCGCATGCCCCACAAACTCTGTTGGCCATCGCGAAGAGTTTCGTCAAGAAAGTCAATATGCGGCATTGCTACTCCTTAGCTTGCAGTTGCTCGCGCAATTCGCGCTTAAGAACCTTACCTGCGCCATTGCGAGGCAAGCTGTCTACTTGCAGGTACTCCTTGGGACGCTTGTAACGCGCCATTGATTCAAGGCAGAACGCATCGAGCCGATCCGCGTCAAGCGTGTATCCAGGTTCTGTCACGATGATCGCAACAACCCGCTCACCCCACTCAGGATCCGGGAGCCCGATGACGGCTACTTCTGCCACCGTCGGTTCCTGAAGCAGCAGATCTTCAATTTCGCGGGGGTAGATATTGGAGCCACCCGAAATGACCATGTCTTTGCTGCGATCGAGCAATTGGAGATGTCCTCGCTCCCATCGACCAAGATCACCGGTGTGCAACCACCCGCCTCGCAGACTCTCCGCGGTCTCTTCAGGTCGATCGAGATAACCCCGCATGACTGTCGCTCCGCGTACGCACACTTCGCCAATGTCACCGTCTGCAACCTCGACACCATCCTGCATGATTTTGACGTCAATACCCACTCGCGGAACGCCTACCGAACTGAGCAACACATCATCACTAGCTGCAGCGGCTGCGGCCATCTGACGTTGGCCCATCGCTGTGATGGTGCAGGGCGTTTCGCCTTGTCCGTAGCCATTCCAGATTCGTGGCCCGAATGTGCCCAGGGCAAGGCGCAAATCCTCCGCATAAACAGGCGCAGCACCGACAAGGAGTGTTCCCATGCGCTCTAGGGGCGCTGCATGAATCTCTGGCGAAACAGCAAGTCGTCGCATCAAGACTGGTGGTGCGAAGAAAGATAGACGCTCGTGCACTGTTAACAATCGTGCAATTGTTGCCGGGTCGGTGGCGGAAGGAACCACTTGTGCAGCACCACGCGCTACAAACGGCAAGGCAAAAAGTCCCGACGCGTGACTTTGTAGCGCGATATGCAGCAAACCCGATCGGTCATCAACCCATTCTGTGTCGGCCAGATACGCGACCGCCATCGCAAAAAGATTTGAGTGAGTGAGTTGAGCGCCCTTGGGCTTGCCTGTTGTTCCACTGGTGTAAAAGATCCACGCATCATTACTCGCGTCAATAGTCGAACAACCGATCGCATCGGCCTTTCGTGCATCAAGAAGGTCCGACTTATCGATGACGCGGATCACGGCAGTCTTCGGCACTTCGTTCAGCATGGCTTCAGCAAGATCTGGCGAAACGAGACACACGCGGGCCTTGCAGTCGACAAGCAATGCAACTGCTTCACGAGGATGCATCATGCTGTTTAAGGGAACTGCGACGGCACCTGCCCACCAGATGGCATACAAGGCTTCCAGATAGTCCGGACGATTAGTCATGAAGAGTCCGACTCGATCACCCGGCTGAACTCCGCTACGACTGACTAAGTCACCAGCACGTGCTGCGACTCGGTCAGCAAATTGCGAATACGAACAATCGACCACATCGTCGACGATGATGGCCGGGCGGGAGGGCACCGCGAGCGCACTTGCGCGCAGCGTCTGAGCGAGGTTCACGACTTCTTCAAACCCACGTTCAGATCCAAATACTCGCGCAGCCACTTCTCCGACTCAGAGAGGTGCAACGTTGCCGCTGCAGCCGCGAGCACGGGATCACGATCGGCGAGAGCATCAAGAATGTGGCCGTGCTCTGACAGAGTCATAGCCTTCACGCCGCTCAGCGACGCACGCCACACCCGAGCACGGAGTCCCCGCGTGAAGATCCCCTCAAGAATCGAGCAGAGACTCGCATTGCCAGTGGCCGCAGCGATCTCTCCATGGAACTCCATGTCTCGGTAGATCAGTTCCTCAGCACCATGCGCACCCTTCATCTCCTTCAGGCTGGTCCTGAGGATCTCCAGGCGCTCTGGTGTGATGCGCTGGGCGGCCAGCGCCGTGGCGGCGGGCTCCAGCAACCGGCGCACCTCAAACACCTCCACGAGAGTCGAATCGGACATCAGATCGACTACGAAGGACATGCCGGAGAGCAGGAGCTGGGGTTCCAAGCTGGTGACGTAGGTGCCATCCCCCCGGCGCACGTCTAAGACGTTGGCCTGGCTCAGCGCCCGAACTGCCTCGCGCAGGGAGCTTCGGGACACGGACAGGCGGGTGGCGAGTTCCTGCTCTGGGGGGAGCCGATCCCCTGGCTGGATTTGCCCAGAGACAATCAGGTCGCGGATCTTCTCAATGACCGAATCCGTCACGCTCATGTCCGCACCTCCTCGATTCTGGTCAAAGTCTCTTGTGGCAAGTGCCTCGTGCGGGTAGTCTGCCACAAACATCCGATGTCTCGACGGGTTTTCTCCCCGCTGGCACCGGATGCCCGACCCCCGAACTAGGAGGCTGACCGGTGGCCCTTTCCCCGGAAGACATCCGCGCACTAATCTCGGCATTCCAATCATCCGATTGGGACGAAATGTCCTTGCAGTACGGGGATACTCGCCTTGATTTGACCCGCAATGGACACCCCCCCGTGGGCCGTCAAAACGCCCCAGTGGCTGCCGCGCCCGCCGCACCTGTCGCCGCTCCGGTGGCTGCCAGCGCCCCTGTGGCCCCTGCCGCGCCCGCCGCGCCCAGTGGTCCGACATCTGTGGCCCACCCCGACGGCCAGAAGGTCACTTCGCCGTCCCTCGGGCTGTTCTGGCGCTCACCGCAGCCTGGTGCCCCCTCATTCGTTGAGGTCGGTCAGCAGGTGGATGCCGAGGACACCGTCTGCATCGTCGAGGTCATGAAGCTCATGAACCACGTCAAGGCCGGTGTTTCTGGCAAGGTCGTGGCCATTCTCGTGGACAACGGCGCCATGGTGGAGTTCGGCCAGACCCTGGTCGTTGTCGAACCCGGGGCGTAGGCCATGCCGGCACTTCGGCGCGTGCTCGTCGCCAATCGTGGCGAGATCGCCGTACGAATCATTCGAGCCTGCGCAGACGAGGGCATCGAAAGTGTCGCCATCGTGTCCGACGCAGACCGCGACAGCATGGCTGCAGCGCTCGCCGACCGGGTCGTCTGTATTGGCCCTGGCCCTTCGCCGCAGAGTTATCTCGATATCGATCGGGTGATTGCCGCAGCCAAACTAACCGAATGTGATGGCCTGCATCCAGGCTATGGATTCCTTGCAGAACGTGCAGAACTTGCCGAGGCCTGCGCCGAGAATGGCATCGCGTTCGTGGGGCCCAGCGCTGACTCAATCCGCCGAGGCGGCGACAAAGTCGAAGCGCGTGCAGTTGCCCGTCAACTCGATATCCCCACCGGTGCGGGCAGCGACGCTCTTGCCGATGCCGATGAAGCAGCCGAAGTAGCGGCGCGAGTCGGCTTCCCGGTGCTGCTCAAAGCTGCGGCTGGTGGCGGTGGCCGAGGCATGGTGCTCGTCGAAGAACCCACAAACCTCAAGGAGCGATTCGCCGCAGCAAGCCACGAAGCACTGCAGGCATTCGGTGATGGGCGCATGTACGTCGAGCGCTTCGTGAGTCGAGCCCGTCACGTTGAGGTGCAAGTGCTTGCGGACACACACGGCAACGTGATCCATCTTGGTGAGCGCGACTGCACCGCACAGCGCCGCTACCAGAAGGTAGTCGAAGAAGGCCCCGCAACCGCGGTGGCTCCCGAAGTTCGCGCAGCCCTACATGAGTCCGCTCTGAAGATCGCTCGGCTCTTGAACTATGTCGGTGCAGGCACCATGGAATTCATCGTCGATGCGGTCACGGGTGACTTCGCGTTCTTGGAGGTCAATACCCGAGTACAGGTTGAGCATCCGGTGACGGAAGAACTCACTGGGGTCGACATTGTGCGCGAGCAGTTGCGTATTGCCGGTGGCGAACCGCTGTCTGTGACTCAAGCAGATGTGAAACTCACCGGTCATGCGATTGAGTGCCGCATCAATGCTGAGGATCCACGTCGCAACTTCCTGCCATCGCCGGGCCGTGTGACACGATGGATCGCGCCGCAGGGTGGTGGAGTTCGCGTCGATAGCCACGTGTTCGGTGGATACCTCATTCCGCCGTATTACGACTCCATGGTTGCCAAGATCATCGTGCATGGTGCCGACCGCACGCAGGCGCTCGCACGCATGAAACACGCGCTCGAGCATCTCGTCATTGAAGGCATCGACACCAACCGAGAATTCCTCCTCGACCTCATTTCAGCCGAGGACTTCGTTAATCAGGACCATCACACCCGTTGGGTGGAGCAATCATTCCTGTCCGGATGGCAGGAAGAGCTCGAATCAAAGGAGCAGCTGTGACCGAGATCAAGTTCATCGATCAGTCCATTCGTGACGGACAGCAGAGCCTCTGGGGCATGCGCATGCGCGCTGGCCACAGTGTGCCTGTCGCGGCGCAGATCGACCGGATGGGTTACCACGTTGTGGACTTCACTGGTTCTTCGCTGTTCGAGGTACTCGTCCGCTACTGCCGCGAGAATCCTTGGGAGATGGTCGATCTCGTTCGCGGAGCCATGCCGACCGCGCGACTACGCGCAGGTGCTCGCGCCAATGCGATCGTGGGCATGGGTCTTACGCCGCGCTCCATACTCGAGCTGTGGGTGCGCACACTTGCTAAGCACGGCATCGGTAGTTTCTGGATCTTCGATTGCCTCTTCAACCTCGATGAGATGAAGTGGATGTCGGGCATCGCACGAGACGCGGGCATGCACGCAGCGCCACAGGTGATGTTCGCGGAATCTCCTGTGCACACCGACGAGTTCTACGCCAACATTGTGCGTGAGATGTCCACGTGGGGCACCGAGTCGATCATCTTGGGCGACGAGGCTGGGGTGCTCACGGTTGATCGTGCGAAGAGCTGGGTGCCCAAGATGGTCGAGGCCGCAAACGGCACGGCTCTTGAGGCACACTTCCACAACACCACTGGAATCTCGACGCTTAACTACATCACTGCCGTCAATGCAGGCGTCCACATCATTCACACAGCGATGGGGCCCATGGCCAATGGACCCTCGATGCCATCAGTCACCATCACGGCAGACAACATGCGTCGACTCGGCTACGACGTCAACATCGATGAGACAGACGTGCCGGCGGTTTCCGAGCATTTCCGTCGCATCGCTGAGGCGGAGGGCTACACCATCGGTGTACCTCGCGAGTACAACCTCGCGCACACTCACGCGCAGCTCCCCGGCGGGATGACCGGAACCCTTCTTGCGCAGCTCGCTCAGTACGGCATGAGCGATCGATACGACGAACTCATGCAAGAGATCGGCATTGTTCGTGAGGAGATGGGTTACCCGATTATGGCGACGCCGTACTCCCAGCTCGTCGGCATTCAGGCACTTCTCAACCTCGTCAACGAGGAGCGCTACACCGTGTTCCCCGACGAAAACCTGATGTACCTCGCCGGCCACATGGGTCCGATTCCGGGAACTGTGAATCAGGAAGTTCTCGATCGCGCATTCAGCAGCAAGCGTGGCAAGGAGTTCCTCACCTGGGAGCGGCCAGACCCCTCACTCAAGGAGATTCGCCACCAGTTCGGTGACACCATCAGCGACGAAGAACTATTGCTACGTTTCCTTATTCCTGGCCCAGATGTCGATGCGATGTACGCCGCTGGCCCAGTGTCTTCTGACCTCGCCTACCCGGATTCACCCGAAGCCACGCTTGTCCGCGAACTTATGCAGGACACAGCTGCTAAATACCTGAACTACCAGCGTGGCGATCTAGACGTCACCCTGTCCCGCCGCTGAAAGGGCGCTTAACCACATGGAGATCGGCGTACTTATCCGCAATGCCGCCAAGCGATTTGGCGACGCCCCCGCGCTCGAATGTGACGGTCGGATCGTCTCCTTCCGCGAATTCGATCAAGCAACAGACCGCATCGGCAACGCGCTTCTAGAGCGGGGTATCAACCCCGGCGATCGTGTCGGAGTCATGCTGCCCAACGGCATCGAGTGCGTAGTCGTCTACTACGCACTGGCTAAGGCCGGCCTCGTGCGGGTGCCCCTTAACGAGAAGGACACCTGGGAGCAGAACATCTACAAGGTCGACGACTCCCAATGCCGTGCCATCATTCACAACGGCAAGGCACCCACGGATGGCAAAACCGTAGAGATCGTCGAGGGATACGACTGGATTGAGTCGATTGCCTGGAGCGGGCCACATTCGCCGTGCTACGTACCGCGCGATCCAGAGGCGCCCTACCGACTTGGCTACACCGGCGGCACTACAGGACTGCCGAAGGGCGTCTGCCTCACCATGCGTGGCGAACACGCGGAGATCGCGAACTTCCTCATCGACCTCATGCCAGACATTGGTCCGGGTGATGTCATGTTGCACGCAGCACCCATCATTCATGCAAGTGGCGCGTACTTCCTGCCGTCGTTTGCGCGTGGTGCCAAGCAGGTCATTCTCACCAAGTTTGACGCAGGTCTGTGGCTTGCGGAGATGGAACGTACCAAGGCGGGCTACACGTTCCTCGTGCCCACGATGATTGCACTCGTACTTGATCACCCAGATCTGCTTAAGCGCGACACTTCTTCACTTCGTCGCCTTTACTGGGGTGCATCTCCCATTCCGCCCAACATCGCAGTTCGGGCGCAAGAGGTATTCGGCAAGGTTCTTGCTCAGACGTACGGCCAGAGCGAAGCCCCGATGGCCATCACATGTCTCGGACCCGACGAGCACGATCGCGTCGGTTCAGCTGGCCGGGCCTACACATTGACTGAAGTCGCCATCATGGACGAAGAGGGCAACTTCCTTGCCACCGGCGAACCCGGTGAAGTTGTGGCACGCGGTCAGGTACTCATGAAGTGCTATTGGAACCGTCCCGAAGCTACCGAGAAGACGATTGTTGACGGTTGGTTGCACACTGGTGACATCGGTTACCTTGATGAAGAGGGTTACCTGTTCTTGATCGATCGCAAGAACGACATGATCATTAGCGCCGGCGTAAACGTCTATCCCCGCGAGGTCGAAGATGTGATCAACGCGCATCCGGCCGTCAAGGAAGCCGCATGTGTCGGTATCCCGGACGACACCTGGGGTGAAATCATTCACGTCGTGGTTGCCGTGCGTGAACCGGTATCTGAAGAAGATCTAATCGCCTTCTGTCGCGATGGTCTGGCACGCACCAAGGTTCCTCGCAGCGTGGCGATTTGGGATGAGTTGCCCAAGAGCCCCGCGGCAAAAATTTTGCGACGCGAAGTCAAAGTGATTGAGATAGAGCGTCTGACTGGCGCGAAATGACCGGTCTCCTAGGTCGTCCCGCATACGTCGTCGATGTCGTACGCACACCATTCGGTAAGGGTCGACCTGGAGGCGTGCTCTCCGAGGCCCATCCGGTGGACCTCCTTGCGCATGTGTTGACCGCTCTGGTTGACCGTACGGGCGTCGATCCCGGTGCTGTTGAAGACGTCATTGCCGGATGTGTGCAACAGGTCGGCGAACAGTCCGGCAATATCGCGCGCCATGCAGTTCTCGCTGCGGGATGGCCGTACTCAGTACCCGGCGTGACTCTCGACCGGAAGTGCGGATCCTTCCAGCAGTCCGTGGAGTTTGCGGCCCAAGCGGTTGCATCCGGTGCGATGGACGTCGTCGTCGCGGGTGGCGTCGAGATGATGAGCCGCATCCCGATGAAGACCAACCGTCTCGATCGCGACGAACTCGGACCACGCTTTCGCCAGAGCATGCCCGGGGGCCTCGTTGGTCAGGGAATTTCCGCGGAGTTGATAGCCGCGAAGTGGGGCGTCACGCGGGAGCGGCTCGACGAGTTTTCCGCCCGTTCGCAGCGCCTCGCCGCTGAGGCTCGGGATAAGGGTTGGCTGAGCAATCAGATCGTCCCCGTGCAGGTGGGCGACACGCTCGTCAGCACCGACGAAGGCATCCGGGACACCACCACAGTCGAGGTGCTGGCAGGCCTCAAGACGTCATTCGAGCGTCCCGATATGGCCGAGCGCTTCCCCGAGATCACCTGGACTGTGACTGCGGGCAACTCTTCACAGATCACCGATGGTGCATCGGCTTCGCTGATCGTGTCTGAGGATGCGCTCAAGCGCTTCAACCTCACACCAAGGGCTCGGGTCGTTGCCACGTCTGTCGTGGGTGACGATCCCATCTTGATGTTGTCGGGCGTTATTCCGGCCAGCCGCAAGGCCCTTGATCGAATGGGGCTGACGGTCGACCAGATGGACACGGTAGAGGTCAATGAAGCGTTCGCTTCGGTCGTGCTGGCCTGGATCGACGATCTCGGCGCTGATGCGGAGCGCGTCAATCCCTGGGGCGGGGCTATCGCATTCGGCCACCCTGTGGGTGCATCCGGTGGCAGACTGCTAGCGAACCTCCTCGGTCGCCTCGAGCAGATCAACGGCCGTTATGGGCTGTGGACGATGTGCGAGAGCGGCGGCATGGCAAATGCCACGATTCTGGAAAGGGTGTCTTCATGAGCGACCTCACTGATCGCATCGCACTGGTAACAGGCGGTGGTGCAGGAATTGGCGCTGCATGCTCGCGGAGTTTCGCGGCAGCGGGTGCGACAGTTGTCGTTGCCGATCGCGACCGGGCGGCTGCCGATGCGGTAACAGCAGGCATCCTCGGCAATGGCGGTAAGGCAACAGCCGCGACGGTTGACGTCGCCGATAGCGCCTCCGTAAACGCACTCGTCGACGCCATCGTTGCCCAACACGGTCGCCTTGACATCGGCGTCAATAACGCCGGCATCGGCGGAGCACAGTTGGGCATCGCTGAGCTCACCGATGCTGAGTGGGCTGAGACCCGCAGCATCAACCTTGACGGTGTCTTCTATTGCATGCGTGCCGAGATCCTGCAGATGAAAAAGCAGGGTGGCGGTGTCATCGTCAACATGGCTTCGATTCTCAGCGTGGTGGCGTGGCCTGGCGCAGCGCCATACATCGGTGCCAAGCATGGCGTCCTGGGTCTGACTCGCAGTGGCGCGATTGACTATGCCGCCGATGGCATTCGCGTCAATGCGGTGGGCCCTGGATTTATCAGTACAGATTTGGTGAAGAACGGTCTCCCCCCAGAGACCTATGACATGCTCGCAGGCATGCATCCGATCGGCCGGATGGGAACTCCTGAAGAAGTTGCAAAGCTCGTGCTCTTTCTTGCATCTGACGATTCATCCAACATGACAGGTGGCTACTACCCCGTCGATGGGGGCTACACCATCCGCTAGGAGGCTTCACAATGTCTGATTCCATGCCCCCCGGTTTCTCCATGCCGCTCGGCGCATCTCTATACCCGCCGCCGCCCTACGAGTTCCGTCGCGCCGACCAAGCGTGGATTCAGTACGAGGTTGACACCGAGGCGATCAAGCAGATGCTGCCTCCCGGCGTTGAACCCGACAGTGATCCAGCCGTGTGTGAAGCATGGGTGTGCTGGTACTCCTGGTCGACATTGGGGCCCTACCACGAGGCCTACATCATGGTCCGCGTCGTCGTTGACGGCGTGCGTTATTGGTACCAGCCGGTCATCTTCACCGACAGTGAAGTCCCCCTCGCTGCTGGTCGCGAAGTGTGGGGCTTTGCAAAAAAGCTTGCTGTCATGAGTTGGGATTGGGGTGGCGCCTCGCGCGGTGGCACCCGTAATGAGCAACTGCTCTTCACGGTGGAGCGGCCGGCAGGTCAGCGCATCATGACGTTCACGATGGCGCCTGAGGCACCGTACCCACCCTCTGAGCGCGAAAACCTACCCGTGCTCAGCTTCCGGCATCTTCCGCCCAGCGAGCAGGGTGCGCCGCCAGCCGCTTCAGAATTGGTCCGTCTCGATGTTGCAGGTGCTCTCTATAAGTCAGCGGATGGCACTCCGGAGTTCTGGACCGGCCGCGGGTCAGTTTCCTTCGATGCGCGCAGCACCATCGATCCTTGGCATGTGTTTACACCGACCAAGATCCTCGGCGCCTACTGGACTACAGCTGACTTCAGCCTGCCCTTGGGCACTGTCGTGAAGGACTACCTCGCGTAGTGGATATCAACACCTGGTTCAACCAGGCCAACACCTATCCGGCACCGCCGTGGGCGTTTCGGGGTTCGAACCAGATCGCTATCAACTTCGACGCCGAGGCTGATGCAATTGCGGCCTTGCTGCCACCCGGTGTGACGATGGATCTCGAGCCAGATGGCTCCGCACGCTGCGAGATCCGTATCTGTTGGTATCCCTGGTCGGTCTATGGTCCGTTCCATGAGTGCTACGTGCTTGTGCGCACACGACACAAAGACGAGACGGTGTGGTTCCTGCCACTCATCATGACCGACAACGACATTCCTACCTCGTGCGGTCGTGAGGTCTGGGGATATGCCAAGAAGTTGGCCACCATGTCCTGGCAGTGGGGCGCACACACGGGTGGACAAGTCGTCTTCACTATGGAACGCCCTGCGGGTGTTCGTCTTTTGACCGCTACCTTCGCGCCTCATCGCCGGGCTCTACCGACCGAGCGCGTCGGACACCATGTCATGAGTCATCGCCACATCACTGGTGGCAACGGCAACACGACCAGCGAACTCATTCTCGTTGGGGGATCCAAGGCGTTGCACGTGAGCGCGAACGGCGAGCTCGATATGTGGGCGGGCCAGGGAAGCATCAGCGTGCCCAGTGCCTCCCTCGATGATCCGTGGCACTTTGTTAAGCCCACCCGCATCAACAACGCCTACTGGATGATCACTGACTTTGCTTTGGAGCCAGGACGGGTAGTCGACGACCTCACACTGGTTCGGTGAGGTTCTCCCGCACGGCTCGCAACTGCTCCTCAGTGACTCCGCGCGCCAGCAAGTAACCGTCTACGCCACCGTAGAGACGGCGCACTTCTTCGAGGAACCGCGTGATGTTGGTCCCCTGCGTCAAACGCATCTCTGGCGGAAGCAGGCTGATGCTGTCGCCGTAACTCTTTAGCGTACGCAACCGGTCCAGAACGGCGTCGACATAATCCGAGCTCAATTCGTATTCGGCTGCGATGTCTTCGTCGGATGCACCGGCGACTGATAGCACCATCGCGACTGCAACACCCGTCCGGTCCTTCCCAGCCGCACAGTGGATGACGGCGGGTACGGACTCTGCCCCGGCCAAGGCACGGAACACACCAGCGACAGAGTCAGGCATGGTCGTCAGGTAGCCCAAGTAATGCGGCACCATCGGATCTTTTCCGGTCAGGATCGGTGTTGCATGGCCCTGATCCTCCGACCGAGTGCCCGCCACATCAAATGGCAGATGGTGGTAGTCAACTTCACGCGACTCGAGCAAGCCGCGACCTTCGACGACCACTTCATAGTCCAAGCGAAGATCGATGATGGTGCGAAGACCATGCTCGTCAACAAGCAGCTCTACGTCGCGTTCTGTCAAGAACTGCAGAGTGTCGCTTCGGAAGAGCTTGCCCTTAGCTACCTGCCGGCCTTCACCGGCAGGTAGCCCACCCGCATCGCGGAAGTTAAGAGCGCCTTCGACCCTCGTCATCCGGCGAATGAACGAGCCGTGCAACCACCGTCAACAACGAGCATGGAGCCGTTGCAGTAGGAGGAGTCGTCCGATGCGAAGAACGCATTCGCGGCGGCGATTTCAGAGGGGGCCGCGGGGCGAGCGATCGGAGCAAGCACACCGGCACCCGCGGGGTCCGCAAAGAGCGGGGTAACTGCTTCGACCATGGGCGTGTCCACAAAGCCGGGGCACACAACATTGCTTCGGATGCCCTGCTTGATGTAGGTGATGCCGAGTGAACGCGAGAGGTTAACGATTGCACCCTTCGCAGCGGTGTAGGTGTGTCCGTCGTAGAGACCGGTGACGCCCGCCATGCTTGCGACGTGCACCAAGGAACCCGAACCCTGAGTGATCATCTGCTTGATGGCCTCACGGCTGCAGGAGTAGTACGGGTAGAGGTTGATCGACATAACGTCGTTCCACCACTCCGGTGATGTCTCGTGCAAAGCAGCCATCGAGCCAGGGTTGTCGATGCCGTACTGCCAGCCCACGCCCGCATTGTTGACAAGAGCATCAACGCGACCGTAACGCTTCACCGTGTCAGCAATGAGCGCGACGGCACTGCCATCTTCACGGAGGTCCGCCGCAAAGATGTTGCCACGTCCACCCAGCGCCAAGGACGAGTCCAGCGCCTCTTCAAGGGACGACTTCGTACGTGAACACCCGACTACAGTGCCACCCTCAGAAGCAATACGCTCCATCGTGGCGCGCCCGATGCCGGTGCTGGCTCCGGTGATGACAACGACCTTGTTATCGAGACGACCCATAGCGCTTCCTCCTGATGGTGATAAATGAATTTCGGTGCCCTACGGGGCGACCTGAACCTTGATAGAAACATCCTTGTCGAGCTGAGTACGGAAGGCTTGTTCGATGTCATCGAGAGCAAACGTGTGCGTGATGACTGGAGCCGCCTGAATCCGTCCACTCGCGAGCAGAGACAGCACCTGAGCAAATTCTCCACGGTAGGCAAATGTGCCGGAGACGCTCATTTCCTTCTGCACGATCTGGTTAGCCGGCACCATAACGTCGCCTTCGTACAACGCAGCAATACGCAATTTGCCACCAGCACGCGTCATGGAAACTGCCTGGTTGAGCAGAGCACCCACACCTGAGGCTTCGATAACGATGTCCGCACGTGCACCAACGCCATAAGCACCGGGGCCGGTGATCTCCGTGACGGCCTCTAGCGCGTCGACCTCTCGGCCGTTGATGGTGATGTCAGCGCCGAGTTGGGCAGCAAGCTTGAGCCGCACCGGCGAGATATCAATGCCAATAACCCGGCCTGCGCCCAGAGCCTTGAGCATCTGCACCGTGTTAAGTCCGATGCTCCCGAGACCTAACACCACGCACGTGTCAGACGGACCCGGAGCAGACATCTTCGCCGCATGCAATGCAACCGCTAGCGGCTCTACTAGTGCACCCGCCGCATCGTCAACGTTGTCGGGGATCTTGTATAGGTTGCCACCGAGGACGACATTCGGAATACGCACGAATTCTGCAAAGGCACCCGGAAGGCCGTAGGCAACGCTCTCCGCGAGACCGATCTCGCACAGATGGGTTGCACCTTCTAGGCAGCGCGGGCAACGTCCACAGGTGGACAGCGGAACCGCTGTCACACGGTCGCCAATCTTGACCCCCTGCACATCCTTGCCGATCTCCACGATCTTGCCACTGAACTCGTGGCCCATCACCTGACCGGGGGCGATGAAGGCTCCTTCGAGGTAGGAGTGCAGATCAGAGCCGCAGATTCCGCAGTCGACTACGTCGACCACGACATCATTGGGCCCGGCAACTGGATCGGGGATCTGCTGAATGGAGAGCTTCTCCGGCCCATCGAATACTGCTGCCTTCACGATCTACTCCTCCAACGATTCTGCGCTACGGGTCATGTACGTCTCTTCGATTTCGTGGATGCGAGCGCGTGCCTCGTCGCCACTGAGGTCGAGGACAATCCGGCCACGCTGCATCACGAGCGCGCGGTCCGCGTATGCAAGCGCCTTACGAGCATGCTGCTCCACCATGAGAACACCCGCATTGCGCTGATCCGCTGCATCGCGAACGGCCTTCAAGAGGCGATCCACGATGAGCGGAGCAAGGCCGAGCGACAACTCGTCCGCGAGAAGCAGTCGCGGCTCACGGGCGAGGGCACGTCCAAGCGTGAGCATCTGCTGCTCTCCACCGGAAAGCAGA
>CAINMH010000033.1 GCA_903850745.1 uncultured bacterium
AGCGTACGCGTGGGCCCCGACACACTCAGGATTGTGTCGCCGCGGACGACTCGAGACCCATCATCGAGAACCACACGAATGGCGCTGCAATCAAGATAAGCAAAGACTGCGGCCCCCACCCACACCCCAGCAACTGTCCCGGTGGCTCGACTCACAAAGTCGAGAGTGCTGCGCTGGTCTGCAGGGATCGTCGCCACCGATGTCGCATCGACTCCCCCATCGAGATCCTCAGCGATAGTGCGCGCCACAAGGTCTGTCACGTATGTCAGGTCAAGTCCGGCCCCTAGCAGGCCGTCTCGGATCTCAGACGTGATCATGTCCTTACGCTTTCACGGCGCGTGTGCAACTGGCCGTCCGGGTCCATCCGCGAGACGAGATGAATCCGCCAACTCGCATCGTCTCGCTCAGGAAAATCTTCACGCCAGTGGGATCCCCGAGTCTCCTGCCGTTCGAGGGCATGTGCCACAAGGACACTCGCAAGAGCGTGCAGATTCGTAGTTTCCCAGTCTTCAGTACAGGCAGATCCGTCGGCGCTCATGCTGGCCAGACGGACCCGCGCATCTTCGAGCGAAGTGGCACTTCGGAGGACGCCCGCATCGTCAGTCATCGTGCACTGCAGATCACGACGTTGGCGATCGGCGATGAGCGCGACCGACCTGCCATCAGACGCAACAGGATCTCGAACTTCTGGAATGCCTTCCGAGAGAAGTTCGCCAATGCGTTCAGCAAAAACTAGTCCCTCAAGAAGGGAATTCGAAGCGAGCCGGTTGGCACCATGAACACCGGTACAAGCAACCTCGCCACAGGCGAGCAGGCCAGGCACGCTCGAACGGCCACGCATATCAGTGCGCACACCACCAGAGACGTAATGAGCTGCCGGCGCCACCGGGATCAGGTCGGTTGCGGGATCAATTTCGTGGTCTTGGCAGTACGCAAGAATCGTCGGGAATCGCGCTGCCCATTGCGCCGCACCCAGCGCGCGGCCGTCAAGCCACACATGCGGTGCGTCAGTCTCGCGCATACGTCGCATGATGGCCTTGGCTACGACGTCACGGGGGGCCAAGTCTGCGAGTGGGTGCTGTCCCTCCATGAATCGCACGCCATCGCTGTCGCGGAGTACGGCACCTTCTCCACGCACCGCCTCCGAGATCAGCGGCTGTTGGCCACGCGCCTCCGGTCCGAGCCACATAACCGTGGGATGGAATTGCACGAATTCAAGATCAGCAACGTCAGCACCGCCGCGCAGCGCTAGTGCGACGCCGTCTCCGGTCGACACATATGGGTTGGTCGTTTGTGAGTAGACCTGACCAAATCCACCGGTAGCCAAAATGACTACCGGGGCCAAAACCGCGCCCACTCCATCACGCTGGCCGGCACCCATGACATGCAAAGTGACACCTTGAGCCGCCCCGGTTGCATCTCGAAGGAGATCAAGAACGAGAGCCTGTTCGACAACCTCGATTCCTGCCCGGGCAACTGCAGCAACAAGTGCCCGGGAGATCTCAGCTCCCGTTGCGTCACCGCCTGCATGTGCAATGCGATCACGAAGGTGACCACCCTCACGAGTCAAGGCGATCGCACCAGAGGGATCAAGATCAAATTTTGCACCGAGTGCGATCAAACTGCGTACGGCCTGCGGGCCTTCAGTGACTAGGACCTCAACGGCATCGACATCGCACAACCCAGCACCTGCCTCGAGAGTGTCACGTAGGTGATCATCCGGTGAGTCATCTTCCGAGAGGGCTGCAGCAATGCCGCCCTGAGCCCAGCGCGTCGAACCTTCGTCAACTCGCGCTTTAGTAACGAGAAGCACCTTCAGGCCTAGCGCACGCGCATGCAAAGCAGAAGTTAATCCAGCGACTCCTGAGCCAATGACAATGACGTCGGCGCGTTGCGTCCATCCCGGCGACGACGCGACCAGGTGCGAGGTAGCGATCACGCACTACCGCCGAGTACGAAGCCCACGTTATCGAGCAACCGCGTATTTCCGAAACGGACTGCAGTCAACAACCGCGCAGCACCTGACTGAGGCGATGGCCCAAGATTGACGTCAGTGAGTGATACATAGTCAGGCGACGCGAGAGGTTCCTGCGCCAAAACATCACGCGTAACCTGCAGGACCTCTTCAGCATCAGCACCCGTCAAAGCAACGGCGGCACCTGCGCCCAACGCCCGCGGCACTACTACTGCCGCAGCACGCTCCTCGTCGCTCAGGTACCGATTGCGACTACTCATGGCCAACCCGTCACCTTCACGGACCGTGGGGACACCGACAACTTCAACAGGAAAATCTAAAGCGCGCACCATCATGCGGATTGCAGTCAACTGTTGGTAGTCCTTCTCCCCGAACAAAGCAACATCCGCCTTGGTGAGGTGCAGCAGCTTCGCCACGATCGTGAGCACTCCGGTGAAGTGACCTGGTCGCTGGGCACCTTCGAGAATGTGGGCAATCGGACCAGGATCAATG